>PMHI01000510.1:6026-12898 GCA_003156615.1 Acidobacteriaceae bacterium | reverse complement strand
TCTTGCCGGCGCCATTGGCGCCTTCGAGCGCGGTCACGTGCCGATCGAGCAGGTAGCGCTCGTAGAACACGCCCTTCCAGTTCACCATGGCGAGAGCATCAGCGCGCGTGCGGTTCATCATGCGGGCTCCTCATCATTCGCACCATCGTCCTCGGTGCTCGCTTCGCCAAGGAGCGCCTCGCCGCGGGCGACGAGACGCTCGAGAGCCCCATTCAGATCCTGCAATCCACGGACGGGATCTGCAAAGCGCATGAGCGCGGGCCGAAGCCGCAGTCGCACGCCGTCGACGATGTCGACGAAGCCGAGGTCAGCGAGCCGCCGGAGCGCTTCACCAACCTGCGTACGAACCGTTTCCGCCGCGACGCGCTCGTCGTACTTACGCTTGCGCGGGTTCAGCGTACGCACGAGCACGTCGGTGCCGAGAAGTCCGGATAGTCGCTGCAACAAAACCTCGCGGCCGACGAGCCCACCGTGCTGAAGCGTCGCCGGGTCGAGGTAAAGCAACGCGAGCGTCTGCCCGACCAGCATTTCACCGGCAGACAGCTGCCGCCGGCCGAGTCGATCACCCGACGGCAGTAGGTAGAAGTAACCGTCGCTCTGCTGAACGAGCTCGCAGCCAAAGCGCCGATAGAACGGCTCGAGCAAGGCTTGCGCATCGACGAGATAGTCGTAGGCGGTGCCGTCATCTCGGCCGATATGCCGACCTCGCCGCAGCATGAGGTCGACCTCGGGGAAGTGCTCGTCGCCGATGGCTGCTTCAAGCGTATGAAAGGTCGAGTCCGTCACGACACGCCTTCGCGACCGCTCACCGTCCAGTCCTCGATTTCGAGTCGCTCTTGCACCAGCACNNCCATGGGCGCTCGCGCTCCGCGTGCACTGCTGCCAGACGGACGAGCGCATCAGCGACGCGGCCTGTGGCTGCATAGTGCGTGGAGTTCGGCAGCGCCGGCAGGACGCGCGAAGTGACATCGACCAGGGTATGCGCACCCTGTTGGACTGCCGCCACGACCATCGCCTCTATGTCGGCGAGCGCGTGGTCAGCGTCCATCCACTCGGGCGCGAACTCACGATCCGCGCGCGGCCTCGCCACCATCGGAAGCTCCACGCGTGCCTCGAGCTGGCGCAGCAGACGGATCGACGATGCGTCGGCGACGAGCAGGTGGAATCGCCGCGATGACCAGGCGGCCAGTTGGTCACGCAGCCGTTGGCTGAGCGCGCGATCCGGATCGAGGCGCACAACGTCTCGTAAATAGCGGTGCACGTACTGGTAGTACTCAGACCACGCGCGTTGCCGCGCACCGCCCCAGGCCGCGATGCGATCGACGTGCTCGATGACGCGCTGGACGGTTTCGTTTGCTTCTGTGATCTCGGCCGTAATGGCTAGAGTCTGGATCTCCTGGAGGAGCGCAACGAAGTGGTTGGTGTCGCGCAGCAGGATTTCGTTCAGCTCCCGCAGAGTGTTTGCCGTCGTGTCGAGGAGCGCCTGGCACCGGTCGACCGCACTGAACCAATCGGCCGACAGCATTGTCGCGATTTCCGCTTGCACTTCCTCCTGCTGAGCATCGAGCCCGCGCTGTCGGCGTTCAATGCCCGCGACGAGGTCGCCCACGGTCACCCGCAAGGGACCGACGACATTCCGTCGCCAGGCTTCTTCGCCGTCCACCTTCTTGGCAGCCGCCAACACCTCTGCGAGTTGCGCGCGGAGCGTGCCCGTGAGTAGAGTAAGGCTCTCACGCGTGAGCGCCTCGTCAGCGAGGAAATACTCGATGACAGCCGCAGCCAGCCGCGTCAGCGCGTACTCCCCCGCGCGCACAATCCCTGCCCCATCGACGCGAGCAAGCATGCGTTGTTCACGAAGCCTCTGGATCGCGTGTGTCGCGCGTTTGCGGGGATTGTCTGCGCCCGGCTCGACTACATCGCAAACCTGCTCGAACATATCGACGAGCATGTCTTCCTCGAAAGATGCAAGCGCCGCCTTGTCAGCCCTCAAGTAGAGCCCCGCGAGAAAGCACAGATCGACCGTTTTCAGATCGAGATTGACCTGGTCGCGCGCAAGCGACGCGATAGTGCGACTTGGATCGGGGGATGTCATCGTGGCGGCGTCTGGCCGATCTCCGGGCAGGACTTCATTGTGTTACGAGCCTACTCTCTGTAGTTATTCGCTCCGCTGTGCTGGGGTCAGTCAATGGTATCGCAAGCGTTGTGTCCACCGCGGGAAAAGAGCCGGGGTTCTGTTACGAGGCAACGTCTGAATTCTGCACGGCGCAGAAATGGCCGCCGGGCTCGTCCCCCTGAAACTCGAGAATCGCGGCAGCGTATAAGATACTGATGGAACTCTGTGAGGCCGACATCAGGTGCCTGGATGCTCATGCCCACTTCGGTAATTTCGTGTTCGACCGGACGGCGGAAGCCATTCGTCATTACAAGGCGGGCGTGCGGATTGGCGATCTGTCATTGGGGCAGAACTTCGAAGGGCTTCTCCGGTGGGGTGACGTTGACAACCGGCCGTTTCTCCGGTGCATGCACGGGCACGGCCCTATGCTGGTGGCGTCCGGGTCGGTTCGAAGAGGCCGAACGTGTATTCGATCGCATGCTGTGGCTCAACCCGTTTGACAATCAAGGCGTGCGGGGCCTGATCGGTCCGTTCCGGAAGAGACTCAACTGGGAAGATGATTGAGCATGACCGCAACGGCGATGGGTCAGCGAGTTGATATTGAGAAGCTGCGGGCCGCGCTTCGGCACATGAGCCGCGGCAATCTCCTCAGCATCGCGAATCGGGCGATCGAACTAGTACCGCAGGCGCGACTTGGTTCGCTCGTAGCGGGCATGGTTCGGCTCGATCTGCTAATAATAAGCGAGGCGACGCGCGACGCCGCGACCCTGCTTGTCGAAGTCCGGACATTTCACGACGCCTGCTTGCGTGGGGACTACTATGAGAGCTTCGCCGTGAATTCGAAGAACTACATGGACACTTCGAAGGCACGGACGCCTTCATCGTGGAATTCGAGCGTCTGATCGACAAATGTATTCGCGCATCAGCGAGGGGGCGATCGTCCTCCGTTCGTGAGGCCTTCGAATTGCTCTTCGCGCTACTCAGGCGTCTCGACATGGATCCCGACAGCGTGGTGTTCTTCGCCGACGAGGGCGGCTCATGGCAGGTGGGTGTCGACTGGCGGGCTGCCTTGGCCGCGTACTTCCGGTGCCTCGCTGACGGTACGCCAGCTGAGGATTTCGCTCGCGAAGTCGATCGAGCGATTGCGGATTTCGCGGACTATGACCGGCCGAAGCGTTTGGCTACCGCACGGCGCGTGGCCAGCGCGGAACAGAAAGTGGCACTTCGGTCTCTACCTGCCCGCGAGCAGCACGGATCACGACGGGCCTGAACAGCCGCTCGAGGTCCTTGACCTGCTAATGCTTTGAAAATATAGCGGGGCCGCGTTCCGTTTCCTTGTTCACCACCCGCGATGTCTCCATTAGCATGTTTGTTGGCGCGCAAGAGCATCGGGCCGACTTGCTGGATTTTGCTCAGGCCCGTGACTGCTGGCATCGTGGGGCAACATCGGTTGGTGAATTGCCCACCGCGGCGAATGAGCTGATCGGCCGTGGAGACGAGGACACACTCAGAGGGAATGCTGCTTAAGCAGTTAGAATGCGCGTCGGCGGGCAAAGCTTGCAAATGCCGATCAATTGCTCTCCTGACCAGTTACCCCCATTGACATCTGTACCATCAGAGCAATATTCGTAATCTGCTCCATTACGTCCTTCGGGAAGACATAACTGAGCGGGCGGAGAGGCGGGAGGTCTTCCAAGACGGGAGGCTCCTTCAGAGTCGTGGGTTCATCAGGGTCGGCGTACCCGTCTTGACGCACCAGGTCCAAAAATCTCTGCTTGTTCCCTGGGCTGGTGAAGGAGAACCACAGTTCGTATGCAGGGATGTCTTCGTTCGCATTGCCGATCTGAGCAATCATCCGTGTGTTCGTAATCAAGCTGAAGGCGAGGAGCTTTCCCATGTACTTCAAATCAGCACTGAGATCCTCGTCTTTAGGCAGCATGATGATCTCTACGAGCCAGTTCTTCTCGTCAAGCCAATATGGTTCAAAATTATCGTCGTAGTGCACCATGGCTCAAACGTAACGTGAGGGCTGGGCGGCGCACAATGGCACCACCGCGTCAGGAAATGATGTGTGTGTCAGGTGTTTTCGGAACCGGATGCACAAACAACGTGGAGCAGCGGCAGCTACGATGGTAGGACCGACCAAGAGGTAACGAGCAAGCGCCGGATGGCGGAAGTTCTTGAGTGGGAAACCGCATCGGAGCTTGTTCCCTTCGAGCGAAACCCGATCGGTCTGGTCGAACTAAAAGGAGTCAGCAGACGGCTCAAACCACCGCGGATTCTGACGCAGCACGAGTTCGTGGACCTACTCAATCAACTTCTTCAACCTTACCGATCGATGGTTCTTCTCGCCGGCTGTACAGGATTGCGAATCAGCGAGGTTCTGGGATTGCGCTGGCAGTCGATCGAGTTCGAGCGCTTAGCGGTGGTAGTCACCGAAGGGTGGGCTCGAAGCCAAACAACAAAGCTGAAATCCGAATACTCACAGGACGAACTGCCTCTGGACCCGGGCGTTGCGACCATCCTTCTGGAGTGGAAGCGCCTTTGTCCGGAGACGTCCGGGAACTGGGTATTCCCTAGTCCAAGGACCAACAGGCCCTACGATTCAAGCTCTTTGCGCAAGAAGGTGCTGAAGCCAGCGGCGCGACGGGCAAAGATTCAGAGTGCGATTGGTTGGCATTCGCTGCGTCACAGCTATCGAGCCTGGCTCGACGACACTGGGGTTCCACTTGGCGTTCAGCAGAAGCTGATGCGCCACGCCAACATTTCAACTACGATGAATGTGTACGGCGGTGCGTTCATGGACGCAAAGAGAAGAGCCAACACATCCGTCGTGCAGCGGGTTCTCTCCCAAAAACAGCCCAAATAGCGAAAGGCCGCGTCAGAGCGGCCTTGGCGGGAAATTATTTTCGCTTAATGGACCATTTTGGACTACAACCGAAAATCCAAAATTCCCGTAAACCTATGATTTCTTTGGTTGCGGGGGGTGGATTTGAACCACCGACCTTTGGGTTATGAGCCCAACGAGCTACCAGACTGCTCCACCCCGCACTTCGATCATAAACAATGACCTCGCCATCGTCAAACGGGAGAACCATCTGCTGGAGGTCATCGCGAACGTTCCTGAAGAAGTCGACATTCGAACTGTATCCTTGAACCATAAATGGACCATTTTCTGGCCCTCCCTCTCGACGGTTTCAAGCGCCTATGGACCGGCCTTGTCGCTCCCGCGACAAGCCTGTTCAATTTTGACTACGTTGCGAGCAGTGCATGGGTCGCACGCCGCTCGGATCTTTTGATTTTGCCAACAACCAACGACTAACAACCAACGGACCGACGACAAAAAGGCCCCGCTCTCTCGAGCGGGGCCTTTGACGTTACTGACGGTGAAAGCTGACGGCTCTTCTTAGTACATATCACCCATGCCGCCACCACCACCGTGTCCGCCCGGCATCGGAGCTTCCTTCTTTTCCGGAATCTCCGCGACCAGGGCTTCGGTAGTGAGCATCAACGACGCAATCGAGCCGGCATTGGTGAGCGCAGTACGCACCACCTTCGTCGGATCGAGCACGCCTGCCTTGACCAGATCCTCATACTCGTTGTTCAGGGCGTTGAAGCCGTAGTTGGGGTCCTTGGAGTCGAGCACCTTGCCGAGCACGACCGCGCCTTCTTCGCCGGCGTTCTCGACGATCTGGCGCAACGGCTCTTGCAGAGCGCGCTTCACGATGTTGACCCCGATCTGCTCATCACCATCGAGCTTCAGCTTGTCCAAAGCCGCGACGCAACGTGCCAGCGCCACTCCGCCTCCGGGGACAATGCCTTCTTCCACGGCTGCGCGCGTAGCATGCATGGCATCTTCGACGCGAGCTTTCTTCTCTTTCATTTCGGTTTCGGTCGCGGCGCCGACTTTGATCACGGCTACGCCACCGACCAGCTTCGCCAACCGCTCCTGCAACTTCTCGCGGTCGTAGTCGCTGGTGGTCTTGTCGATCTGGCTGCGAATTTCCTTCACCCGGCCTTCGATCTCCGAGTGCTTGCCCTTGCCTTCGACCAGGGTCGTGTTGTCCTTGTCGATGGTAAGCTTCTTCACCTGGCCGAGATCACTGATCTGCACATTCTCGAGCTTGATGCCCAGATCTTCCGTGATGGCCTTGCCGCCCGTGAGGATGGCGATATCTTGCAGCATGGCCTTGCGGCGATCGCCGAAGCNNGCCGCGACTTGCAGCGTCCCGCGCAGCTTGTTAACGACGAGCGTAGCTAGAGCCTCGCCCTCAACGTCTTCCGCGATGATGAGCAACGGCTTACCGCCCTTGGCAATCTGCTCGAGCAACGGAAGTAGATCTTTCATAGAGCTGATCTTCTTCTCATTGATCAGAATGTAAGCGTTCTCGAGAGCAACTTCCATGCGCTCGGGATCAGTAACGAAGTAAGGCGACAGATAGCCGCGGTCAAACTGCATGCCCTCGACAACTTCCAGCTGTGTCTCGAGCGTCTTCGACTCTTCAACCGTGATGACGCCATCCTTGCCAACCTTCTTCATGGCTTCGGCAATGATGTGCCCAATGGTCTCATCGTTGTTCGCACTTATGGTGCCGACTTGGGCTATCATTTCGCCGGAGACAGGCTTGGAGAACTTGTCGAGTTCGCCTTTGCCGCGTTCGCCGGTTTTCTTGTCGAAGACTCCGCAGACCAGAGCTACGGCTTTCTCGATGCCGCGCTTCATCGCCATTGGATTGGCGCCGGCCGCTACTGTCTTTAC
>PMHI01000510.1:0-5960 GCA_003156615.1 Acidobacteriaceae bacterium | reverse complement strand
ACGTTGCGGCCCTTAGGGCCGAGCGTGACCTTGACTGCGTCGGCAAGAAGGTTGACGCCGCGCAGGATTGCCTGGCGGGACTCTTCGCCGTGTACGATTTGCTTTGCCATGATGCTTTTCTCCTTCGAATATAGAAATCTTTAAACAAAGAGGGCACGGGGGTTCACAGGGTAAACCTTGCGCCCTTAAAACCTAGACGTTAACAAAGCTACGTCTATAGGTCGCTTATCGGCGTGCGCCGACCGTTTCTTTCTTGTTCGAACTGGCGGAGCTCGAGGATCCGGTTAGGACGCCGAGGACTTCTTCCTCTTTCATGATGATGAAGTCTTCGCCATCGATCTTGATCTCGGTGCCGGAGTACTTGCCGAACAGGATGCGGTCGCCCTCTTTAACGGCGAGAGGGAAGGTCTTGCCTTCATCGTTGGTGCGTCCCTTGCCGGTGGAAATGACTTCCCCTTCTTGCGGCTTGTCTTTTGCCGAGTCGGGGATGATGATGCCGCCTCGGGTGGTGGAAGCTTCTTCCACGCGACGGACCAGAATACGGTCATGTAGCGGGCTGAATTTTGCCATGGGTGTGACTCCTTTCAAGGTTGGATAGTGAGGTTGACGTTACGTAACCCTATGAATTGTTGTTGGTTAGCGAGTGTTGTTAGCAGTCTCGCCTATCGAGTGCTAATTATAGGATGTGAGTGTGGGGATGTCAAGGGCGTGAAACCAGTTTCTCAGTTTCAGTTCTCGCAGCTCACGCCTCGTGACTGCGGGGTTTGCTAGAGTCCAGCTTTACCCTGTGTTCTTGAGCGATTTTATACGTTGCGGCCGAGCTGCCTCTAGGCTCGCCCCTTAAAGGGAGGAGTCTTGGTTGGGAGTTTGGGTTGTTGTACGGAAAGCGCGGTCAGGAAAATGAATACGAGGGAAAAAAGCAGTGCAGGTCTGAATGTTGATTTGGACGTCGCTCGGGACATCGGAGCCTGCGATGAACGATGACGATCGAGGACGAGTCAAGGCTAACGCCGGGTGGTGGGGGAGGCTGTGACCTGGATCACGGCCTAAAGTCTTCAACGCAGAGGGCACGGCGGAACACTGAGTAAGGCAGCATGCTTGCAAAATTGGTGATGGTCGGGCAACCTCTTTAATCATGCAAATCAGATTGCGGGGCGGCATTGCGCTGGTTGCTTTTCTGGCATTCTTAATTTTTGTCACAACTAGGGGCTTGGCGCAGTCCGAGGCTGGGCCGGAGGAGGGTGGGCACGAGGTACAGGTTTGGACCGGCGGTGGATACTCGGTTCCGGGCGGGACTTCGCACACCGGGATTTTTGATTTGGGACTGCGTTATGGATGGGTGATTACAGGGGAGCATTTGCCGGGATTTTTGCGAGGACGATTCGAGTATGCGGTGGATGCGGAACCGGCGTATTTGATTTTTCAGCCGGCGAATACGGCCTATGGAGTGGGATTCAATCCGTTTGGGCTGAAGTGGAATTTCAAGCGGCGGGGGCGGCTGTCTCCTTACTTTGAGCTGAGCGGGGGGACGCTGTTCAGCGATCACAATGTCCCGACTTATACGAACACGGTGAACTTCACGTCGGCGGCCGCGCTGGGGACGCATGTGCTGGGCGCGAAATATAACTGGAGTGTGGAGTTGCGGTATTTGCACATTTCGAATGCGGGGCTGGCGTCGCTGAATCCGGGGCTGAATACGGTGCAGGTGCGCGTGGGAGTGGGGAGGTTTTGGAGGAAGTGAGACGAGATCCTACCACGGAGGCACGCAGACAACGAAGGGGAGCAGCCGGGCGCTCGGCTTCGACTGGAAACCGCGCGCCCGCGGGTGAAGTGGTGAGGCTAGGAGACGGTTACGGAGTGGGTGGAGCAGCAACTCACGTCGAAATGGTAAGTACCGGCCGCGAGTCCGGACGCAATGGTGACGGTCACGAGGTTCGGAAGGGTGATCGAGGGCCCTATGTTGAAGGGCCAGGTTCCGTCCGCCGTGATTTGGCAGCCGGTTGGTGGGACGCCTTGCCACTGCACGGGGTCGCCAGGGTTTCCTGAAAAATCGCTGCAGATGTTCGGGGTTCTGGTAGTTGACATAGTTGTTTCTCCTTTCAAATGGCCGGGGCGCTCGGCTTCGACTGGAAGCCGCGCGCCCGCGGGTGAACTGCTGGCGTTAGGGGAAGTTCACGGAGTACACGGCTGCCCCTTGTGGAGCAGCAACTCGCGTTGAAATAGTAAGTGCCGGCCCCGGGTGTGGACCCAATGCCAATGGTGGCCAGGGTGGGCAGCCTCATGGAATACGACCCGTTCGACCCCTGCGCGGGTGTGAAGGGGAACGTGAGCTCAGGGTCGCCGGATGTTACTTGACTTACGGTGCAGCGTGCGGGGACGCCCTGCCACTGCACGGGATCGCCAGGGTCTCCTGAAAAATTGTCGCAGATGTTTGAGGTGGGGGAGGTTGAATCTGTTTTCTTTCCCTTTCCTTTTTTTTCTTTCATCACGCGTGTGTTCCTTTTGGATTACCAGGGCGATGGCTCGACACAACCTTCGCTCGAGGACTGGAATTTTATTCGTCACCTAAACCTTTCGGGTTAGCGAATGCTGGCCCTCGGGCTCTAAAGCCCGAGTTGTTTGGTGGTTTAGCAGCGTCCTTCGACTCGCTTCGCTCACTCAGGGCAGCTCAAGGACTGAAGCCGTGCCGTCCCTAGAAGCCGCGCCATCCCCAAAGCATTTATTTCGTGGGCCCGTTCCCGGCGAAGTGTGCCGGGAATTTACGGATGTGAAGACTTGATCAACTGCTCGTAAGTCGGATTGCCGGCCAGTTTAGCGAACTCGGGATCGCTCCGAATCTTGTCTGTCGTGTAGCCGGCCTGCACAGCCCTGCCCAGCCATTCGATTGCTAATCCGGTTTCGCCGAGTTGGCTATACACTCCGGCCGCGTCAAACAATATCCCTTTATCGTTATGGCCGTACTGCAATGCCTGACCCAGATAAAGCAGTGCGTTCTTGCGATCACCGAGCATGGAATAATAACCCGCCAAGCTGCTGAGCAATTCCGCATCGCGAGGATTGACCCTTAAGTCTGCCAACGCGAGTTCGATCGCTTTGCGACTTGGCCCCACCGCCTGATCCTTCTTGCCGCCGTAGTAAAGGGCCGCGGCCAGATTGCCCCAAATGACTTGCTGCTCAGGGTCTAGCTTGATCGCCTCCTGGTAGGCTTTGGCCGCGTCGTCAAACCGATTGAGGCCAAAATACGCTGCGCCGAGGTTTACATATCCGGAATAGCTTGGCCGGATGGCGATGGACCTTTTCAAGGGGTCGATCCCCTTCTCGTATTGGCCCATGTCGTTGTAGATGGATCCGATATTCACATACGTCCCGTACCACTCGGGAGCGATCTGAATAACCTTCGCAAACATTTGCAGGGCTTTGTCATACTCGGCGCGACGCCGGTAGAACGTGCCGAAAAGGTTGTAGCTGTAGCGACTGTTGGGATGGGACTGAATGGCTTGCTGGTAGGCCTTTTCGGCTTCAGTAATTTTGCCTTCGTGTTCGTAGGCCAGCGCTAGACCAATGGCGGCTTCTTCATTGGTGGGTTCGAGACCGAGGGCGAGCTGAAATTCGGCAGCGGCCTCGGGCGAGTGGCCAGTGCCGTCTTCGATCAGGCCGAGGCAGACGTGGCCGGCGGTGCCGGCGTTGCCGAGTTTGACGGCGTCATTGCAGCCGGTCTGGGCTGGGGCGATCCATTGCTTTTGCTTGGTGTCGGAATACTTGAGCCAGTAGCTCTCGCCGAGAACGGCTTTGGCCATGCCGAAGTTGGGATCGAGCTTGAGGGCTTCGCGGGCCATCAGGGCGGCGTTGTCGAGATTCTCAGCCCTGCTGTGATCGAGGAGATAGCCTTGCGCCTGCAGATAATACTGGTAGGCTTCTGCTTTATCGGTGCCGTGGTATTTCAGAGCGGTTTCTTCTTCAGGGTGCAACTGCAGGCGCAGGGCTTCGACAGTTCCTTCAGCGACGTCTTGTTCCACCGAGAAAGCGTCTGTGGTGGGGACGGTGAGGGCGCCGCCGCCAATGGGCGCGCCAGTTTGGGCATTGAGCAGAGAATAAGTGACTTTGACCAGGCCGGCGGACTGAGGCGCGAGGGCGAGAGTGAGCCCGAGGTTGGCGCCGAACATCCGGGCGGCGTCGGGGAGCGTGGAAATCTTTTTGTCCTGCAGGTTGCGCGCGGGGACGACCTCAAAGGCGCGGTCCTCGGTGAGCTTGCCGAGTTTGCTGGCCAGGCTTTCGACCAAACCCTCGCCGAGGGCGGTGAGTTTTGGGTTGCCGTCAACGGCGGTGAAGGGAAGGACGGCCAGGATTTTGGTTTGAGGCAGTCCGATGGGCTGGGATGGAGTGGCGGTGGTACTCGCAGTCGAAGAGCGCAACCAGCGGCGCGCAGGAGGAGAGGCGAGGAGCGCTACGACAATCAGGACTATTGCCGACGCGGCAAGCCCACGGTACCGGCGAAGATTGCCGGCAGCCGACGGGTCGCGTTTCGGCTTTCCGCCTTGTTGAACGCGGCGCAGGTCATCCAAGAGAACGGCGACGTTGGGATAGCGCGCATCGGGATCCTTAGCCAGGGTGCGAGAAATGACAGCGGCCAGTGGGCCGGGAACATTCTTGAGCGAGGGCGGGTCGTCGTGGACGATGCGTGCCACGGTGGTGGCCAGACTGTCGCTTTGAAAGGGCTGCCCGCCGCCGAGCATTTCGTAGAAGACGAGGCCGAGGGAGAAGATGTCAGAGCGGCCGTCATCGCGCTTCTGAAGCAGGACTTCGGGAGCCATGTAGGCGGGAGTGCCACCGGCGGGGGTCATGGTCTCCATGCTTTTGGTGTCGGCGCTGGGACTGCTGCTCCAGGCCCGGCGGGCAACACCGAAGTCGAGAATCTTTACCCGGTTGCCGGGAGTGAGCATGATGTTCTCGGGCTTGATATCGCCGTGAATGATGCCTTTTTCGTGAGCGGCCTGCAGGCCTTCGCAGCATTGCGCGGCGATGGCGAAGAATTCGTCGGTGGAAATGGGTTGTTTGAGGCGATGACGCAGAGTCTTGCCTTCGATGTACTCCATCACGACCCAGAGTTCGCCGGCGTGCTCGACTACGTCGAAGATGGAGCCGAGGTTGGGGTGGTTGAGAGCGGAGGCGCGCTGGGCTTCCTTGAGCAGGCGTTTGCGGTCGGCTTTAGTGGACCGGGCGTGAGGCGACATGCGCTTGATGGCGACAAAGCGCTTCAGCGTGGTGTCTTCNNGTGAGGGCATCCGCAGCAGGGTCGACACGAGCAGCCGCAGGGCGCGTCTTGATCTGATCTGCCATGGGCGAGGTGCACGCCGAATTTTGTAATTCTAATCTTAGTCGCGAGGGAAACCAAAGAGAAAGTGGGGAACGGCGTTCACCACCGAGGCACGGAGATAATCTTTAAGGAAACGGCAACCGGGAAGGAGTTTCCGCACGGGAAGACTTGAGTCTTTCCGCATCTCTACAAATGCAGCCGTGCGAGGGTTCTTTGCAACAAGGGCTCGGCTCTTCCATCTGCTCTTCGAGAAGGCGGACAATTTTCCGGAGAGTTTGCTTGCGGGAATCTTTTGCCCGGCTTGTGGTCGCGGGGTTGGAAGCGCGAACATCTGACTACTCTCTTCTTTCTGTTTGTCCTCTGAGCCACGGTAGTTTCGTCGAATTCTTCAATTAAAGTCTTACTTTAACTGTATCCCTGTTACTTTTGATGCAGTGAGGTTACGGATAGTACATGCGTCAAAACTGCTCGTTTTCCCTACCTGTGACAGACCTCCCTTGCTTCCATCCTCCGGCCCCAGCTATTCTTCTGACCTATGTCTACGCTGGTGGAGTGTGTACCGAACTTTTCGGAAGGGCGCGACAAAGCGAAAGTCGACGCCATTGTTGACGCCATGAAGGTGGATGGAGTCTACCTGCTGGACCGC
>PMHI01000269.1 GCA_003156615.1 Acidobacteriaceae bacterium | reverse complement strand
AGTGTGAGCATCCCGTTGCCGATCAGGTTGGTCGTGGTTTCCAAACCGCCGACCATGGTGACGATACTCGTGGCCACAATTTCTTCCTCGCTTAAGCGATCGCCATCGACTTCCGTCATCATCAGGGAGTGAACCAGGCCTTCGTGCGGGCGCTCCTTTTGGCGTCGGATGGTATCCCTAAAATAAGTGCTCATATCCTGCACCGTGCGCAGCATGCGTGGAGCATGTTCGGGGTTGTGCTGGAAGTTGCCTAGCATCTCCGCGAAGTTGGCAGACCACGCTTTTAGCTGGTGCCGGTCCTCTAACGGGACGCCCAACATTTCAGCGGTCACAATGGCCGGAAGTGGTTCAGCGAGATCGCGAATGATGTCCATCTGACCGCGGTCTTGAACGTCGTCCAGCAGCCGACTGACGATTTCCTGAATATGGGATCGCAACACTGCTACGCGAGCCGGACTAAAGGCTTGCGACGCCAGGCTTCGCAACCGCGTATGCGCCGGCGGATCCATGAATAGCATCTGTTTTACCATCAGTTGGGCGATGGGAGACATCTCGGATAGTCCGACGGCACTGAGTTTCTCCGGTGTGTGGGTTCGTTTCGCTGAGAAGGTGTGCAGGACATGAAGTACGTCTACATACCGGGTTACGACCCAGGTGTGCAGGAACGGATCCCAATGGACCGGAGCTTCTGTGCGCAAGCGACGAAACAAAGGATACGGATTGGCGAGCACCTCTGGGTCGAGGAGGTGATAAAGACTTAGCGCGCTTGTTCCCTTGCTTCTAGCGCTTACGCTGCCCGGGGATGTTGATGTGCTCATAGGCTGCTTTGTTCGGTGTTCAGAGCGAGCAATGTGCGAGCCTCGGCTTCGCTCATCGCCTCGACCTTCGCCTCAACGAGTCGCTCAACTTCGACCGTAAGCGCCTCAACGGTGGGACAATCAAACAGGCGCAATAGTGGAAGTTCTATGTCGTAACTTTCTCGCAAACGAGTGATCACTTGCGTTCCGAATAATGAACTACCTCCTAAGTAGAAGAAATTGTCGTTGACGCCAATGTCATCGACTCCCAATAGCGAGACCACGATCTCGGCCACCCGCTGTTCTATGACGGTTTGGGCACGAACGAAGACTTGATCGCGCAGGATGTTCTGATCGCAAGGCACAGGCAATGCAGAGCGATTTACCTTTCCATTTGTTCCCCGGGGGATTGCGTCTAGAGCTATAAAGGTAGAAGGGATCATGTAGGTCGGCAATTCTCGGCCAAGGAAATCGCGGATTTCGCTTACTGTGGGAGTACTACCATGAGGCACGATGTAAGCTATGAGCCTCTTATCGCCCACACCATCCTCAGAAGCAACAACAACACTTTCGCGCACTGCCGGGTGTCGATCGAGGATGCCGATGATCTCATTCAACTCGATCCGATAGCCGCGGACCTTCACTTGATCATCAAGACGTCCATGAAACGCAATCTGTCCGTCTGGTAGACGACAGCCTAGATCCCCCGTGCGGTACAGCCGCGCTCCGGTTGTGGAACTGAAAGGATCGCGCGGAAAGCGTTCTGCAGTCAATTCCGAATCATTGAGATATCCTCGTGCGACCGATGCGCCAGCAAGGTAAATCTCCCCGATTTTCCCGGTGGGCACTAGCTTCATGTCGCTATCGAGAATGTAGACTTTGGTGTTATCAATAGGGTAGCCAATGGGCGGCAGGCGGTCCGCGTTGGCTGTGGAATAAACGGTTGCCGAAGTCGCAACTACGGTGCACTCTGTGGGCCCATAATTATTGACCAGAGGGAACCGCAGATTGACCGGCGGATAGTGGTGCAAAGTGTCGGCGCCGGTGAGTAGAAAACGAAGCTTGATCTCTGCCGGCCATGTCAGTTTTATCATTCGTTCCGCTAATGGAGTTGGAACAAACGAGATCGTGATTTCTTCATTACTTAGCCAATCGCGGAGCCTTTCGGGATCACTGCGTGTTTCCTCATCGACCAAATGCACGCTGGCTCCAGCCACCAGATGAGGCCAGAACTCCCACACCGCCGCATCAAACCCAATTGAGGCCAACTGACTCGCGCGATCGTCAGCCGTAATGCCAAACGCGCGATTGTGCCAGTGGATTAGGTTGAGCAGGTTGCCATGANNGCTTCAAGTCAAGTATAGAGCGTGACGAACCGACGACATTTGAATCGCCCACGACTAAGGAAACCCGCGCGTCAGTTAACATCGCATTCAAACGATCTGGTGGCGTTTTGGGCTCAATGGGCAGATATACGGCGCCAAGCTTCAGGATCGCCAGAGCTGCCACCGGAAAAGCAAGCGTACGCTCCAGGCATATTGCCGCCAAGCTGCCCGAGGCTAGCCCGAGGTGTTGCAAGTGATGCGCCAATTGGTTTGAACGCGCGTCTAATTCGCTATACGTGAGACGATCAGAACCAGATCGTACTGCCAAAGCGTCGGGAGCGAGTGCACTGCGATGTTGCACCAATCCAGGAACGCATGCAGATGTTATGGCGTCCGGCTCTACGCTGGGACGAAGCAGCTGCTCGTGCATACTTGACAGCTTTCCAGACAAAACCTAGTGAAGGCCAAGCCGTGTCTTCGTTCGTACAGAAGCGGCAAGCC
>PMHI01000590.1 GCA_003156615.1 Acidobacteriaceae bacterium | reverse complement strand
GCGGGAGTAGCTCAATGGTAGAGCATCGGCTTCCCAAGCCGGTGGTTGCGGGTTCGATCCCCGTCTCCCGCTCCACGAAGAGACTTCGGCGAGTTCAGTTAGCCTCGCTGTCCTGCTGTCCCGAAGCGGTCTGTCGCCAGAATCCCCAAAAGCGGGCGTTCAATGCTCCGCAAAGACCATTGTCCCTGGCAAGTATGAATTTGCGGAAAAGCACCAAGTCTACGGTACATCCGGCAGGGCTATTCGGCGACAAATGCAGGTGATTGCCCTCTGGGAAGGCGTCGCCCTCGATGTTTCCGTAGTGCTCAATACCTCCTTCACCATGCCACGTTGCCTTACCTTGAAGATGAAGGCTTCCTCCTGCCTTTGACAGATCGATGCGTACACGATCCTGGCCTCCCGTCCAGCCGCCGAGCCAGGCCGTGAGTGGAGAATCGCGGGCATACGAAACCAGGCGGAGGTCAGCCGAGCGAAACCAGACCGCGCCTCCGCCGTGACTGTCGGCCGTGTATCCGCAGGTCCACCGATCTTGCACGTTGTAGATCAGCACAGGGGATCCCGCCTCGATAGGCAACGACACACAGCCCTTGGGCGAGTCGCAGGTAAGCCAAGTCAGTACCGACGCCTTCGTCGTTACTGTGGCAATTCTTGGATGGGGAGTGAAGGCGGCATCGAAACTGTCGAATGAACATGCTCCGGCAGGTTTGGTCTGCGCATTACAACTCAAGGCGGCAGCGACAAACAGGGCGAAAATGGTTCTGTTCATGCGGCCCTCACGATTCGAACCTCTAGCTTCACTATTGTTCAGAATAACCGATTGGCCATGAATCTCAATAACGCTCGTCCTAACGAAGTCTTCCTGAGTGACGCCAGGCTGCATTTGGCCCGACGCCAAGAAGTAGCCACTAGCCTCGCTTTACCGACTCCGTTCTCGGCACTATCTTCACTCGAGGCTCCGTTATGCTATCAAACAGCTGCGAGGCCAGGCTTTTTTCTTGTGCCCTCGAAATAAGCTGCGATCTCTTCCAAAGTTTTCCCTTTTGTTTCCGGCAGGAACACCGCGGCCGTGATGAAATAGATCACGGTGCAGCCGGCAAAACCAAAAAACATGGCGGCGTAGCCATACTTGCCGACTGTGGGCAGGAATACGGCGGCAATGCCGGTGGAAACCGCCTGGTTGAGCAGCAGGGCGATGCTCATGCCGTTGGACCGAATGCGGGTCGGCATCAGTTCGGAAAGAGCCAGCCACACACACACACCCGGACCGACGGCATAGAAAGCCATGAAGACGAAAAGAGTGAGGGCGACTCGCCATCCGCTGCGCTGGCTGGGCAACGGAGTGATCAGCGCATTATTGATTTTTAGCGGTGCCTGGCGCGCCGCATCAAGATCGCCGAAGGGATTGGAAAAGAACGCCACCACCTTGTTGGCGGGCACGCAGCTTTCGCGGGTGATCTCGATCGGGGTGGCGGCGGTGTCGTCGGAACGCGCGGCCTTGGTTGCCGCCTGGAAGTCTCCATAGGAATAGATAACGACCAAAGAAGTAGGGCGGCCCGCGATTTGCTGGGCAGCGTTTCCGCCTGCGCTCAGCAGCGTCTCGGCCAGCGTCCGGTTATAGGTGAGTGTGACCTTCTGGTCCGCCGTGACCATAGACTGAACCGGGCTTCTGGAATCCACGCGCAAGCGTTCCGTTTGGCGGAAGAGCAGGCCGGTCGAGACAAGCGACAGGATAATTCCGGCCGTTCCCACCGACAGCAGGAATTTGCGGCCCTTGCGATCCACCAGCAGGACGCCGCCAATCGTCATCAGGAAGTTCACGATTGTGAAAAGAACATAGCCCCAATGAGCCTGGACGTCGGAAAGACCACTCTGTAAAAGAATATTGGCGTTATAGCCGATGATGGAGTTGACGCCGGTGGCCTGATTAAACGCGAGAATGACGCACGCCAGCACGAACGGGACCACGTATTTCCGGCGCAGGAGCGATTCCTTAGTCTTCGCTCCAGTTGAGGTCTGGGCTTTCTCCGCGGCAGCCGCTTGTTCCATTTCCGCGAGTTCGAGGTTCGCTTGCTGGTTCGTGCGAGAACGGAGGAGCGCTGCGTAGGCAGCATCGCGTCTGCCACGGCGGAACAGAAAGCGCGGAGACTCCGCGACCATGAAACTCCCGATCACAAACAAAATGCCGGGTGGCAGCGAAACCCAGAAGATGCTGCGCCAGGCCGTGTCCTTAAAAGCGAGGAGCTTGTCAGGATCGCCAAGCTTGGCGACCTCTTCGACGCGAATACTGAAATACATGCCTACAAGGGCAGCCGTCATGATGCCGAGTGTCAGCAGCCATTGAAAGATGCCCGTGCCCTTGCCGCGATTCGATGCCGCCAGACACTCCGCCAAATACAGCGGAACCACTACCCCGATTAAGCCGGCACTGATGCCCTGCAAAAGCCGCCCCAGAACCAACGCTTCGTAGCCGTGCGAGAGCGCAATCAATGGAATACTGATAACAAACAGCACACCGCTGAGCGTCATCAGAAGCTTGCGACCCATCCAGTCCGCCAGCGTGCCGGCAAACAGAGTTGAGATCACGCTGCCAAGGAGCACGGCTGCGACGACGCTCGAGAGCTGGCCCGCATTCAAACCGGAAGTGGCCTCCAAGTAGGGCAGAGCGCCTGCAATGATGCCGACATCCACTCCGTAGAGCAAACCGCCCAGCCCTGCTACCAGCAGGAGGAAGCGGTTGTAACTCGCCTTTTCATCTTGCGGCACGGTATTGTGTCCTTTCGCCAGATCGGAGAAGTCAGAAATTATTCCTCGCGAGAATACTACGGCAAACGGGTTGGAACTGAATCTTTCTCGGTCGCGGGGCTCGAACCGCACGCACCCAGTTGGGGGACTATAATGGTCCTATCATGGCCAGCCGCAATGTTGAATCTCCCTCTGTCTCGGAAATCTGTGCACACGTTAAACATCTTGGATATTCGGCTTCCAAAAGTGTTCGTCTTTATGGCGAGCAGTTTGAAGTGGTTTCAGATCCGTTTCCGGAAGCGGATGGTATAGCAGTTCACGTCACCACGAAAAAAGACCTGAAGATTCGCGTGCTGCAGATTCCCGCGACGGTTCTTCAGAGTGTGAAAAGACGGGGCCGTACGGCCGCCTGACCGGAGCCTCCGCAAAGCGCACCTTGTAGCACTCGACAGGAAGAGACACTCTAGGATTGGGCAGAGCCTTCCATCTTTTTGAGATAGTCCGAGAGCTGCCGCACCACGGCAATGAACGTCTTGTTGGCCACGGAGTGCGTGCGGTCGCGCCGGTAGGCAAGGCCGAGTTCGCGCCACAGTTCGGGGCCTTCCAGCTCGACCAGCTTCACCCTCCCGGCGGCTACTTCATCGCGCGCAAAGGCCGCGCTGATGAGCGAGATGCCAAGGTCGGCGGCGACGAAGCTCTTGATCATTCCAATGCTGGGTAGTTCCATTCTCACTTTGAGTTCCGTGTTGTACTCGCGGAAGAGCTTATCCAGCAGTCTGCGCGTGTGGCCGGTCTTGGGAAGAAGCAGAGGATGTTTCACGACGTCACTGATGTGCGCCGACTTCAGCTTGGCTAAAGGATTCTTGGGGCTCACCATCAGCATCAGGCGGTCGCGGAAGATAGCCTGAATCTTCAAGCTGGGAGATTGAACCGGCAGGCTGAGTACGCCCACATCGAGAGAGCCATTTTCCAGCTTCTCGACGATCTTGTAGGTGA
>PMHI01000366.1:11240-13014 GCA_003156615.1 Acidobacteriaceae bacterium | reverse complement strand
CGTGAAACATCAGGTAGATACCGTAGTTCCGAGGATCGGAAACGTGTTTTACAGAGGGGAATGCCCGCTGGGCGGGAAGTCTGGTCGCGGAACTCGATGAAACAAGCTGGACGTGGCGGAACGGGAATGCTTGTGCATTCCGTGGAAGGCTGCGCCATTCAGATGCGATACCTGTTGACCCACTCGGATTTTGCAAGACCACTTGGCCAGAACGGAAGCGAGCCTGTAAGGAGAGCTTTCCTAACCAGGTCGTGGAAAAAAGCCGGCCGTCAAACCTAACAGTTGGCGACTGGCGCCCTACCCGACCGGAAGCTCAGCCGTCACCAGCGTGCCACAGCCATTCGAGCGGACACTAAGCACACCCCCTAGTTGTCGTAACCTTTCGCACATTCCCTTAATCCCAACTCCGGAGCGAGTACTCGACCCTTCCGTCGACATCCCTTTTCCCAAATCACTCACCTGAACAAAGACATGACCTGAAGACTTGCTGATGTGAACCGTCGCCGTCGTGCTTCCCGAGTGCTGATGCACGTTCGCGAGAGATTCTTGAACGACTCTAAAGAGAGCGATTTCCTTCTCGCGCGAAAGCCGGCCAAAGTCAGTTGGGATCTCGAGTGTGACACTGATATTGCTGCCCTTCGCAAATCGCTCGACATACCACTGAATCGCCGACGGCAGCCCTATTTCGTCCAACGTGGGTGGATGTAACAGATGCGACAGCTGACGAACTTCACCCAGCAGTTCATCTACCAGGCTGGCACTCTCGGTGATCAACTTCGACTCGCGATTGTTGTTGGCTCGATCCGCTTCCCCAAGCACGCTCAGGTTCATGGCCAAAGTAGCCAGCAGTTGGGCGGTACTTTCATGCAGCTCATGTGCCACACGACGGCGCTCTTCATCTCGGATGAGCATCAACTGGCTGGTCAGGGTACGAAGGCTCGTTTCGGCATCTTCACGCTTTTTGACTTCGTCCAGAAGCTGAACGTTGTTGCTTTGGAGTTCAGCGGTGCGCGCTTGCACGTGGAGTTCAAGTTCCTGCTGGAGCCGCTTGTGTTTGGCGATTTCAGTTTCAAGAGCCTTGGCTTTTTGTTGTAACTGCGTAATGCCGCGCAGACGCTCGTCATCGCTGCCGAGACCCATGTAGCTTTCGGTCGGAATTACGGCGGAGTGCTCGTCGCAGACTTTCAGAAGCAGCCCTGAGTCTTCTTCCCGGTTGAAACCGCTCATCGGATACGCGCAGAACAGCGAGAAGGGCTCGGTTCGAGCTAGTTCATTCCAGAGTTGCTCTAACCGGATCGCAGCCTCAGTCTTGCCTTCTGCCCACAGCAACGCAACCATTTCTCCGAAAATTGCCACTCGTGGCTGCACGCTATCAGCACAGGCCACAGCTTTGGCCACAATCCCACCGACCACATCCTTGAATCGCCCTTCGTTCGGCCATCCATTCGACATGAATGCAGCAAGCACCTGCACTGCGTCCATGGAAACAAATCGTCCCGCGTCGAGGAGTGCGGCAATGTCCAGCCCCTGCGCCATCAGCCCTGGCAGAAGACCGTCACAGTGCTGCTCGGTGGCGATGACGACGGCGGCGTCCCCGGCCCTGAGCGCATTCCCGACATATTCGCTCAACTCTTCAAGCAAAAACTTATCCTGAGAATAAAACTGAACCCCATGTGGATGCTCGCCTTGTTGGGACCATGACCGTTTCGACATCCGTGGCTGGGCATAATCCGTACTACTCCGGCTCGTTGGGCCGTGCATATTCGCCTCACCC
>PMHI01000366.1:0-11218 GCA_003156615.1 Acidobacteriaceae bacterium | reverse complement strand
CGATAGAGATGATCGGCGCCTTCCACAGCGAGCTGAGCCTTTTCAGGCGTGCTCGGAAACGGAGACTTGATAATCTTCTCGACAGTTGCCGGCAGAGTGGTACTTGGTTTATCGCTCATAAGGGTTCCTCATCTCGGCAATGTAACCGGAAATCAGCGTCATTGCCATGATTGTTGTACGGCCTAATACGCTACTGGAGCTATGCGGGGAGACGCGGAATCAATTCCTGTGCCGCATGAACCAGATTTCGCAACATTATGAAAGACTTCATCTAAATCCGCTAAGGCCTTCAAATCAAATCGCATTCTCATCGAAACATGTCGAGCGCTGTGCCCTGACCGAGTGGGTAAACAAAGCGTTTGGGATCCACAAGTCGCCTTCCATCCTGGGTCTTGATGATGGTTAATCTCTTCCTACGGTGCCTTCGTAATTATCTTGATCTCATCGCCCAACCGAACGGTTTGGCCCAAAGCAACAGCAAGTCGCCGAGGAAATTCTGCAATATGTTATGTTCTGAAAAGCGAACCCAATACCCCCAGAGAACGCCGCCGACAGCGGCTAGCATTACCAGTGTGAGCACCAGCGAATGAAGCATCAGTGAACGCATCTGGCTGGACCGCCGACCTTGGGCTCGCAGATGCTAGCGGTGATCGATACGCCCCGTCCATACAGTGAACGCTGTACTTGGGGCATGCGGTGGCTGCGGATCTTTCGTGGAGTCTTCTTACATCGTACTGATTCTGATGTAGCGTCGCAGGTCTGGAAGCGATGTAATCAATACATATCCGGCAAAAAGAAAAGCTGCTGCACCTACCAGCTTAACGATTATGGATCCTGGTTTATTCACAAGGGCCTCCTTCGATGACTCTTGCTTGGATGTCTTTCTCGCACCAGGGGTAGCCTGCAAGCTGATGCAACTTCATCACCAAGCGCCCGCGGTCAACTACGTTGCATGAACCAACCTCGGCGTTTCAGGGAAGCACCGAAGTACTGGCGTAAATGGGGGCCACAATCATGGCGTACGTGATGACCAACCTTGCCTGGTCTGCTGACAGCAACGATAATAACCGAGCGCCGGCCTTCCGATCCAGTGCACTACGCCTTCGCAAAACATGTTTGGCAGGGTTAAGGCAGAGCATGCAGGTATTTGCAGCGGACAGGCTGCGTGGTGTCGTGGTTTACGCGTCTTCCTTGCTTCGCCCCGCGGCGGCGTTGTTTGCATGTCCCCAACCATCGACTCCCGCGGCCGTCTTAGCATTCATACGCAGGACTTCCCGCGCCACCGCGAGCGCGTAGAAGGAAACGCACTGCTCGTAGCCTACAGCTAGAGCCGTAAATGGTGACCTTATTATTGGTACTCCGTCTCTGTCCCCCTCTTTGTCGCCTCTAATCTCGACGGAAAACTGAAGCGCGCAGGAGGACAGGATGCGCAGAGAGGATTTGATGAAACCAGACCCGCTGAGCAACATTCTGTTGCTGGGTAGCGGGATCGTCCTATTAGCAGCCTTGGTGACGCTCATGGTGCTGGCAGTTGTGCATGCCACATCAGCTTTCTCTACAACGTTGCCATCGGCGACTTACAGCCTTTTGCCGATATGCTGTTAGTCAGACTCGCCGTATAACAAGAGGGATTTTTCGACGGGCTTGATATTGCAGGTTGACGTTCGCAACGTTGTGCAACGCTAGGAGGCGGAAAATGCGATTCGGACCTTTCCTCGTCATTGCTCTCCTGCTGCTTATTCTCTGGGCCGGCGGCTTTCTGATGTTCCATATAGCCAGCGGCTTGATTCATCTGCTACTGCTGTTCGCTCTCCTCTCTTTTGTTGTGCACCTGTTTTCAGGAGCGAGGGCAGCGTAGATTTTCGAGCGAGGCTTTCAGGCGGGGGGCTAACCGGCTCCTCCGCCAGCCTCAGCTCGAAACCCTTAAAATGTCCCCCAGGTGCTGGACTTTCCTCGGCAGCACCGAGGGCGGCTGGGAAACGGCCTTCCGCCGCAGGTTTGCGCCGAACCTCTACAGTGTTCCCTGTATTCCGTGCCCCTGAATTTGGCCATATCGTTGATGGCTCCGATTCCCCCTTGGTGCGGATTCGGGGCGCGCACCCATCCGCAACAGGTTCAGCCATCTTGAATCGTGAATTCAGGTCTTTCCCGGCCATTCGTGTGAAGGTATGACATGCGCGTGCTAGTTGTCGATGACCATGAGGTTGTCCGCCGTGGCGTGCGATCCCTTCTCAGCCAATCCAGCTACGATGTGTGTGGCGAAGCGGCGGACGGGAACGATGCGGTTGAAAAGGCGCGGCAGTTGAAGCCCGATGTCATCGTTATGGACGTCAGCATGCCTACCCTGAATGGTCTGGAAGCTACCCGACTCATCCGCCAAGAGGTGCCTGGTTCGGAAGTGCTCATCATGAGTCAGCACGACTCGCCCGCGATGATTCGGGAAGCTTTCAAGGCTGGAGCCCGCGGGTACGTGGTGAAGTCTTCGATGGGCAAGGACTTGCTCGTCGCTCTGGACAAAGTCGGTCGGCACACGAGCTTCTTTGATCCGTCAATCACTGAAAATACCGATCGATCTGCCCATGTTGACGCTACGGAGATTTTGCAACGGAGCGCGGCTTTGGAAAAAGCTCTCCGAGAGAGTGAGGAGTTATATCGTTCTACATTTAATCTGGCGGCCTTAGGAATTGCACACGTGAGCCCCGATGGCCGATGGCTGCGCGTGAACGACAAACTCTGCAAGATCGTCGGTTACAGCGAAGAAGAACTGNNCCAGCCGATCTCATTGAAACCGAAAAGGTAAGGACCGGCGCCCTAAAAGCCTTTTCGATGGAGAAACGCTACATTCGAAAAGATGGTTCGCCGATTTGGATTCACTTGACAGTTTCTGGCGCTCGGGACGAGGGCGGAAAGCTGAAGCATTTTATATCGCTCGTTGAAGACGTCAGTGCACGCCGGGAGACTGAAAAGGCGCTGCGCGAAAGTCAGGCTCAGCTTGCTCTCGCTCTGGAATCCTCAAGAACGGCGATGTTCGACTGGGATGTAGTTCAAAGGCGGGGCAAGTGGAATGAACAGCTGGCAGCAATTCACGACTTTCATCCCCACGATGGATTTATCACGGACGAAGAGTGGAGAAGATTATTTCATCCCGAAGACGTCGAGAGGCTAGCCAGAGAAAATGCGGAAGTCTTAGAAGAAGGCGATGAGTTTCAATTCGAATTTCGTAGCAATCGGACTGATGGCGAACTGAAATGGATTCTATCCCATGGGCGAATTGTGCGGGATGCGACCGGTAGAGCCATACGCATGATCGGGACGCACACGGATATTACGGCGCAGAAGCAATCCGAAAAAGCCACGAATTTGCTGGCGTCTATCGTCGATTCGTCAGACGA
This sequence comes from Acidobacteriaceae bacterium, assembly GCA_003156615.1. The sequence continues at coordinate 7,826 of PMHI01000366.1, read as the reverse complement.
CGCAATTGTCAGCAAGAATCTCGACGGCATCATCACCAGTTGGAACAAATCTGCGGAGTTTCTATTTGGCTACACCGCCGCGGAAGCGATTGGCCAGTCGGTTACGATGATTATTCCGGCCAATCGGCGAAATGAGGAAACAGAATTTCTTGCCCGGCTCAGGGCAGGAGAACGAATCGACCACTTCGACACGGTTCGCCGGCGCAAGGATGGCGGCTTGCTTGATGTCTCACTGACAATATCGCCCTTGAGGGATAGTACGGGCCGCGTGGTCGGAGCGTCGAAGGTAGCGCGGGACATCACGGGAAGGAAGCGGGCTGAGCAAATGCTGGCGGAACGAGCGCGCCTGCTCGACTTGAGCAACGACGCAATCGTGGTTCGCGACGAGGCTGATCGCGTTACCTATTGGAACAAACGCGCGTCCGAACTGTATGGCTATAGCCGCGAGGAAGCACTGGGTCGCGTGACCCATGAGCTGTTTCACACCCAATTTCCTGAGCCGCTGGATCGCATTATGGAACAACTTCGCGATCATAAACGATGGACCGGTGAGCTCATTCACAGGCGTAAGGACGGTAGCCAAATCGTAGTTACCAGCCATTGGGCGCTCGATGGAGAGGGCGGCGGGAATCAGAGGCGCATTCTCGAATCGAACAACGACATCACGCAAAAGAAGCAAAACGAAAAAACACTGCGTGAAAGCGAGGAGCGATTCCGCGCTCTGTCGGAGACGCTCGATGCAGAGGTGCGTGCTCGAACCAAGGAGCTGGAGGATAGAAATGCGGATGTGCTGAGGCACTCCAAACAAGTCCGGGAACTCTCGTGGCGCTTATTGCGCACGCAGGATCAAGAACGGCGGCATATTGCCCGCGAGTTGCACGATAGCGCCGGACAGTTGCTGGCCGCCTTGCAGATGTGTCTGACGCCTCTCGAAGCAGAAGCTCACAAGTTGAGCTCACCCTCCGTCGTCGGGCAGATCATCGACCTGGCCGAGCAGCTGTCGAAGGAACTGCGCACAGTCTCTTACTTGCTGCATCCACCATTGTTGGATGAAGCGGGACTATCTTCAGCGATTCGCTGGTACGTGGAGGGATTTGCGAAGCGCAGTACGATCGATGTTCAACTGGAAATTTCGCCNNGGGAGCAAGAATGCGACGATTCGTTTATTTCACTCCCCGGAAGAGGTCTGTTTAGAGATTGAGGATAGTGGGAGGGGCATGGCTGTTTCGAACAACGGTGGATCATCCGCGGAAGGCGGCAGGATGGGTGTTGGTATTCAAGGTATGCGCGAACGGATCATGCAGCTAGGAGGACGCTTCGAAATAAAGTCAAATGGAAGGGGCACGATTGTCAGCGCACGCCTCCGGGTGAAAATATCAGCCGGCCCGGGCGAAACTCCAGTCGGCCAAGTTCGCGCCTGAAGCACTCTGTTTCAGCAAACGCTGGCCTGGCGCTGAACGATGAAGGCGGGTAAAGGAAATGCGTCTTAAGGTCTGTTGGATCGGTCCGACGCGAGCGCTGAGGCAAGGGCCGTAAGAACCAGTCTGCTCCTTAGTTGTTCGATGCGCTCATGAAGGATCCGTCTTAACTCTTCTGCGAGACGCCGGACCTCTTCATCGTCTTCTGCGCTCACCGCGCGGGAACGCAACTCGATCACTCGATTTTCGAATGAAATTTCGCTCATGTTTCATTTGGGCGCTGTGACGCCTCGGCGACTCAAAGTGGCGAAGTGGTGAGTTGTAGCGACGAAATGGCGGGGTGATCGTGAGAGTCGGAACAGGCATACCGCCCGCCCACATTAGCCCATGACCACCCCAAGTGCGGAAGAACCCAGGAGATTCCCTCGCTCGAACCAAAACTAACTCACACCGGGTTGGCCATGCAATACAGTTGATCCCTTACGTAGTGCATTCCCGCGCAGCTCCTCGCTGTCTGAACTGTGGGATCAAGGCCGAGAGAGTCGCGCCTTTGCCGAGTAAAGCGCCCTTCAGCCTCTGGCGTCGGCGGTTCAACTCGTCCCCGGCCAGATCATCGGAGCCGGCAAGCGATCGTCTTACTTGAATGAACCGCGGAGGCAACACGACCTTCATGGTCCTACAACCAGAATGGTATCGAATCGACCGGCGTTGATGGGTGTGCCTGCAAAAATGCGGCGCTTAGATTTATGATTGATGACTGCCGCAATCTTCTCATTCGAAAGGGAATCCTATGCCATGCCGCTCCGTTCTCGCCATTCTCGCTCTGAGTATTGCCACAGCTGGGCTGGCCCAGAGTTTGCCCGAAGGCCGTTTGCTCAGGTTCCCGGATGTGTCTAAGGAGAAGATCGCCTTCAGTTACGGGGGAGATCTATGGTTGGTCTCGAGGGATGGCGGGACTGCGCAGCGGATTACCAGTCATCCGGGCCAGGAGCTGTTTGCGAAATTCTCGCCGGACGGAAACTGGATCGCGTTCACCGGCCAGTACGACGGCAATCACAACGTGTACATCATGCCCGCCGAAGGCGGCGATCCCAAACAGTTGACCTTTCATCCCGGCGGTGACTCCCTCAACGAGCGCATGGGCATTCATAACGAAGTCATTACCTGGACGCCGGACAGCAAGCGGATCGTCTTCCTGAGCCGCCGCGACACATTTAATACCTGGTTCGGCCAGCTCTACAGCGTGGGTATCGACGGCGGACTTCCGGAGGCGCTTCCGTTGGATAAAGGCGGGCTGACATCGTACTCTCCGGATGGAAACAGCATTGCCTATAACCGCATCTTCCGAAACTTTCGCACCTGGAAGCGTTACACAGGAGGCATGGCGCAGGACATCTGGATCTACGATCTCAAGGCCAACCATATCGAACAGATGCCTCACACCGAATGGACCGATACATTTCCAATGTGGCATGGCGACACGATTTATTTTGATTCCGATCGCGGTCCGGAACACCGCTTGAATCTCTATAGCTATCGTTTGACCAGCCACGAGATCAAACAGCTCACTCACTTCACGGATTTCGACGTGAATTGGCCGAGCCTGGGCCCGGATGCAATCGTTTTCGAGAATGGCGGCTATCTGTACCTGTTCGATTTGAACACGCAGAAGGAACATAAGCTCACGATTTACCTTCCCGGGGACCGCGATTCGGCCCGCAAACATTGGGCGAATGTCAGCAAGCTGATCACGGATTTCGACATTTCGCCCGATGGGAAGCGCGCGGTATTTTCAGCCCGCGGCGATATTTTCACTGTACCTGCCAAGGAGGGCAGCATCCGCAATCTCACGCGGACTCCCGGNNTGGGGCAGGAGCAGAGAATCACTTATGACGGCAAGATGTTCCGTCTGCCCCCGGTTTGGGCTGCCGATAGCAAGAAGTTATTATTTGCCGATAAAGAAGCGCGCCTCTTTTATGTCGACATCAACGACAAAAAGCCGGTTCAGATTGATCAAAGCAAATATGCGGACGTGACGGACTACAACTGGTCGCCCGACAGCAACTGGGTGGCTTACTCCAAAGCCGAAGAGAATCACAACGGTGTCATTTACCTCTACAGCCTCGCTGACCGGAAGATCAGCCCGGTGACGACAGATGCCAGCGATAGTTCGGCGCCATATTTTGATCCGGAAGGCAAGTATCTCTATTTCCTCTCCAATCGTGACTTCAACGAGGTACTCGGCGTCTACGATATAGAATTTGCGAATCCGAAGGCGGGCGGCGTATATATCGCAACCCTGCGCGCGGACGAGCCTTCTCCTTTCCCCGTGCTGAGCGATGAAGTGACCATCAGCCAATCGTCCGACGTGCTGCTGACACCGACGCCCGGAACGCAACCCCCCGCGCAAAAGCCGCCCGAGACGCCCACGAAGAAGCCCAAGCCTCAGACGACCTCGAACCCGGAACCTGGAGCAAAGGAGCAAAAACCTGCCGCAGAGGCTGGAAAAGAGGAGAAACCGGGGACGCGACCAGCTCTGAAGAATTTCGGCATCGATCGCGATGGAATTCAGAGTCGGATTGTGGCGCTCCCGATTCCACCCGCGAACCTGCAAGCCCTGACTGCGGCAAAGGGTGTCATCTTTTATATTTCAGCCCCCATTCAGGGCCTGTCGGGACCACTGCCGGGCGAACCTCCCGCCATTCACGCTTATGACTTGAAGGATCGCAAGGACCATATCTTTCTGGAAGGAGCCGACCAGTACGCGCTCTCATTTGATGGCAAGAAGATTTTGTATGGGACCCCCAAGGGCGGCGGTGGTGGCGACCCCCCCGAACACAATTGGGGAATCGTCGACGCGAAAGTGCCTGAGGGAGAAAAAGAAAGTGAGCCCAAACCTCTAGTTCATGCGGGAGAGGGCGCTTTAAAGTTCGATGCCATGCGAATGGAAGTGGATCCTCCGGCCGAGTGGAAACAAATCTTCAACGAGGTTTGGCGCCAGGAGCGGGATTACTTCTACGAGCCCGCAATGAACGGCGTCAATTGGCAGCAGGAGCACGATAAGTACGCGCAACTGCTGCCTTTCGTAGCCGACCGACTCAGCCTGACTTATGTTTTGGGCGAACTGATCGGGGAGCTTTCCAACTCGCACACCTATGTGGGCGGAGGCGACTACCCGGAGCTCGAAACGGTCAACGTGGGACTTCTCGGCGCCGATCTTGCGCCAGATGCAAAGAGCGGGATGTACCGCTTGGCGAAGATTTATTCCGGTGAAAACTGGGACCGCAATCTGCGCTCTCCACTCACCGAACCGGAGGTCATGGTAAAAGAGGGAGACTACTTGCTGGCCGTGAATGGCCGTCCTTTGCGGGTTCCGCAGAACCCTGACGAACTATTTGTCAACACCGTGAACCAGACCACCACGCTTTCGGTCAACAGCAAGCCCACTGAGCAGGGAGCGCACAACGTGGTGGTACGGCCAATTCCGAGCGAGTTCAGTCTGCACGAGTTGAACTGGATCGAGGCCAACCGGCGCAAAGTGGAGCAGGCCAGCGGCGGCCGGATCGGATATGTTTACCTGCCCGATATGGGTGCCAGTGGACTCAACGAGTTTGTGAAGCAATATTTCCCGCAGATTCGCAAAGAAGGAATGATCTTCGACGTCCGCTATAACGGCGGGGGGTTCGTCGATCAGATCATTTTTGAGCGTTTGCGACGAGTGCTTGCCGGCATGGAATCAGCCCGCAACTGGGAACCCGGTACGCTGCCGGGCAATGTTTTCCAAGGCCACATGGCTTGCGTCACAAATCACTACGCCGCTTCCGATGGCGATTTCTTCAGCTACTTCTTTAAGGTTTACAAACTGGGGCCGCTCATTGGAGAACGCACGTGGGGCGGCGTGCGCGGCATCCGCGGAGAAATTCCCCTGATCGATGGCGGTTACATCACGCGTCCCGAGTTTTCCCTATACGGCTTGGATAGCAAGTGGCTGATCGAAAACCGTGGCGTAGCGCCTGACATCGAAGTCGATAACCGTCCAGACCTGGTAAGAGACGGGCATGATCCTCAGCTCGAAAAGGCGATCGAGTTGGTGATGAAACAAATCCAGGAGCATCCGATGAAATTGCCGGCTCGCCCGCCCGACTTGCCAGCCTATCCACAGGGACCGGGGCTTTAGCGACAGAAGTCGCCGCCTACCAGATGATCAGGGTCGACTGCGGGCTAGCCTCGTCGTATTCGGGGCGAGAGCAGTTGGGATGCCGGTTCGCCCGCTTCGAGCGTTTGCAAGCGCTCGCGTATGTCGTGGCGGAGCAACGTGAGGGAAATCCCTCCGAAGCAAGGTGGATAGCGGTCGAGACGCTTGAGCGCCGCTTGCAACAACAGCATGGCTCCCAGCGGATTGTTGCGCTGCAGGTGATGGAACGCCGCAGTCACTTGGATCAGCCCCTGCAAAAACGTCTTCTCCGGCTCGGGCGAACGCAGCCACACGCTTTCCCAGGCCTCATGTGCGGTAAAGAACTCGCCCGCATCGTACAATCGCAGGCCTTCCGCCAGGGCGCCTTCGCTCCAATCGAATGTCATAATTAGCGGGCCGAGGACTACAAGCTAGCACGGTCTTCGATAGATGTCCCCGGTCTGGCCGACGGGTGTACACTGTTCCGCAGCATTGGAAGCCCAGAGGGGAATCCCGACCCGTGGCGAGGCATCGACGGCGGGACGCCCTGCCTTCCCCCGGCGATGGCTGGAGTTTTATGAGGAGTTCTCAGGAAGCCAGGCGGCTGTTCCCACCCGGCGTTGCGGCGAGAAGCTTCTTCTCCGCCCATAGCTTGTTCCCCTGTTTTCTGCTGGGCATGATCTGGTTTTTCGTTGGCCCAACTCCAGCACTCACGCAGGATGGTTCGCCGCAGACACCTGCTCCAAGCCCTTCCCCTCAGGTTGAAAGCAAGCCGAACTCGGCGGAGATCGCCTCTCACGACGAACCCACNNCACACCGTCGGTAACCTTCACCAGGAGGACTTTCAGGTTTTCGATAAAGGCAAGCCGCAGGTGATCACCCAGTTCGATGTGGAACAGCCGGGGGTCCTGACCGCGAAGTCGCGTCAGACTTCGAACCAGAACTCCGGCGATCAGCCTGATGGCGATACAGCTTCGAGTACTGGGAATGCGCCCGCAGCGCCCGAGCGCTTTGTGGCTTACCTGTTCGACGACGTGCATCTGCAATTCGGTGATCTCGCCCAGGTCCGTCAGGCGGCGGAACGCCACTTTGCCACATTGAAGCCCACCGATCGTGCCGCCATCTTCACTACATCAGGCGTTGATCAACTAGACTTTACCGACGATCACGCCAAGCTGCAGCAAGCCTTGATTCATCTCCAACCGCGTCCCGTCGCTCGCGGACTTGGCCAAGATTGCCCGGATATCAGTTACTACCAGGCAGATCTGATCGACAACAAGAACGATCCTCAGGCGATCCAGGTGGCGATCGAGGACCTGCTTGTGTGCACGCCTGGAATACCGCCCAACGTTGCCGCTTCGATGGTACATGCTGCCAGCGCAAGCGTAGTAAGTGCTGGCGAACACGAAAGCCGCATCTCGCTCGGTGTTGTAAAGGACGTAGTCAACAACATTTCGAGAAAGCCAGGCCAGCGAAGCGTCGTCCTTGTTTCTCCCGGATTCATCACTCCGCAACTGGAGTACGAATACAGCGACATCATCGATCGTGCGGTGCGGTCGCAAGTCGTGATCAGCGCGCTGGATGCTCGCGGCTTGTACGTCCCCTCGACGTTCGCGGACATCAGTCGCCCGCGCCCGCCATCTGGCGGTAAGGCCTTGATCGAAAGTGCGGCTGATTCCGCTCAGGCCGACGTGCTCGCCGTTTTGGCGGATGGCACGGGAGGGGTTTTCTTTCACAACAGCAACAATCTCGACGAAGGCTTCCGCCGCGTTGCCGAGACCCCCGAGTATTGCTACGTGCTGGCGTTCGTTCCCCAGAATCTAAAGCTCGATGGCAGCTTCCATAGTTTGAAGGTCACGGTAAAGAGCCCGCAAAAGCTGACTCTGCAAGCCCGCCGCGGCTACTACGCCCCTAAGAACTTCGCCAACCCGGAGGAGCAGGCCAAGCAGGAAATCGAAGACGAAATGTTCTCCCAGGAGGAGTTGCACAATCTTCCGGTCAAGTTGCACACCCAGTTTTTCAAGGCGAGCGAGGACGATGCCAAGCTTACTGTCCTCGCCCATGTGGACGTAAAACTTCTGCGCTTTCGAAAAGTCGAAGGACGAAACGACAACGTTCTGACCTGCGTGTCCGGTTTATTTAATCGCGATGGGAATTTCATCCAGGCGACGCAGAAGGTAGTTACCATGCACTGGAAAGATGAGACTCTGGAACACAAACTTGCCTCGGGCATT
>PMHI01000347.1:609-7307 GCA_003156615.1 Acidobacteriaceae bacterium | reverse complement strand
TATCCCGAGGCGACGAGTTGTCTTACGGAGCAACCGAGGCGGCAGGAATAAACAGCATTGTGCCCGTGGCACAGACCAGCAGTCCGATCAGGATTCCCCGCTTGTAACCCAGTCGCTGCATCAGCCATCCCGCGGGCAGAGCGGCAAGAAAATAGCCGCCAAAAAATGCCGATTGGATCAGCGACGACTGGAAGTCCGTGAGACCGAATGCTTTCTTGAGGTGCTGGATGAGGATGTCATTCAGGTTGACGCCAATGGCCCACAGAAAGAACAAGCTGGTAACCAATACCAGCGGCACGACGTAACGCCGCTCGGTGATGGGCGTCGATGAAGTCATTCTGAGATGCTCATGTCAGGGCGCGATCGAGATGAACGTAGCCACCGTCGACGAATAGGTGCTGACCAGTGGTGTGGCTGGACTTCGCCGAGATCAGGAATACGACCATTGAAGCGATCTCCTCCGACGTCGTCATGCGCTGCTCGAACGGGATCTTGGTGAGAATGGTCTTCAGTTTTTCCTCGGGATTCGGAAAGGTATCAAGCCACTGGCGGTAGAGCGGGGTCATGACCTCTGCCGGAATAACCGTATTCACGCGAATGCCATAGGGCAGCAGTTCCGCGGCCCACTCCCGTGTCAGCGCCATGATCGCACCTTTTGAGGAAGCATAGCCCGATGTGCTCCCCTGGCCGGTGACCGCCGTTTTAGAGCCTATGTTGATGATCGCTCCCCGCGAGCGCTTCAAGTGCGGCAAGGCATAGTGAGCCATTCCGTAGTAGTGCACCAGGTTGCGGTTGAGCGAAGCAACATATTCGTCGACGCTGCCGGATTCCAGACCTACCTTGTCGTTGCGTCCGGCGTTGCTCACCAGCGCATCGATACGGCCGAACGCCTGGAGGGTCTGATCGACGGACTGTGAGCAGCTTTCCGCTGTGGCGAGATCTACGGTGATGAGCCCGCAGCGGGCGCCGCTGTTCTGCAGTTCGCTTTGCAGTTGCTTGCCAGCCTGCGCATCGCGGCCGACGATCACTGCGATTGCACCTTCGGCAGCACAGGCACGGACAATCGCTGCGCCGATTCCCTTGGCTCCGCCCGTGACGATAACCACCTTGTCTTTCAGTTCCAGGTCCATGCGTCAGCCTCGCAAGTTGAAAAAGCCGCCATCAATCGGGTAATCCACGCCAGTAATGAACGCGGCTTCGTCGGAGCACAAGAACAATGCCAGGGAAGCAACTTCTGCCGGCTCCGCCATTCTTCCAATCGGTTGCGACTTTGCCAGCTTCTCGAACATTTCCTTTTCATGTCCGGGATAGTTTCTCTGCAGATAGCCGTCGACAAACGGTGTATGAACGCGCGCCGGTGAAATGCAATTGCAGCGGATATTATGTGCAAGATAATCCCTGGCCACGGAATAGGTCATGGCGACGATTGCTCCTTTGCTCGTCGAATAAGCGAAACGGTCGGCAAGACCCGCCGAGCCTGCGATCGAAGCCAGGTTCACAATCACGCCACCACCGGAGTTCTTCATGTGCCCAACGACGGCGCGTATGCTGTTGTAGGAACCTTTGACGTTTACTTGAACCACGCGGTCGAAGTCTTCCTCGGTCGTGCTCTCGACGGTGCCGATATGCGAGATTCCGGCGCTATTGATAAGGATGTGAACGCGATCGCGGCGGAAAAGTTCCTCGAACCAGGCGTTCACGTCATGCTGGTTGGTCACATCGCAGAGCTGAGCCGAGGCGGTGCCGCCAGCGGAAGAGATCCGCTGGCAGGTCGTGACCGCAGCGGACTCGTTCACGTCGAGAACGCGAATCACCGCGCCCTGCGCCGCGAATTTCAAAGCAATGGCCTGCCCAATGCCGCTGCCGCCGCCGGTGATCACGGCGACTTTGCCGTCCAGGCGGAAATTCCTCGCGTTTGTGTCTGGATTGATCAGAGTGAGACACCTCGTTTCCAGGGAATGAAATCTTCCTGAGCCTTCAACTCGGATTTGGTTCGGATTTCGCCGTTCGCCACCTGGACGATGAGATCCAAGATAGCTTCGCCCATCTGCTCAACGGTCTTCTGCCCTGCGACGACCGCTCCCGTATCGATGTCGATGATGTCGTGCATACGTTGCGCCAAATCCGAGTTAGTCGAAAGCTTCACCACTGGCGCGATAGGATTTCCTGTCGGCGTGCCCAGGCCGGTCGTGAACAGTACCACGTTCGCTCCGGCGCCGACTTGTGCCGTGACGCACTCCACATCGTTGCCTGGCGTGCACTGAAGATTCAAGCCGGGTTCAGTCGAGTATTCCGGATAGTCGAGAACGGCGGTCACTGGAGACCTGCCGCCCTTCTTTGCTGCTCCGGCGGACTTCATGGCGTCCGTCAACAGCCCGTCCCGCATATTTCCGGGTGAGGGATTCATGTCGAAGCCGGATCGCACTGCCGCGGCCCGGGCGGCATAATCGCGCATCAGTCGGATGAAGCGGTTGCCGACTTCTTTGCTCTTGCCGCGATTGATTAGTTCTTGTTCCACCCCGCACAACTCCGGGAACTCAGACAGAATCGTTCTGCCCCCCAGCGCGGCGAGCAAATCTGCGGTGTGTCCGATGGCCGGATTCGCCGATATACCGGAGAAGCCGTCCGAACCTCCACATTTCAGGCCCACGCACAAATCGGCAAGAGGGGCGAGAGTACGCTGCGCCTTGTTGGCTTCGACCAATCCGAGAAACGTTTGTCGGATTGCATCCGACATCATGGACGCCTCCGAACCGCTGCGCTGCTGTTCGAGGATGTACAAAGGCTTGTCAAACTTGGGGTCGCGTTTGCGAATCTCTTCGCGAAGGATCGCGATCTGTGCATGCTGGCAGCCCAGGCTAAGGACCGTCGCACCCGCAACGTTGGGATGGTGGATATAGCCTGCGATAAGCCCGCAGAGATTGTTGGAGTCTTCGCGTGTTCCGCCACATCCTCCTTCATGCAGAAGAAAGCGGACGCCATCGATGTTCTCAAACAGCCGGCTGCGCTGGGCCGGAACCGCGTCTGCAGGGAGCGCGTGCACATCGATCTTTTCCGTTTGTCCTTGCCGATACAGCTTCGCCAATTCGGCGACCTGGCGGCGGTAGAGCTGCGGCGCGGCGAAACCCAGCTCTTCTTCGAGCGCCTGCTTCAAGACCTGTATGTTCTTGTTCTCACAAAAAACCAGAGGAACAACGAGCCAGTAGTTTCGTGTGCCAACCTGGCCGTCGGGCCGGCGATATCCCATAAACGTCTGGCGATTCCGCGTCGACACGTCGGGCGGCACCCAGTGGAATTCGCTCGACTGCTCGTGAAAGGGCGCAGCCTGGTGGTGGATGTTGCCGATCGTCAGAAGTTCTCCGGACGCAATTGGCTGAACGGCCCTGCCAACCAGAACACCGTACATAACGACATCGTCACCGATGCCGAGAGCTCGCGTGGCGAACTTGTGTTTGGCGGGAACATTCTTGAGAACTGTGTAGGCCTGGTCTCCAAAGTCGACTCGTTCGCCGGCCTTCAGATCGGTAAGCGCGATCAAAACGTTGTCGCGGGTATCGAGTTGAAGCACGTTTCGATGCATCTCAGTTTCAAGACCTGACTGCCCGTAGCATGGCAAAGACGAGCGGTAGTCCGCCAATGTCGTCCGGCAATTCTAAAACAACCGTCCAGCGTCGCTCCGGATGTCTCTCAACCCGCCGCCAGTCGCCAAAACCTTTGCGCGTTGCCGCCAAGCACGCCATCTTGAGATTCCGGTTTGTGCCGAAGGACGTAACTCTTCACGACTTCGTCCGCTCGCTCGTAGGATGCCGCCACCAGGCACACGGGCCAGTCAGAGCCAATCATAAGCCGGTCAGGCCCGAACGATTCAAAGGCGACGTCAAGAAACGGAATCATCTGCTCCGGTTTCCAACCCCGCCAGGCTGCTTCTGTGACCAACCCAGACAGCTTGCAGAACACGTTCGGAAAAGCGGCCAAGCGCTCGATACCCTGCGCCCAGGAATCGACATTGCCACTTTTGACCGGCGGTTTGGCAAGATGATCGAGGACGAAGCGCTGGCGCGGGAAACGCGCCACAAACTCGGAGGCTACCGGAAGATGCCGAGTATAAATCAGGATGTCGTAGGCAAGATCGAACTCTTCCAGAACAGAGATGCCGCGCAGAAACTCGGGCTGCAGCAGGAAGCGATGGTCGGGCTCACTTTGAACGATGTGGCGGATGCCGACCAGCTTTGGATTTTGAGCCAGGACTTTCAACTGCGCCCGAATGTATGGCGACTGCAGGTCGACCCAGCCGACCACTCCGAGAATCGAGGGAGAGTGCGTAGCCAGATCGAGAAGCCATCGAGTTTCTTCCAAGGTCTGCCGCACTTGAACTGCAACCGATCCGTGGAAGTTGCTGCCTTCCATTTCGGGCTTAAGATCCTGTGGCAGAAAATCGCGGCGCAGCCGGGCCATCGAATCATCGATCCAGTCGTATTCGGCTGGGGTATAGATCCAAAAGTGCTGATGAGCGTCAATGTGCATGCTAGTTTGCGCTTCCGCCAGCTACTTCAATCCGCACTGAACTGACTCCCCGAGTCTTGCTCTTCTCGATGCCAGTACCTTCTCGCACAACGGAGTACTGGTTCGCAGGGGGATCAGAGATTGTCTCCACAACCAGCCGGGCCAGCGAATGAAAATTTTCTCCACTCTGTCAGATTTTCCTAAGCCGAAAAGTAGTTGCAGGTCGCTGTGTGAGATGTAGCCCGTCGCCACTGTGCACTTCCTTCTCGTCTTTATCATTGCCCTGTTGCAGGGTCACCACCGCTCCCAAGGCAGCCTGATTCGACTTCGGACCAATCAGCTGTAAGCTGATCCGGTTTCCAACTGCAGACTTGTTGTAATAAAGCGATGGCCGCTCGTTCATGTTGTCCACCACCAGGGTCCCCTCGTGACCGTCTTTGAACAGATCGCCGAGCTGCCATGCCGCGGCCGGAGTGGAGCTCGCTGAGAATAGGATTTGTTCTAACTGTCATCGCAAATTCGGCGGCAATGGTTTAGTGCCAACGCCGCAGATCCATCCTTTGCCGGATTCTTCAATGATTTTGATATCCGAGTATGCCGCATCTGCGAACAGTTCCCGATGCTCATCGACACTCAATAGTTTCATGCCGGACAGCGGAAGGTACTTCTCAGCCAGCTTTGCAGTCCTGGTCTTCGCCCCCTTATATATTTCCGCGATAATGATGAGCATTCCACCCGGCTTCAGCACTCTTAGCACTTCCCGCATGTCACCCGGCAAGTCAGGCCACCAGAAGTGTGTCTCCACCGCCGTGACGAGGTCGAACATATCCGCTGTGAACGGCAATTGAGACACAGAGCCCTCCCGAATTTCGACTCGGCCCATCTCAATCCATTGTCGATTGGTTCCTTTCGCAACAGCGACACTCGCGCTGGAATAATCGAGGCCGCAGACCTTTCCTTCGGTAGCGATGGTGGCTAATTTACTCACGGTTCTGCCGCCACCACACCCCACGTCCAGAATAATGTCTTGCTTTCGTATCGAAATTTTAGATAAGCCCCAGTCGGTTAGCTTCGAATGCCGCGAATTCATGTTCCACAAAATGAGTCTGCCCAGCCATCCGGTCGGCTTCTGGCATTGACTGACGGCGCCGGTCTTACGGCGTCGCTTGAGCGGCAAGAATAAGATCGGCCCGCCGTTTTCGCTGGTCACGGGTATCTCCTGATTCGGCAGTCTATGTTCGATTCTGGACGATTATTCTACAACTCGGCGAGTCGGCAGATGTGTTGGCGGCTCGGGCCGGCATGGTGTTGCGTAGCCCATTGGCGGCCTGATCTTCCGACGGCCCAGGCCCAGCCGGAACCTATCGGTGTTGGAACTCCGGCGAACCAAGCAGTAACGCCGTCATGGTGTTCAGCGTCCGCTTGGGATCGTCGAGCACATGCGCCGACAGCTGCGGGTCGTCGAGCTGCCGCCGAATGGCCTTCTGCGTGGTAGCCGAAACCTCCCCATTCAGCAGCGCATTTTCGAGCAGCAGCAATGCAGTCTCCTGCCCGCGTCCGGAATCGGAGTCCGCAGGATTCGGACGCGGAAATCCGCGGCTGGTAAGCGTGCCCAAAGCGAGCAACCGGCCGGCATCGAAATTCGTTCCACCGACCTGTCCGTTGCTGAGCGCCAGCGCATAGTTCATCCGGTCAATCAACGCCTCGGAATCCATCCAGACGGACGCGCTCATGGAATACCCGGTCGGTGGCACCATCTGGTAGAGCGGCATTCCCATCTTATTCAGGATGCCGACGAGCGGCGCGGGATTGTTGAGGTCCGTGCCGGTGGCGCGCAACGAAGAGATCGCAAATTCAAAAGGCGTCTTTACCTTTGCGCGGTAAGCCTTCGTCGACCAGAACTCAGGCGACTTGAACATGGTGCGCAGAACTTCGCGAATGTCGCCGTCGGTGGCAAGAAACTTCTTTGCCATGCGGGCGACCAGCGCCGGCGGAGGATCGTCGGCCACGAAGCGCATGGCAAGTTTCTTTGAAATGAACTTAGCCGTATTTGGATGGTGCGCCAAAATGTCGAGCATCTCCATGCCTTCGTTGACCCCATTTTCAGGGATGGTCTGCCCCAAGACGAGCTTGTCTCCCGGGTCATGTTTCTTAGGATCGAACTGAAAGGCCGCACCCTGTTCGAGGGGCTGAAT
>PMHI01000347.1:0-593 GCA_003156615.1 Acidobacteriaceae bacterium | reverse complement strand
AGGGCCGAGGGCGATCCTGGCCCCGTGCTCAGCCAGTTGTCGAGGTAGAACAGCATGGCGGGACTCTGCGCCGTCGCGACCAGCAGATCTTTGAACTTGCCGAATGCATGGGCACGGATCACGTCGCGCTCGTAGGCCGTGACCAGGTATTGGTCGGCATCCTTGTTGAGGTAAATATTGAAATGATTGAACCAGAAGTCGGTCATCACCTCCTGCAACTGGCGCTCACTGTAGAGAGCGCGCAATAACTTAGCCTGCTGCAGTTCGCTGGTCACAACGCCGACCGGCCCGATCATGGCCAAGAAAGCTTCGCGCTGGTCCACCGCCAGTTCGGCCAAAAGGCGGTCGCGCTGCCCTCCGCGAAGGTTCGTGACGAAAAGCCGGCGCTCATCAGGCGGCAGAGAGAGAATCGCCTCCATCCGCTTTTCTTTCGGCAACGAAAGAATGCCATCGGCCTGGGCGGCAGCGGCTTCTTGATTCTGCTTGTCCATCTTCGCCTTGGCATCGGCGTCGAGATTCTTGCCGTCGCGCGCGCTCTGGTCCTGCTTCTGGCGCTCGGCGAGAATGCGGATCTGCACTTCGTAAATCGACCG
>PMHI01000722.1 GCA_003156615.1 Acidobacteriaceae bacterium | reverse complement strand
CCTCGCGCGCGATGGTCATGTCATTGCGTACATCGGCAAACACAGTCGGTTTCACGAAGTAGCCCTTCGTGAAACCATCGGGACGGCCGGGCCCTCCGGCGACCAGCTTTGCGCCTTCTTCGATGCCCTTGTGGATGAGGCGTTGCACCTTGTCGAATTGGGACTTGCTCGCGAGCGGTCCGATCTGGGTGCCTTCTGTGAATGGATCACCAACTTGAGTGGCCTCGGCCGCCTGCTTCGCCGCACCTACTGCCTCAGCCATTTTGGATCGGGGGACAAGCATCCGCGTAGGAGCATTGCAGGACTGTCCAGTGTTGCGGAAGCATTCCTGCACGCCCTGCTTGACCGCATTCTCGAAGTCCGCGTCATCCAGAAGGATGTTGGCTGATTTGCCGCCGAGTTCCTGGGTTACGCGCTTCACCGTGGGTGCGGCGGCCACGGCCACCGCGATGCCGGCTCGCGTGGACCCGGTAAAGGAGACCATGGCTACATCNNGAGAGGGGAGCCATTTCGCTAGGCTTGAGAACCATGGTGCACCCCGCCGCGAGTGCAGGCGCTACCTTGGCGACGATCTGATTCATGGGCCAGTTCCATGGCGTAATAAGTCCGCACACGCCAATGGGCTCATTTCGCATGAGGGTCGAACCCTTTAGTTCTTCGAACTTGAAATCCGCCACTACCTTCACAATTTCCATCAGATGCGCGAGTCCGGCAGGCGCCTGTGCCTTTCGGGATAGGGAGCTGGGGGCGCCCATCTCAAGCGAAATGACCTTGGCCATTTCCTCCAACTTTGACTGATAAACTTCAATGATTCGGCGGAGCAGTCCCAAGCGCTCCTCCCGGCTTGTTTCCGAATACGACTCGAAGGCGCGTTTCGCCGCGGCCACAGCTCGATCCACGTCCGCGGCACTGCCGAGCGAGATCGTCGCGATTGGCTCCTCGTTGGCAGGGTTGATGATGGTGAAGTCGTGGGCTCTCGTTGGATCGACCCATTTCCCGTCGATGTAGAATTTTCGGCAATCCTTCATAAGTTCGAGTTTAATGTGGCGAAGGCTGATTGGATACCGACGCCACCGAGTTTGTTGTTCTTTGGTTCTCTGTCAGCGACAGCACGGCAAAAGCAGTCGCCGCGTCGCTCATGAAGCGCCCGGTGTCAGAAGACATGTGTCGGCGCTTGTTCACCGAGGAAGCAGGCCAGAACCCTTCCGCCACATTCTGGTTGGCCATAAGCCATGAGATTCCACGCTTCAGTTGGGGATTGTTACGGGATAGGCCGGCCTCCTGCAGAACAAGCGTGACCAGGCTGGTGGCGACACCGTCACTTTTACCATCGATGGGAGTCCCATCCTCCCGGAGCCACATGTTCTCGAGGCTCCGAAAACTCCAACCGCTCCACCTCCACGCGATGGAAGCCAATCTCCAGCCGCCATCCGCTCGTTGTTTACTCAGGATTTCCTTAATGATAGCTTCTCGCTGTTCCGGCGCGAGCAGTCCCGGCAACTTGGTGGAAGCCCAGAGCAGGAAAACGCGATTGATGGGGGATTGGGCTGCGCTTTCCCGGTTCAGGTATTCCCGCAAACGCTTGAGATTCTCCCCGATCTCATGGGTCGTTGCGTAATTCCCAGGGGCGGTCCCCACTGCGATGGCGGCCAGGGCCGCGCCGTAGTATGCGGAATCGTTTGCTTCCCAAGGCTCCTGGTCGAACTGAAGCCAAAACCATGCTCCCCGGTTGTCTCCCGAGGTCTGCTGTAATGCCCACATGTAGTCGAACGCGGTTCGCGTGTCGTCACTAAGTTGTCCGCTCTGAGCGTCGTGGCTGGCAAGGATCAGCGCGTTGAGAACGGCCTCGGTCCCACGGGACTCAGCGGCTTTATGATCATATCCCTGGTCGCTGTAGTACGGCCCAACATCCTTCCAAAGCCGTACCCGCTTCGTGACATTCTCGATCAGTCTGCGTTCATTGACGGACGGACCTTGCTCGGCGAGCGCGGCGCGGAGGGCAGGCCGCGCGAGAGCGTAGGGTAAGGCCGTATGACACGATATGCAGAAGGTGCCGTGATCACGGGCGGACCCGGTCCATTCCATCCACCACTTCTCACGGTAGTCAAGGTATGCTGCGGCGGTCTTTGGATCCCAGGAGTCAGAGACCTGGGGTACGGCGTGCGAGCAAGCCGCCATCGCTCCGGCCATAAAGCACACCAACAAGGCGCCTATTCCTCGCATGCCCGCTTTCATGGGGATCGTTCCTCCAAACGGTTCGAACCATGACCCGACAACAGACTCACCAGAGAAATGGGGGGGGTGGGAAAGGCTGCCGACCATCGAAACTCTTGTATCATTATACAAGAAAGGAGGTTATCTCGAATTACAACCGCCGCCTAGCGATGGCTTCGACCAACACGCAGACATTGATAAGCAAAGGAGGTCGTCCTCTGAAGCGTCTGCCTCGCGACCAGTACAAACCAAGCTGATTTTCCGATCGAATTCTGGCCGGCAGTCTTCCACATGGACCGCAACAATCTTAGTCGCTCCCGATGCGTCACTCGAATTTTCACTCCCTTCGAGGCGATCATGTCGTACGCCCTTCCTTCCACATAGCCTGACCGAATATCCTTCCTCAGGCAGTCCATCAAAGATAGCGGGATGTCGTGTTCGACGATCGCATCGGGAACAAACAAGGGAAGCTTGCCGCTTTCGATCAGATTGGCCAACAAAAGAGTGTCTTCAGCCCTCAGCGCGGCGGGATCAAACACACCGCCGTCTGCCCTGGCGCGCCGAATGGCGAACCCAGCCGTGTTAAGGTATCGAATCCGGCCGTCGGGCTGGAGCATGTGGTCTTGCAATGCTGTGAGTCTCAAATCTTCAGCCCTGCCGACCAGGCTGGAGGAATTCCCAACCAGCCGAAGCTGAAAGCAATCGTGCTGAGGCGACTGGGCGATCGCTGTATTCAGGGCGGCTAGACAGTTTGTCTGGAGTCTGCAGTCAGCATCCACGAATAGCAATACTGTGCCTTTGGACGTCCGAATCCCTTGATTTCTAGCAGATGGAATCCCCATATGACACTGACGGGTTACTGTGAACGGGTAATAATGGGCCGAGCTGCGAATGAATTCTGGAGCGGTTTCCGTGCTGCCGTCGTCCACAATGATGACTTCGAAGCTAGGGCCGTTCGTTTGCTGCACTAAAGATTGCAGACATTGATCAAGGGGTATCCAATCGTCGTGAACAGGTATAACAATGCTGAATAGCGGTGCCGCCGTAGAGATAGATTCACGCTGAATCATGGGCCATTTAGCCTGACCTGCAAAAAGGTGCACCCGAAGGTAGGATTTCACACTTTAACACTCAACCGTGAAATCAGGGTTCGCTTTTGGGTACTTTGGTTACAAAATCGCTGCCTCGCCGAAGATCTCCGATCTGTTTCCTGAACCCTTCCGCCCGTATAAGTGAGAGGTCCCGAGCGCTGGTGTGCAATGGCTCTCTTTAGATTCTACGACGCCACGGTGCAGCCGTAAGTCCCAAGCCCGCGTCCACGATGTGCCGAGATGTTAACCGCGATTTGGCAGCGCGTGCTCGAGCGGCCATTCCTGGGAGTTGACGACAATTTCTTTGATATCGGTTGTAATGTTCGGTCAGCAGGCATGCTGTTCGCCGAGATCGCGCAGGAGTGCGGCCGCGAACTACCGAGCGCCACCATCGATCATGCTACGAAAATCGCGGTCTGCGCGTACTGGTAGGAGCAGCCCACGCTTCCGCGATTTTCGCCGTTTGTCCAAATGAAAGCTGGTCACGAAAAGCCCCCGATTCTGGTTGCTCATGGATTGGAAGCCGACGCGCGGTTTTTCGAACTCGCAAAGCAGATTCGAACGGGCATGCGATCTATGGCATTCAGACCCTGGGCATAGATGGCCCTCGCAGTGCTCGCCACGCACGTGGACCCCAGCCACCTCACTGGCAGACCCCATCACCAGGGTGGGATCATCTTTTTCTCGTCGCTTTGGCGGCTATATTCTCGCTGCTTTGGATGGTGCGCCGCAGTGCGCAGGAAAACCCAGGAATCAGATAAGAAGCTTATCGATCCCGATCAAGGTAGCGGGCCAGTTCTTGGACTGGCCGTGCTCTTGGGCATGGTCGGCATGGTAAGGAATCAAGATCAAGCAAGCTCCGAGTCTGGAAGATGCCAAGGATGCTGTAGACCGGAAATGCTCCCTCGTGCACCCGGATCGTCTCCCTTTCTTGACGGACGTGCGTCTCGTGGTGAGCGAGATGCGGGAGCCGCCGCATTCATGAAGCGGGTTATGGGACTACTACCGCCACAGGGGCCGAGAGGGTGCTCTCCAGTCCGCTGGAACTCACCGATGTGGCCGCATAGTAGTAGGTCTGGCCGGAGACAACTGTGGTATCGGTGTATGCCGTAGTTGTGTCCAAAGGGGAATTGATCTTGGCATAGGTGCCGTTCGCAGTGGTGCTGC
>PMHI01000203.1 GCA_003156615.1 Acidobacteriaceae bacterium | reverse complement strand
GTTGTAGGTGCCGCACTTCTGGCACAGCACATCGCCCGGATGGAACGGATCGGTGATCACCGTGTTGCCGCAGTTCTTACACGTGGTGCGCAGGTGGTGCAGGCCCTTCAAGTGGCCGCACTTGCACTCCCAGTTACCAATGGCGTAATCCACAAACTCAAGTTGTGATACGTTGCGGAAGTCGGTGATCGGGAAAACCGACTGGAACACCGCCTGCAGTCCGCCGTCTTCGCGTTCGCTGGGCAGCTTGTCCATCTGCAGAAAGCGGTCGTAGGAGCGCTTCTGCACCTCGATCAGATTCGGAATCTGAATGGTTGCTGGAATTTTGGAAAAATCAAAACGTTTACGGAAGGCATTATTCTTCATCGTCAAGAAACTCCCATGTCAGGCGCAGCCGTGCGCTGCGATTACCCGCGGAATGTGGGGCGCCCATCGCGCCGCGCTACTTATTTAAGACGTTGTTGCGAACCTGTTAAGGCGGAAAACACGACGGGGCGCCAGCGGGGACAGTCATTCCCGCAGACGCCGTGCAAGGCGTTTCGCCATTCTGAATTTGTTATCTTTCGCGCCAGTTCTCTTCGGCCGTTTCCGTTCCGCCTGCCCACGGAACAGTGCCCAAGCTTCCCTGCGGGTCTCGCCCGCGATGAGTGAGGCCAGGGGAAGCGGTGTTATATAGATGCTAACACTACCGCCCCGGCTTCACAACTAGAACGTTCCGGCAACCGCCCCTTGCAGACCGGGATGGGCCAGATCCATCCAGCGCGCCCCTATTTGACTTCGACGGTAGCGCCAGCGTCGGTAAACTTCTTCTTGATGGTCTCGGCTTCGTCCTTCGAAATACCTTCCTTGATGTTCTTGGGCGCGCCATCGACCAGTTCCTTGGCTTCCTTCAAGCCCAGGCTGGTGACCTCGCGGACGGCCTTGATTACATTGATCTTATTGGCCCCAACTTCCTTGAGCACGACGGTAAACTCCGTCTTCTCTTCGGCTGGAGCGGCACCCGCCGCGGCAGCACCGCCGCCTGCCACCATCACCGGGGCCGCCGCTGCCGCCGACACTCCCAGCCGCGCTTCCAGCTTCTTCACCAGTTGCGCCGCGTCGAGCAACGACAACCCTACGATCGAATCTTCCAGCTGTTGCAGGTCCGCCATGTTAATTTCTCCACTCTTCGAGTTATGAATTGTTTGATTTCGTTATCCGTCGGCCGGGTTTCCAGTGCGGCAGGCTCATTTCCCGGCGCCAGACAACGCCTGGATCAAGGCCGCGCAACCCCTGGCTTCTGATAACCAAATCAATTCGGACAGCTTTCGCCATCCCGAAACGTAGCGCCGGCATCCTGCCCCTGAACAAAGTCGAAGGCTCTCGCCGGCTCCAGCCTAGGCTCCAACCGCTGCCTCGGCCGAGAACTTGCCCTTCTCCACACCCTGCCCGATCACCACCGCAACGTCGCGTCCCACCGCATTCATTACAGTCACCAGCCGCTGCGCCGGTGCGTTGATCAGGAACAACAGCTTGGAGTAGATCTCTTCTTTCGACGGCATGCTGGCCAGGGCTTCGATCTCCTTGATCGAAATCACGCGGCCCTCGACCACGCCCACCTTGAAAGTGAACTCCGGCGTGTCTTTGGCGTACTTGGTGAGCGCCTTGGCCATGGCCACGGGATCGCCCGTCGTGTAGGCGATCGAGGTTACCCCAGCCAGGTTCTTCAGCCCTTCCTCGATCTTGGTGCCTTTGGCGGCGCGCTCGGCCAGTGTGTTCTTTACTACCTGATACTTCGCGCCCACGCCGCGCAGAGCTTTGCGCAGTTCATAATCCTGAGCCACGGTCAGCTTGTTGTAGCTGGCCACAACAGCGTTCGAAACATTCTTCAGCTCCGCACTCAGCTTCTCGACCTGTTCCTGCTTCCTCGCTTTAGTAACTGGCATTGCTTATTCCTCTTATGTCTTATGTAGGCACAACCGCCGACGCGCCGTGCGCACATTCTCGGGTTCTTGGTTCTTTGTTCTTCGTTCTTTGCGAGAATGCAAACCAGCACGTCGGTCCGCCGGCTTAAGCTTTGGCCGCAGCCTCAATCGAAGCCGTATCCAGCAAAATCCCCGGCCCCATGGTCGAACTCAACGTGCAACCCTTGATGTACTTCCCCTTGGCTACCGATGGCTTGGCTTTGATCACGCTGGTGATCAGCACCGTCGCATTGTCGATCAGCTTGTCGGGCGAGAACGAAATCTTCCCCACCGGGCAGTGCACCAGCGCCGTCTTGTCGGTGCGGAATTCAACCTTGCCGGCCTTCACTTCCTGCACCGCCTTGGCGACATCGATCGTCACCGTTCCCGTCTTCGGATTCGGCATCAGGCCCTTGGGACCAAGAATCTTGCCCAGCCGCCCGACGGATTTCATCACGTCTGGAGTGGCGATCAACGCGTCAAAATCGGTCCAGTTCTCTTTGGTAATCCTTTCGACCATCTCCTCGCCGCCCGCATAATCAGCGCCTGCGGCTTCTGCTTCTTTGATCTTGTCGCCCGAGGCGATCACCAAAACCTTCTTCGACCTGCCCAGACCGTGCGGCAACACTACCGTGCCGCGCACCATCTGGTCCGCGTGCTTGGGATCGACGCCCAACCGCAACGTGATCTCAACGGTTTCGTCAAATTTCGCAAACTTGACCTTCTGCAGCAGCGAAACCGCATCCTGTAGCACATAAGGACGCTTCTCGACTGCGGCGTGCGCTTTAGCGATGTTCTTTCCTTCTTTTTTCATTTCTCTTTCCTCGTCTCCCACCGCTCAATCGTTCGGCCGATAAGCCGTGGTGATTTCGACCGAAAAGCTACCCGTACCCAGTTGCCAGCATTCAGTTTCGCGGTACCTGGTACTCGCTATCCCACCACTTCAATGCCCATCGACCGCGCCGTCCCGCGAATGCTTTTGACTGCGGTCTCAACCGATGCGGCGTTCAGGTCGGGCATCTTTTGTTTCGCAATGTCTTCCACCTGCCGGGCGGTCACCTTGCCAACTTTGTCCTTGTTCGGCGTGCCCGATCCCTTGGCGATACCGGCGGCGCGCTTCAGAAGAATCGAGGCCGGCGGCGTTTTAGTGATGAAGGTGAACGACCGGTCGCTGTAAACCGACACCACGACCGGGATGATCAATCCCTCCATCTCTTTCTGATTCGTCCTGGCGTTGAACTGCTTGCAGAANNCCCGCCGCGATCTGCAACTTTACGAAACCTGTAACCTTCTTTGCCATAATTCCTATAACCCTTTAACCAAAAAGTCTGCGGCCATTTGAAGACCTACGAACGTGTGCCCACCCCTCAATACCACAACGCGCGGGCTGCGCCGGATTCCGCATTCGCATCTTCACGCTGAAGCCAGCGATGCTCTCCAACTGTCCTTACCCCACCTTCTCCACCTGGCTGAACTCAAGCTCGACCGGAGTCGAGCGGCCGAAAATTGTAACCATCACCTTCAAAGTCTCACGGTCTTCATTGACGTCATCCACCAATCCCGTGAAAGTTGCGAACGGACCCTCGCCAATGCGAACCGTCTCGCCCTTCTCGAACTTAACCTTAAGCTTGGGCTTCTCGCGGCTGTCCGCCACTTTGTAAACAATATGCTGGACTTCTTCGTCGGAAAGCGGCGTGGGCTGCTGCCCCGTGCCCACAAACCCGGTCACGCGCGGCGTGGATTTCACCACATGCCAGACGTGATCGTCCATGTCCATTTCCACCAGCACGTAGCCGGGATAGAACATGCGCTCGGAGGTGTATTTCTTGCCCCCGCGCACCTCGGTGACCGACTCGGTCGGGATCAGCACTTTGCCGATCTTCTCCTGCAGTCCGAAGGCCTGCACGCGCGACTCCAGTGATTCCTTCACCTTGCGCTCAAACCCCGAATAGGAGTGGATGATGTACCACTTCATGTTCGGGTTGCGGGGCGGCTCGCTGGTTGCGGCGGCGCCTTCCGCGCTCACCGGTTGCTCCACGCCTGCGCTTTCGTTTTTTTCTTCGTCCTGGATGGTCAAGTTAAACTCCGTCACCTTAGTGGCTTCCAAAATAGCTATATAAGAATGTGACGCCCCTCTGGATCACGTTATCGATGACGAAAAAATACACCCCAAAAATGAATACCGTGACCACAACCACCGCGGTGGTGCCGCGCACTTCTTTCCACGACGGCGCGGTGACCTTGCGCATCTCGGTGCGCACGTCGTTGTAAAACGACCTGATTCGCTCCGGCCAGACCTTGATCCGGTCTCCAAAACTGTCACCGGCGGCTACAATTGAGTTTGCCATCTTCTTTGTCTCCACTCCCATACTGCTCCTGGCCCTTCCCTGCGTCCTTCCAAAAATCTGGCAGGGGCGGAGGGATTCGAACCCCCAAGTCCGGTTTTGGAGACCGGCAGTTTAACCGTTGAGCTTACGCCCCTAAAATCAGTTGTCAGCACCCAGTGGCCAGAAATGCCCAACGCTACGGGGTACCGGCAACTCGCTACTTCACCTCTTTGTGCGGCGTGTGCTTGCGGCAACGGCGGCAGAATTTCTTGAACTCCAGCCGCTCCGTCGTCGTCTTCCGGTTCTTGGTGGTCGAATAATTCCGCTCTTTGCAATCACCGCACTGCAACGTAACAATCTCTCGGGGCATTGCTCACTCCTTGGTTGTCGAACCCTTATCCCTCTGTGGCAGCCGCCCTCGGCTGTCCCGCGGAGCGATGCTCCGCACTTTCTTCCCTACTGCACAATCTC
>PMHI01000220.1 GCA_003156615.1 Acidobacteriaceae bacterium | reverse complement strand
TCGAGCATCGTCATCACCAAATGCGGAGGAGTAGGGAGCGACAACGGCAAGAAGGCACACGCCCTTTACCCCGACCTTGCGAGTCGGATGGGTAAGAGATCTCACGAACGTCGCCCAGGTCTAGCCAGCCCTATGGCTAAGAGGTGCCACGAACTTCATCCAAACCTTAGGTGTTTGAACAGGACGCGAGGTACACCTTTTAAAGCGCCCTCACTGCAGCTTCCCGTACTCGGCCTTGGCTTCCTTCAGGATGGGGATGTCGGGGTCAGCGTCCTTCCACTGGTTCAGGAAATCTTGATACTCGCCCTTGGCTTTCGCTCGGTCGCCGACCATCGCGTAGGCTTTGGCGAGTTGAAGACGCACCAGCGCTGCCGTTACAAAATTTCCGACGACGCATCGGTGGTCAAGCAGCTTCCGGAACTCCGACGCTGCGGCAGCGCCGTCGTGCGCTAGTAGATAGGCTTGCCCCCGCAGGTGGGCCGGGTAAAGGGTCGTGGCCCAGTTCAGCGCCCAACCTAGTTCATAAGGTGCGGCGACTTGCAGTAACGCCAGAGCCTTTGAGGAATTTCCACGGTTGAGTTCAATGGCGGCATTGATGCACGGCAACCAGTAAAGGTTGAGCATAGTGTCCGAGGGGTAGCTTTTCTCTAGTTCCTCGACCAAGGTCTTCGCTTGGGCAATATCACCGACGCGAGCCAGAGCCAAGCCTGCCAGTACCTTTACATCGCGCCCGGGAGCCAAAGCCAAAGCCGCCTTTGCCCTTTGTTTCGCCTGTGCGTTGTCTCCGAACTCCGCCTCGCGCAGACTGGTATCCGCCTGCCAGCTAGCCGCTCTTTCTTTGGAGTCGGCGCGGATGGCTGAGTCTACCGCTTGGCGCGAGAAATCGTGCGCCCTGTTTAGGCGTCCGTAGTAGGCCTCAGTGTCGGATTGCAATGAGAGTAGGGGGTCTTCGTCTCCGACTTTGCCCGCACCCCACGCCACTTGCCGCTCCATTTGAGCAACATCTCCACGGAGAAAAGCAAGGTCGTAGATGTTCACGCGTAATTCGCCGCTATCCAGCTTGCGAGCAAGTGCCTGATCGAAGATGGCTTTCGCTTCCTCGGGTCGATCTAAATTCGAATACGTTCCCCCCAGATTTGCATAAGTAAGCACGTCGTTCGGTTCAAGCCGCGATGCCTCCTGATATTCGGCGAGGGCCTTTTCGTACTGGCCCATATAGGAATAATTTCCACCCAAGTCAGTATGTGGAGTGTCATCGTGAGGATAGTTCGCAATCCACAGCGCGCAGGTCTGCTCCTGTTTCTCCAATTCTCCGGTTGCAGAAAAGTACTCATTGGAGATACGCAGCTTTTCCCGTTCGGTGACCCGATCGCGCAGCCCATACGCCTTGATGGCATATTCAAGAGCCAACGACGCCTCGCCGGAATTCCCATAGATAGTCGCTATTGAGGCATAGGCCATCGTAAAATTAGGGTCGAGTTCGATGGCTCTCTTGAAAAATGGGAGGCTCGGTGCATCTCCCTGTTCGCGACGTATTTTCTCCCCCATACTGTGGTTTTTCAGGGCTTCAAGAGAAGACGTCGTTGCCTCAAGTGGAACATCAAATTTCTGTACAGAGGGAAGCGATTCGCCCAGCTTCGCACGCAAACTGGAGGCGGCTTCACTCAGCGCCTTCAGGACATCTTCCTTGTCTGCAGCCTCGATCTGCTGTTGCGCCAATGTGTCTCCGCCACTACAGGCGACGGCCTTCAGGTCGATTAGGTAATGACTTCCCAAGCTCGATATTGTTCCGTCCAGCAGGACGCTGCTCCCAGTACGCTGGCAAAGCTCCCGGCCCACATCCACGCTGAGGCGCTCGTTCGCAGGACGCCGCATCATCCGCAAAGTCTCACTCACCTTCTTATCCGACAGCACATTCAGGAAGGGAGATTGCCCCAGTTCCACCGATAGACCCTGTTTCAGAGCGCCGTCAAATACCGGGTCACCGGTGGTGTTGGCGAAGTCCGCGATCACGATCACGTCTTTGTCCGTGAGTTGCGGCGGCTTGCGAAAATGAAAATAAAGCAAAACGGCAAGCGCCGCTATGATTGCGATGACTCCCGCCGGCGCCAGGATTTTCAAGTCCGGCGCGGTTCGGTCCGGACGGCTGAGAACCTGTCCTGAGCTTGCCGGGGAGGCTGCTTCCGCAGGAGGGGCGCTCGCCGCGTGACTGCCGCTGCCGCCGGCTACCTTCACGCGACCTGAGCTTCCACGCTGCTCTGCCACTTCCGTCGGCTCCGCCATCAAGGTCACGCGTTTCGACTCGCTGTCTCGTTTCAGCCTTTGCAAGTCGGTGCGGATGTCGGCCGCGTGCTGATAGCGCGAGTTCCGGTCTTTTTCCAGCGCTTTGTTGATGATGCGCTCGAGTTCCGCGGGTACGTCTGGGCTTAGCCGCACCGGCGCGACCGGAGCGCGATGCAGGATGGAGTCAAAGATAGCCGCCGTCGTATCCCCTCGGAAGGGCGGCGCGCCGGTTACCATTTCATAGAGGACTGCCCCGAAGGAAAACAGGTCAGTGCGCGCGTCCAGCTCTTTTCCCAAAGCCTGCTCGGGTGACATGAAGGCAATCGTTCCCAGCGCAGAGCCCGGACTGGTTAAGTTCTCTTGTGTGGCAGTGAGCCCCGAAGTTACCGACGAGCCCGAGCTGGGGGCAAAACGGGCCGCTACTTTTGCAAGCCCGAAGTCTAAAATTTTGGCCTGCCCGCGCTCCGTCACAAAAATATTCCCCGGCTTGATGTCGCGATG
>PMHI01000032.1:510-3903 GCA_003156615.1 Acidobacteriaceae bacterium | reverse complement strand
GCTTGCGTATCGAAAGGGTCTTGTGGGCTGAACAGCGTCACGGCGCCGGTGGATCCTGTTCCTCCCAGGATGCCGCTGACATCATCCAGTGATTTGCTCCAAGTGTAACCTGCTTGCAATGACGGACCACCGTGCCCAACATTTCCCGACAAGGACGTCTGGAGCGCGTTGTACGATGAGTGCGACGTTGCCGTCATCACGGACTCGAATCCGAAACCACCCGTCACCGCGCCGTTACCGTCGAAGTTTGTAAACCGGGCAAATTCCGGGTCCGCTCCCGGATACGCATTTGGATATGACATTCTGGGAAGTCGAAATGCAGATGTTCCCACATACGCGACATCGGCCGTGAGGCCGCCGAAAGCCCGTTCCAGCCCCAGCGTCCAAGTTTGCAGGGAGCCATTGCCGAAGCGCCGGTCGATCCCGCTCAGACTCAGCAGCGAGAGCTGACGACTCGGCGCGAGCGCTGCCAAATCTTGCTGGTATCGATCTACGTCCATCACCGTGTTCGCCGGCACTTTTTTCGGATCGCCGCTGGCCAACACATTTACGCCTGCTGTGTTGTAGACCTGAGGCAACTCGTCCGGTGTGATTTGGAATCCGTACGAAATCTCCCCGTTCTGCGCCGCGTTGACGCGTGGATAAACAACGTAGGGCGTTGACCCCGTCAGAAGATTGTCCTGCCAGATGTTCGGCGGAATCACGGTGATCGCTCCCCCCATGTGCACGTGCACGGCCTGCGGAGCATTCCACTCCAGTTGCACGCGCGGCCCCCAGCCGTTCCAATCCGTCTGATAAGTGGGCCGTGGATTGAGCAAGTATTCCTGTCCCACGCCCGCCGGTGGGAACGAATTCAGAAAACTCGATGTTCGGTCCGCTCGCTCCGAAATCGGCGTGTAGAGCTCATATCGCAGCCCATAGTCGAGCGTCCATCGTGAATTGATTTTCCATGTGTCCTCAACGTACGCGTTCACGTCATTCCGGTTGATCGCCGCTGGCCCAANNTGTCCGCTAGCGGAAGGAATGAACACTGGCGAGTAAACCGTTCCGCCGCCAAAATCATATTCGCCATTGGGACTGATTCCGAAGTATGTCGTGTCGCGATTCAGTCGCGCCTCCGCGCCCCATTTCACCGCGTGCCGCGCCGTCGTCCAGGTAAAATTCACTTGCCCCTGGAACAAATTCCCGAACGCAGACATCACCGAACCCGCCGCGCTGTTGTACGCCTCGTAAAGGCCATCGATGAACTTCAATGCCGGATCGGTGTGGTTCGGTGTCACAAACGACGGGGTCGTCCGCGTAAAACTCAGCGATGACGACCAGAGAAACCGAGGCGACACAGCGTGCGTGTAGGTGATGACCCCGTTGCGCTGCCGGTCTACATACTGCACGCCGAAGCTCGGGTCAAGCAGTGTTTGATCTGGATTTGTTGTCGGTCCCGTCAGATTGTCGTAATTGAACCGGCCGAACAATTGTCCTTTTGCGCCAACTTTCTGATCGATGCGGATAGAAAACTGATCCGCATCCGTGTTCACGTTTGAAGGAGCAGCATAGGTTCGCGCAGCATACGCGCCGGTTGGGTTGTTAGGGAGTGGATAGCGCGCCAGTATGGAAGCAATCGCCGGATTTACTCCCGGGCTATTCGAACTCCCCGCTATCTGCAGCGTGTCCGTGCTCCCGTCCGGATACGTCACCACATCCTGGCCCGCTCGCTCTGCCACTGTAGGCACGGCCAGTACCTGTGTTGTTCCGAGCACCTGCCTGAACCCCTGATACTGTACAAAGTAAAAGGTCCGATCTCGACCGTCATATAGATTCGGCAAAACAATCGGTCCGCCGTTTGTAAAACCGAACTCATTCCTGCGGAAAGGAGGGATTCGCCCAGGGTCTGCAATCGAGGGGTGATCGAAATAATTTCGCGCATCGAGGGCAGAGTTCCTTAGAAACTCGAAGAAGGAACCGTGAAATCCGCTGCTCCCGGATCGTGTCACGATATTGGTAAAGCCTGCCGCGCCTCGCCCGATGTCTGCTGGCATCCAGCCCGAGCTTGAGTGCAATTCCTGGATCGCGTCCACGTCGAAATTCGTGAACGTACTCCCGCCCATCTCAGGATCACTAATATCAGCGCCGTCCATCGCGAATACAGCCTCAACGCCGCGCTGTCCATTGATGGCAAATTGCTGGGTGAAATTTGTCTGCCCATTCACGTCCGTCATCGTCCCGGCTGCCAACAGCAGCAGCGTGCTGAAGTCACGTCCGTTCAACGGCAACTCGTTGACCTTTTGGCTGGAGAGTTTTTCGCCGCTCGTTTCGTCAGCTGTGTTCGTAGCTCCACGGGAACTCGCATCTGAGACCCCTGCCGGGGACGCTTGTGGATTGGCTGCAGTAGACAGTACGTTTTGAGCGGATACCGTCAACACAATGGCCACGTCAGTGATATCCACTGCCACTGTCGCTGTCGGACCCCGCCCGGGTAGTTGCACGCTCACGTTATGCGGTCCTGGTGTAATGCCCGCAATCGCAAACTTTCCATCGCCTCCCGTAACTGCGGTAAGCTGATTCTCTTTAGCCGTGGATAGCAACAGTGTTACCTTCGCCTTGGCCACGGGTTCACCGGCAACCGTGCGTACGACACCAGCCCAGGTCGTCACTGATGGTGTACTCTGTTGTGCATCGAGCGAGATCGCGGCCATTAGTCCGAACAGCAAACACTTTTGCATTCTTCGCAAAGTCTTATGAAGGGTTCGACCCAGTGCTTGTTCCTTGGAGTGGCGATATTCATGCATGAAAAGTTTCCTCGATTGAAAGCGACTGTAGCCACACGCGCACTCACAAAACTGTCCTTCGAATCGCAGTAGAGCACAGATCCATGCCTTCTGGCATCACGGTGCGGGTCCTGTGCCGCACTTTTCCCGGATCTGCTAATTTCAGGCCTTGGATCGCGCAACATAGACCCTTGTCCCGGTCCGTCCTATGTGGACACGGCGTACCTATAGAAGTGTCGAACCGCTTCGGTTTACGTACTGGTGACTTCTATGCCTTGGGAGCGGTAGGGATTCAGGACATCTTCGTCTGATGCATCGGTGATCAAACGTGTCAGTCGGGAAGCAGGACCGACCAGGTAAGGCAGAGATGTCCCCATTTTCCCAAGTGAAATCAGGCCAACCACTTCCGTTGAAGCCCCTATCATCGCTTGCTTCACGTACGCTTCTTCTTGGTCGCCGACGGTTATTCCGACCTCCGGGTGCAAACTGCACATTCCGAGAAAACATAGATCAGCGCGAATGGATTCGACTCGACGAATGGTCTCGATGCCTGTCGTGACCCGCGCCTCTTTAAGAAAATTTCCTCCGAGCATCAGCACGCTCAACTTCGGATGATCCGCCAACGCCA
>PMHI01000032.1:0-472 GCA_003156615.1 Acidobacteriaceae bacterium | reverse complement strand
GCCGCCGCTCGAGCAATTCCGATCTTGCTCTCCATGTCGATTTGTTGGCGAGATACGAAAGGAAGGGCCTCGGTACGGCGAGGCAGGGCGCCGCCGTGTACCCGTTGGATCTTTCCCGAACTCGCCAATTCGCGCAGATCTCGACGAATCGTGTCTTCAGAGACCCTGTATCGACTGCTAAGGTCGGCGGCGAGGACTCGGCCCTCACTGCCAAGCAGTTCCAGGATGTACTGGTGGCGCTCTTCCTTTAGGACGATTTGGCCTGCTTCCGCTTCTGGTTTCATGCTGAGCCTATTGCACGAATACACTTGGTTATGCACGTATATACGTGTATTATCCTATTTGTGCATGATACTGCCAAACCTGGCGCCATACAAGGTCTTTCGCAAAAGCGTTCGGTTCGGGCGGTCGTCTTCGATTACGGAAACGTTCTTTGCCTTGAACAAACAGTGGAGGATATGAAAGGTATGGC
>PMHI01000149.1 GCA_003156615.1 Acidobacteriaceae bacterium | reverse complement strand
CGCAGCAGGTAAATCGCTTTGGGATTGGAAAACTGCGTAAATCCCGCACTGGATAGCGCCTGCAGTATGGTCATATGGGGCAGCAAGGGCATAACGCCGGTATGCACCACTTCTCCCAACACGTAAATCCGCTGGCTGTTCATCGCCTCCACTGCCACGGTGACCCGGGGATCGGCAATATATTTCTTCAGCTTCTCCTTGATCGACGCGGCCAGCTGCATGGGAGTCATGCCCGCCGCCTGGAGGTCGTCCAGCAAAGGCAGCGAAATCTTGCCGTCGGGACGCACCGGCAAAGCGACGTTCATGTCCGGTTCATGCCAGACCGAGATTTTCAGCATATCGTCGGCGCCGATAATGTAGTCGGACGGAACTTCTGGCGTGGGTGGTTGAACCGCGGGCGCGGCCGGTGTCTCCGGCGTGGTAGCACTCGTGCCGGTGTCCTTCTGAGCCCACATGCCGATGGTCATGAACCCCATCAGCACCAAGGACGCCAGCTTCATTACTTTCTTCATCCTCTCTCCTCTGGCGCTACGAGGCCCCGTACTCGGAGCATCCCATTTGTTTCAACTTGTACAGCAAAGCCTTGTAACTGATCTGCAACTCCTCCGCAGCCCGGCGCCGGTTCCAACGGGTTCGGGTGAGCACGCGCAGAATGATTTGTTTCTCCGCTTCGCGCGAGGCGGCCCGCGCCGCTTGTTTGAGCGAAACCCGGCCGCCGTTGCCCCCCAGGTCCGGCCGCAGCAGCATCGCCCGCAACCCGCCCATGGCAACCGTTTCATCTCCCAGCGCCACAATCGCTTTGGCCGCGTTCTCCAGTTCTCGCACGTTCCCCGGCCAGGAGTAGTCCTGAAATAAGCGCTGCGTCTCTTCGCTCAGTACCGGCACCGTCCGCTGAAAATCGTGCCCGTATTTCCGCAGAAAATGTTCCATCAGCACGGGAATATCTTCCCGGCGCTGGCGCAGAGGAGGAAGCCGCAAGCACACTCCGCTGATTCGGTAATACAGATCCTCGCGCAGACTCCCCGCTCTTACTTCCGCTTCCAGGTCACGCGCACTTCCGCAGATGAGCCGGGCCATGCCTTGCGGCCGGCCGCCATTCGCGTTCCCTTGGGTCAAGGCCTGCAGCAAACCTGCCTGACCCTCCGCGCTCAGTTCTGCCACCTCTTCCAAAAAGACCGTGCCGGCNNCGTCGCGCCGTCGCCTTCTTGCCCGCTCCGTGCTCGGCCAGCAGCAGAACAGGAACTTCGCTCTGCGCCACTTCCCGCATCACCGCTTCCACGCTCCGCATACTTGGACTTACACCTTCCACGAAGTCCATTCTCCTCACCGGTTCGTGAACCATCGCGGTCTGCATGTTCTTCACGCCTTGGCGGACACCCGATTGCATCTATCGACCTTTTTCCTCGTTGGAAGAGGCACCCAAAAAAGGCGCAGTTAGACCCCAGAGGGTTCCTGAGAGCACGGAAGGTGCCATCCAACTTCGCAGGCCGAGGAAAGAGCTCATTACAGGTTGATCACCGTGTTTTCAAAAGTATACGGGCCAAAACGGGGCTCGTGAGGAAGCAAACCGGCTCGTTCGAATTTACACCCTCCCCTACAGAAGGAAAAGTATTTACCCAATTTGGGATAATTTATGTTAACGTCCGCAAATCCCAAAAGAGGAAATATTGCCAAACCCCCTCCCCTGCAACAGGAATGGTGGAAGCCAAAAAAACTAGGAACTTGCCCTTCGGACTCGGCCACCTTTTGCCTTCTCCGGCGCGCAATCTGTTTCGGGACGGGCCATGTGGGAGTTCCTTGGGGTGGAGCGGGGTGGGGACTTTCGATTGCGGACTCCCCTGGCTTCGCATATGCTGGACCCTATCCCGGGCGTGAGTCATGGAGTCTGTTCCAGGTGAGCCAAGCGCTGCAATCCGACCGCCCAACTGCGTCTGCGCGCGCGGCTGACCCGGCGCCGCCCCCGTTATGGCAAACCGCTTTTATCGCTGGCCTCTTGCTCTGGCTGTATATTCATGTGCTCACCCACCTGGTCGGGCAATGGTGGAAGGATCCCAATTTCTCCCACGGTTTCTTCGTCCCGCTGTTTTCCGCCTTCGTGATCTGGCAGGAGCGGTCGCGGCTCACCCGCCTGCGCCCGCAGCCCTCGTGGTGGGGCCTGTTGTTGTTTGGGTTCGGATTGTGCGTTCTGGTGGTCGGTCAGATGGGCGCNNTGGAGTTTCTTCCGCGCCCTTCTGTTTCCCTGGGCATTCCTGCTTTTGATGATCCCCATTCCAGCCATTCTCTTCAACCAAATCACCTTCCCGCTGCAGTTGCTGGCATCGAGGGTTGCCAGCACCACTTTGCCCTGGATGGGCGTTCCTGTCTTACGCGAGGGCAACGTTATCGTCCTTCCGGCCATGGCTTTGGAGGTAGCAGACGCCTGCAGCGGCATCCGTTCGCTGATGTCACTCACCACCCTGGCCATCATCTATGGTTATCTGATGGAACGTAGGGTTGCCGTGCGGGTCCTGCTCGCGCTGGCCTCCCTCCCCATCGCTGTAGCCGCGAACAGCCTGCGCGTCGTGGGCACCGGACTTCTCGTCCAATACTGGGATCCGGAGAAGGCCCAGGGCTTCTTTCACGAATTCCAGGGCTGGCTGATGTTTGTCGCGTCGCTGGTGCTGCTATTCGTTCTCCACCGCGTCTTGCAGACGCTGTGGCCCGACAAGGAGGCCCCATGATGGTTGTATCTGGTTCCGCCCTCCGTTTCGTTCTTGCTACCCTCCTAATTGGTGCGACCGCACTCTTCCTTCACGATCATGGGCGCAGTGAAGTTTTTCCACCGCGTCCACCGCTTCAGTCGTTTCCCATGCAATTAGGCTCCTGGACAGGCACCGATCTCCCCCTCGAAAAAGACGTGCTTGACGTCCTCGGACCGGGCGAGTTTCTGCTCCGCGACTATTCCCTGGCGGACAAATCTACTCCTCTTACGAATTTGTACATCGCTTACTTTCCCAGCCAGCGCACGGGAGACACCATCCACTCGCCGAAGAACTGTCTGCCTGGAGCGGGTTGGGCTCCGGTGGAAAGCAGCCGCGTCACGCTTGCTTTGCCCGGTCATAGCCCTTTCCCTGCCAACCGCTACGTCATCGCAAGAGCGGGCGCGCGCCAGTTGGTGCTGTATTGGTATTGGGCCCATGATCGCGCTGTGGCCAGCGAATACTGGGCCAAGTTCTATCTGGTCGAGGACGCGATTCGCATGAATCGCAGCGACGGCGCTCTCGTGCGCTTTATAACTCCGATGTTACCCGGGGAAACCCCGGACGCCGCCCAGCAGCGCATTCTCCCCTTTACCTCCGCCGTAGTGCCGCTCCTCGATGACTACATCCCGCGCTGACCAGCGGGTTCAGCCAACTGGAACTGGTGGGACAAAATGCAGCACGAAACGGGGATGCTTTTTCAGCCAGGTACGCACTTCTTGTTTTTTGTGCGTGCCATAGTTATCCATGACCAGATGCAGGGGCACGGGCGCGGGAAACTCTTGGTCCAGGCGGCGGAGAAATTTCAAGAATTCCTGATGTCGGTGTCGCTGATCACACTGTCCTACGACCTTGCCTTGCGCCAGTTCCAGGGCAGCGAACAGGGTGGTGGTGCCGTTGCGTTTGTAGTCGTGGGTCAGAGTCCCGCAGCGTCCCTTCTTCATCGGCAAGCCGGGTTGGGTACGATCCAGAGCTTGAATTTGGCTCTTTTCATCCACGCACAGTACGATCGCCTGCTCCGGCGGATTCAGATACAGACCCACCACGTCGGTTAATTTTTCCAGAAAATGAGGATCGCGCGAGAGTTTAAAGCTTTTCACGCGATGGGGTTTCAGATTATGGCTGCGCCAGATGTTGTTCACCGTCGACTTGCTCACCCCCAGGCGCTGGGCCAAGGACCGGCA
>PMHI01000644.1:1131-4820 GCA_003156615.1 Acidobacteriaceae bacterium | reverse complement strand
ACGCCATATCAGACTACCCTCGCCAGCCCCTATGTCGATCCGCGCGCGCCCTACCACAACTGGTTCACGCTCTACAGCACTTTCAACGCCGGCGAAGGAAACTACAATGCTCTCGAGGTTGAGGAAAGCCATAAGATGGCGCACGGCCTCTACTTCCAGGCCAACTACACGTTGGCTAAAAACCTCGCGGACAATCAGGGCGACAATCCTACGGCTTTTGCCGGTGAAGTTAATTATGGCATCCCGATTGCCAACCGCTTCGATGTCGGCAGTGACTATGGCAATGTCGAAGGGACTCGTCACAATCGCTTCCTTTTGACCGGTCTCTACCAGTTGCCCTTTGGTCAGGGACGGACGTTTCTCAATACTGGCGGCTGGAAGAACGCGGCCCTGGGTGGTTGGGAACTCACCACTGTGACTTTGCTCGAGACCGGCCCATGGCTCACGCCGAGTATCAGCCCCGGGGGTTGCCAAGTATCCTCCCTCGCCAACGGCGCCTGCCCTTCGCTCGCGAACGGTCAGCCAGAAACGAATGATCAGTCCAACACTGACGTGGTCAATCGTGGCGCTTACCTGCGCCCCGACGAGGTTTCGACGAATCTCTACGGTGGGCAGTCACGAGCGCATTATTTCAATCTGGCAGCATTTTCTCCAACTCCGGTGGGCACCGGCAGATTTGGCAACGCCGGAGTGGGCATCCTCCAGGGCCCAGGCACAGCCGCGGTCAGCCTCGGCCTTGCCAAAGTCTTCCCAGTTACGGAGCGAGTAAGAATGCGCTTCGAGTCCACATTTACGAACGTGCTCAACCACACCAACTTCGCTCCTCCCGCCACGCAGATCGATGTCCCAGCAACCTTTGGCGTCCTCAGCGCTCCGCAAACGGCAGAAAACGCTGGAAACCGCACCGGGCAAATGGCGCTCAGAATTGAATTCTAGGAGGGAGGACGAGAGGTAAGGAACGAAAGAAGGAAAGAACCCAAATCTTCACCTCGTGCCTACATTGTGGCTTCGAGCAAAGAGCCGCCCTTCGAACACATCAGTCTGGGATTACAGGAAGCCGGGAGCGTTCAGCGTTTCCCGGCGCGGAGTGAAACGGATCGTCTTGCGGAGTGTCCGAATCGTCTTCCGGGCTGGGAATGTCCAAATTGACGACGATCGGCTCCTGGCCGCTGCGCACGATTACGGCCTCGACCGGCTCGTCTTTGCGCGCGTTCAGCTCTTGATGCGGAACGTAGGGAGGAACGTAGACGAAGTCTCCCGGACCGGCTTCATCGACGAACTCCAATTGATTTCCCCAGCGAAAGCGGGCGCGGCCCCGCACGACGTAGATCACGGTTTCCAGTTCGCCATGGTGATGCGGGCCGGTTTTGGCATTGGGATGCACCACCACGGTTCCCGCCCAGAGTTTTTGCGCGCCGACTCGAGCATGCGAGATGGCTTCGGCGCGGGTCATGCCGGGGGTTTGAGGCGTATTGGCGTCCAGCTCGCCGCTGCGAATGATGCGCAAGCCGTGGTTTTTCCAGTCGGGTGTTTCGTCCCCCTCTAGCCCCCTCGAGCGCGAATCTTTCATGGGTTCCCTTTCCAGCGGTGTTTTGGGCCATCCGACGCCAGTTTGATCCGGTGTGGATTTAGTTTACCCTTTTCGCCATCCTGTATGGCCTGCGCCTGTGGATCCGGTCAAAGCGGATGGGACTAGCCACAGAGGGCTCAATCGCTCTACCCAAGATGCAGTGACGCGATCGACTTCATCGTCCGACAGCTTTGAAAAAAAGAATGCGGGGATCGGGGCCTTTTTGGATGACACGACACTGCGTGGGATATTTGTGTTTCCGGCCAGGCGCCGCATCTGTTTTGGCGCTGAGCCCGTCGGCGCGCTTCGCTTGCTCAGGGCAAGCGGGCTGGAAGCCGTGGCCCTTCGCGAAGTCATTGATGGGATGGCTCTCGGAACCTGAGAACTGCCTTCAGCTAGCCCCCGGCCTTTAGTTCCGTGAGCACCTGTTTGGCGATTTCCTTCAGGGTCTCGAACACGCCCACACCCTGAAACGCCACTGCCTCGACCACGGCCTCGTTCTTCTTACGGAGCTCCTTGCTGAGCGCATCTGGCGACAGAATGTTTGGCAGGTCGCGCTTATTGAGCTGCAGCACGTAGGGAATCTTGTTGAAGTCGTAGCCGTGCTCTTTCAGGTTTGACATGAGATTGTCGAGAGCTTCCACGTTGGCGTCCATGCGCTGTTCCTGCGAGTCTGCCACGAAGACGATCCCATCGACGCCCCGTAGGATCAGCTTGCGGCTGGCATCGTAGAAGACCTGGCCCGGCACGGTATAAAGATGGATTCGGGTCTTGAAGCCGCGCACCGACCCCAGATCGAGCGGCAGGAAATCGAAGAACAGCGTGCGCTCGGTTTCGGTGGCTAGGGAGATCATCTTGCCCTTCTGCTGTTCCGCGGTCTTCTGGTAGATGATCTGCAGGTTCGTGGTTTTGCCGCCTAATCCGGCGCCGTAGTACACGATCTTGCAGTTGATTTCGCGGGCTGCGAAGTTGATGAAACTCAAGACTTTCCTCAATCGCGCGGGCTGCACACCCTCGCGGGCGCTGGCACGCAAAATATCCCTATGTGGGCTTCGGGCTTTTATATCACACGCACCCGATGGAAGGCAGGTTACTCAGGTGACTCCTGCCAGACGGGGCCCGGAGCCCGATGGATGGGTAGCTCTTGACTTGCTGACTGTTGACTGAAAACCCGACCAGTATAGCCAAGGAGTGGGCTTTCTTTTGGACGGCCAGCCGCCAATGACCTAGGGCCTAAGACCCTGAGCCTGCCTATCTTGCGGGCGGCGCCGCAAAATACCCGTCCTTGGCATAGACCTTGAGTCCCGGCCGGTCTACCAGAACTTCGATGCTGCGGTAGCTGGATACGGTGGGGGTCTTCGGACGGGTCGGCGTATAACCCAACAAGTACTGATTGCGCGCCTCGCTCATGGCGCGGGCGTAAACTTCTTCGATCGCGTTCGTGGAAAGCTCGGTGTAAACCGGCAATCCGCCCGTGTACGTGGCATATTTAGGTAGGAGGTTGTCGCGTCCCTGGTCGGGTATGTGCAGCCGTTCCAGCTTGCCGTAGATCGGCAGCGCCGTGTTTCCCACCGCCACCGCCCGCACCTGGATCTCATTCGACAGCAGCACCCTCTTCACATCGTTAAAGCTGGCCTTGCTTCCGGATTCGCGTCCTTCGCTGATCACGAGAATGATCTTGCGCCGCGCGCGGTCGCGTTTGCGCAGATCGAGAGCCGCCTGCAGAATGGCGTCGTTCAGCACATGCGACTCTTTCGACGGCGTATACACCGGCTCCGTCGGACTTCCCACGGGAACACCATTGATGATCGGCCCGCCCGCCATAGGGCCGCCCAAAACCGGTGGGCCGTCGTAGTTTCCGCGTTCCGTCTTCATCCGGTTCAATACCGCGATCAACCTCTTGGTCGCTCCCGCAAAGTCGCTCGCCTGGCCCACCGTACTGCTGTAGGTATAAACCGCGACTTCATCGTACGCGGCAAATGCCCCCACCAGTGCCGGAAAGGTTTGGTTGACCTTCTGCACTTCCGCATCCGACATGCCCAGATCCAGCACGATCGCCACCGAAAGCGCCATGGGATCGGCGGTGAAATAGCTTAGCTTCTGCACCGTCCCGTTTTCC
>PMHI01000644.1:0-1104 GCA_003156615.1 Acidobacteriaceae bacterium | reverse complement strand
AGCGTCTTGACCGGCGGCATCGGCGGCGGTGCGGAAGTTTCGTCAGTCGTTCCAGCGTCCGGCTGGGCTGCTGCCGGTTTGTCAATCGGCTGGTTTGTCCACGGATCCCTCTCGACTGGCTTCTTTTCTTCGGGCTTTGGAATCGGCGGCGTTGGCTCAGGTTTCTCCGCTGGCGGTTGCACGGTCGACGGCGCATCTGGGATATTCTGCGCCGGCTGTGTCTGCTGCGCCTGCCCACTCGGCATCTGGCTTGGGGAAGACTGGCCCTCGATTGCCCGAACACCAACGCACAGACACCCCAATACTAGAGCTGCCGCAAGCCCATTCGTGCGGCTGCACCGCTTCTGGTTCCTGTTATCAGCCGCCGTTTCGATGTTCACAAACACCGTCCGTTCTTTTTACGATCTGTTCCTAAGTTCGAGCCAGAGCTTACCGGTGAGTTCGCCCATCCGCCACCATAAGAAATACTCATCTTTTTCTTCGGATGCCTGAACCTGCCCATTTGGTGCATCTAACTCCAAGGATTAGACTAACAAAAGTCCTCAGAGGAATTCCTGGCATGTTTAAAAAGTCCCCTTACCAAAGGTTCTCCCCGGCCCTGGCCGCTCCATCCATTCTATTCCTGATCGGAGCCTTGTCGGCTGCCGCTCCCTTCGCCCTGGCCCAGCTTCCTAGTATCCCCAAGGCCCCTGAAACGCAAGCGCCCGCGGCCCAGAAGCCAGCCGCCCAGAAACCCGAAGACGAGCAAACGCCCACTGAAACCCTCAAAGTCAGCGTCAACGTCGTCGGACTTTTCTTCAATGTCAAAGACAAGCACGGCACCCTCTTGCCCAACCTCACCAAAGACGACTTCACAGTGTTCGAAGACGGCAAACAGCAGACCATCAAGTACTTCGCCGCCGAATCGAACCTACCGCTCACTCTCGGCATCCTCATCGATTCCTNNGTCATCGACTTCAATGTGGATGCCGAACTGGTGCAGGATTACACTCGTGACGTTCACCGCCTGCAAGCCGCCCTCAACAAAGTAAAAATCAACACCGGCTTCACCAATCCATTGCCCGGCGCGGGCAACCCCGTCCCCACCGCTGGTACCGCAGCCGG
>PMHI01000201.1 GCA_003156615.1 Acidobacteriaceae bacterium | reverse complement strand
GTCTTTCCAGAGGGTGAGGAAGCCTTTGTAGGCGGCGAGTGCACGAACGCGGGCGGCATCGGCATCTGCACCCTGAGAAGTTCTCGACTGCAAAGCGTTCGCACGAGCTACTCCCAGATGCGCCAACGCTCCCGTCCAGCAGTTCCANNCTGAAACTCGGCGGCGGCAGCACTGCCCTGTCCGGCTGCCAAGTATGCCTCTCCGCGTACATACACGTGGTAGAGGCAGGACATATTGATGACGAACGGGATGTTGCCCAACTCGATGGGTGAAGCAGCTTGCAGCGTAGACAGGGCAACAGCCGGATTCTTTCTGTCCAGCGCCAATTGCGCCTGAATCGCGGGCAGCCAAAGCGATTGCATCTGGGTGTCCAGTGGAAAGCGTTTCCCTAAGTCTTGTGCCAAGGATTCGGCTTGTGCCGTGTCGCCCGCCATGGCAAACGCCAGCGCGGCCTCACTCTCCACACTCTGACTCTCGGGAGCCAGCTTCAAAGCCTCTCCGGCTGACTGCCGCCCTTCTGTGGCATCTCCATAAACGGCTTGTTGCACAGCAGCATTCGCCTGCCAGATTGCCCCTGTTTCCTTGCTGTCAGCGCGGATGGCCGAGTCCACAGCCCGTTTGGTGAGTTCCCGCGCTTTGGCAAGATGACCAGCGTATGCCTCGGTGTCGGATGCCAGCGCAAGGCCCTCGTTCTCGTAATCGGGCTTACCCGCATACCACTGTTGCTGTTCCGCCATCGCAGCGGAGTCCGTCCCGAGAAAGGCAAGAGCATAGAGAGCATTGTGAAGTAAGTCACCATCCATTTTTCGAACCTGCGCCTCGCGGATGATCTGCCGCGCTTCCTCGAAATGCTGCAAGCTAACGGCGTCATTGACGAGACCCTCGTAGGGACCCACTCGATCCGGTGCAAGGCGCAAGGCTTGTTTCACGATCTCAGTGGCTTTCTCATAGCGACCCTGTTTGGTGAACACCACGCCCAAACTAACGTACGGTCCAAATTCCCGTGGGTAGCTCTCAATCTCCTCCTGAAACGTCTGGGCCGCTTTATCCAGTTCTCCGGTTACATTCTGATAGTAGTTGGCGGTGATCGCCAGCTTTTCCCGCTCGCTGGCATGTTCCCGCAACCGGAATGCCTTGGTGAAGTACTTACTGGCTCGCTCTAGTTCGCCGAGAGCGTTGTAGGTGTCGCCCACTTGCAAGTAGCCCATGGCAAAATTCGGATCAAGCTCGATGGCACGTTGAAAGTAAGGCAGGGATGCGGCGGTGCCTTTCTCGTGGGCGTCCTTTATGCCAAGGCTGTACGCTTTCAGAGCTTCGAGCGAAGAAGTGGTGGCCTCAGCCAGGGGAACATCAAACTTCTGCACCGTAGCCAGCGACTCGCCCAGTTCGCCGCGCAGATTGGATGCCGCCTCGCCCAGCGTGTCCAGCACCTTCTCCTTCGACGCCGCCGTCACTTGTTCCTGTGCGAGCACGTTTCCACTCTGACAGTTCACCGCCTTCAGTCCCAGCACATATTGGCTGCCCAGACTGGCAATCGACCCAGCAATATACGCCTTGCTATCCGCACGCTGACAAAGCTCACGGGTGACTTCGGGCGTGAGTTTCGTGTCAGCCGGACGGGTCATCTGTTGCAAGGTCTTCGCAACGTCGCCATCGGAGAGCACGTTCAGGAAAGGCGACTGCTTGAGAGCCACGCTGAGCGCCTGCTTGAGAGTGTCGTCGAACACCGCATCGCCCGTGCTGTTGGCAAAATCGGCGAGAACGACGGTGTCT
The DNA here is from genome assembly GCA_003156615.1 of Acidobacteriaceae bacterium. The sequence continues at coordinate 851 of PMHI01000201.1, read as the reverse complement.
TTGTCGGTCAGGCGGTGCGCGGTCTGGCGTGAGCGGAAGTAGAACGCTCCCGCGATGACAATGGCGACAAGCACCACAGCGGCGGAAACAAGAACCTTCCAGAGTTTCCTGCCAGCGACGGGAACCTCGGCCACTTTCATCGCGCTCGATGATGGAGACGGAGCAAGTGCAGGGGACGAACCGGATGATGGTGACTGCTGCTGAGCTGGAACCTGAGAGCCGCTTTCCGATGCGACCGCCACAGTACCCGAACCACCAGCTATGGCTCGTCCTATTTCTGAGTCCCGCTTCAACCGTTGCAAATCCGTTCGCATCTCGGAAGCGTGCTGATAGCGAAGATTCCGATCTTTCTCTAGAGCCTTGTTGATGATGTCTTCCAACTTGGACGGCACGTCCTGATTGAGGCGTACAACGGCCACCGGGGTACGGTTCACGATGGCTTCACAAATCATCGCCGAACTTTCTCCCTGAAAGGGCAATGCGCCGGTCGCCATCTCGTACAGTACGGAACCAAACGAAAACAAGTCGCTCCGGGCATCCAACTCTTTCGCCCGCACCTGCTCCGGCGACATATATGCCACCGTTCCCAGCATGGTGCCCGGACTGGTCAGATGATCCGCGTCCACCGAACCCGTCTGCGTGTTAAGAGACCCAATCTTGCTCGAAGAACTGGTTGTGACCATGACCTTCGCCAGCCCGAAGTCCAGAACCTTGGCGTGTCCGCGCTTTGTGACGAAGATGTTCGCAGGCTTGATGTCGCGGTGGACGATGCCTTCTGCATGTGCGGCGTCGAGCGCGTCCGCGATCTCGATGGCGAGAGACAGAATCAACTCGGTTTCCATGGGACGCCC
>PMHI01000001.1 GCA_003156615.1 Acidobacteriaceae bacterium | reverse complement strand
TGATCCTTGGAAAGACCGCCTGTGAGGTGAAACTAATGCGACCGACGATTTTGTTCCTCTTTTTCACGGTTTCGGCGCTGCAAGTGTGGGGCCAAGTTGGATCAGAACCTGCGACGCAGGCCCTGACGAAACCCGGAGTTTCTACCTTACAAAGCACGNNTACCAGCGCTCCAGGAGCGGAACCCGCCGTACAGATTCCGCGTCAATGATTCCTTTGATTTGGAGTTCCCGTTCAGCCCGGAATTCAGCCAAGCCGGTGTGCGTGTCGGACCAGACGGGTACATCCCGCTCCACGGCGCGCAGCCGGTACACGTGGCGGGGCTTACAGTTTCCGAGGCATCGGAGGCTATACGAAACGCTTACTCCGGTATCCTCCACGCGCCGGAAGTCACCATCGTTCTCAAGGAGTTTGAGAAGCCATACTTTGTGGCCTCTGGGCAGGTGGAAAAGCCAGGCAAATACGACCTGCTTGGTGAAACAACGGTAACCCAGGCGCTCGCGGTCGCCGGCGGACTAACTGAGAGCGCCAAGCATTCTCAGGTGCTGCTATTTCGTCGGGTTTCGGCGGACTGGGTAAAGGTAACAAAGCTTAATGTTAAGCAGATGTTGAAATCTGAGAATCTGCAGGAAGATGTATTTCTCAAACCTGGAGACATGCTCTACGTTCCGAAGAACGCGATATCAAAGATCAGGCCGTTTATTCCCTATACGAACNNAGCCAGCGAGTGCAAGGAGAGCACAAATGGAAGAACTAGCTATCCGACCGCCCGTGAATCAACACTCGTTTTCGGTTCCAACGCGGGAACTGATCGCCATTGGCTTCCGGCGCAAAAGGCTGATCGTTACTGTCTTTTCCGGGATCTTGCTGGGCGCCACCCTGTGCGCGTTTTTCCTGTCACGCCAATATAAGTCCACCATGGAGATCCTGGTCAACCATCAGAGATTGGATCCCGTGGTGACTACTCAAGCGGTGACAGGAGAGGCGGTCCANNTCGAACAAGTGGTAGTCGCCTGCGGGTTGGTAAAACCGCCGGGCTTACTAGCTCGGATTTTGAGGAAAACTCAGCCCGAACTTCGTCTAGCAAGGGCAACCGATCAGCTGGAGAGTAAGCTGACCGTGGAACCGATAAAAAAGTCCGATATTATTGAAGTCACTTACCATGAGTCCAGTCCAGCGCTCTCACGCCGAGTCTTGGCGAAATTGGCGGAGTTGTACATGAGCAAACACACGGCTGTGCATCGCGAGCCTGGGACGGCAGACTTCTTCGGCAAGCAGGCGGACCTGTATAAGGAAGCGATCGCGCGGACTCAAGATAAGCTGCAGCAGTTCGGTCAACACCAGGGAACGGTAGCGGCGCATACAGAGCGGGATGATACGGTACAGAAAGCCAACGAATTCGAAGCCAATCTGAGGCAGACAAAAGCCTCCATTGCCGAAGCGCGCCAGCGCATCAGTATGTTGGAGCGGCAGATCTCCAGCACTCCCCATCGCATGGTCACATTGGATCGCAATGAGGACTCTCAACTGCTTACGGGACTCCGACAGCAGCTGACAACGTTGCAATTGCAGCGCAGTGAACTGCTTGCCAAGTTCGAACCCACGTACAGGCCGGTCAAGGACCTCGACGTTCGAATTTCGCAAGTTCAGCAGGCTATTGTGGATGAGGAGAAATCTCCCCTCCGTCAGGTAACGACCGACGCTAACCCGACATCTACTCTGTTAGACCAAGAACTCGCACGGGCACACGTCGATCTTTCTTCTCTAACTGCGCGAGCTACTTCGCTTGAGCAATCAGTAATGAATTATCGAAATGCGGCACAAGTTCTAAATTCCAAGGATATCCAAGAGCAGGCTTTGGTGGACGACCTGCGGCAACAAGAGCAGGCATATACCTTATACCTCACGAAACGGGATGAATCCCGTATTTCGGACGCCCTGGACAACAACCATATCGTGAATGTAGTGCTTGCGGAAGCACCGACCCTGCCTTNNTCATGTCGTTGGGGTTAGTGCTGGCGATGATGATAAGTTTGGGATCGGTCTGCATAGCAGAATACATGGATCGCTCGTTTCACACTCCACAAGATGTCGAACTCTACCTGTCAGTGCCGGTTTTCGCGGCTTTACCGGACGCAAAAAACTAGCAATTGCGCTAAGTACGAACCTTTCTACCTGCGATTGAGCGGATCTGCAATCTCTGGAGCACGTTGCTGAGAGATAGGTTGCTTACATCGCCCACCGCTTATTCTCCTTCTTAGTAAGAGCCTGTCGTNNAACGCGCTTTGGAGGGGACACAAATTAAGCTTGAGGAGCACTCTGTGCGCCGTCAGATATTGTCGAAGGCATTCCAGATATTTGACATTACTTTAGTCGTCTGCGCTCTTCTTACTGCGACAAGTATCTCGTTGCACCAGCGCAATGCGAACTGGAGCGTCGCTCGTTTGCTAGAGATGCGGGTGAGCGTCTCTCATTTGCTCGCGTTCGGAGNNATTCGAGCTACTACCTTAGGGACTCTTGTGATCGCGTCATTTTTGGTTCTGCTACACGCGTCACTGCTCACTCCCAGTTTTGTGATTGCGTTTTGGGTTCTAAGCACAGCACTCACAGTTTTCTCGAGGTTGTCGTTGCGAAAAGCTCTATCCGCGATTCGCTCGCGCGGTTGGAACAGCCGCAACATGATCATCGTAGGCGCGAACAAGAGGGCTCTAGAGTTCGCCCGAACTGTTCAAAAAAGTCCCGAACTTGGATACCGAGTCATGGGATTCGCTGACCGGCCGGATTTCAACCCCGACGAATTGGTGAATTCTGGCTTCGCTGTTGTTTGTGATCTCCATTCATTACCCAACTTCGTTCGAACGAATGTGGTCGACGAAGTCATTCTGGCATTGCCGATGCGTTCCTTCTATTCTTACGCTTCAGAAGTCGCCACCCAATGCGAACAGCAAGGCATCATCGTTAGGTCTATCACCAATCTCTTCGATATGAAGGTGGGGCGCACTCGTACCGACGAATTTGACGGAACCTATGTCATTACTCATTCTCTCAGCATGGTGGATGATAGCTGGGGCATGATCATCAAGCGTGTGCTCGATTTCGTGTTGTCACTGACTCTTCTCATTGTGATGGCACCCCTGCTTGTTCTTGTAGGGCTTGCTATTAAGCTTAGCTCTCCGGGGCCAGTGCTATTTGTGCAGGATCGGCTGGGGTTAAGTAAACGTAAGTTTCGCATGTATAAATTTCGTACCATGTCGGTTAACGCGGAAGAGATGCTAAGCAAGATTGAGCACCTCAACGAGGTGGCGGGACCTGTGTTCAAGATTCGTAACGATCCGCGCATCACCAAAGTCGGCAAATTCCTGCGCAAAACCAGTTTGGACGAACTGGCGCAGCTTTTTAACGTNNGAGGCCTCTTGCGGTAAGAGACTACACACTCATGACACAGGTCTGCGAAGATTGGCAGCGCTGTCGTTTTAGCGTTAAGCCTGGTGTGACTTGCCTGTGGCAGGTGAACGGCAGAAATTCTATCCCTTTTCAGAAATGGATGGAATTAGATATGGAGTACATCCAGAATTGGTCGCTTTGGCTGGATGTTCGTATCCTTTTGCGAACGATTCCAGTTGTTCTACGGGGTTCGGGCGCTTAAGTTCGTATTCCGGGCCCTACCACGCGGAAAATGGAAACATTGCGATCACAAACGTCGGTTGCGATCAATGACGCCGNNGGGGCATTTATTGCATCGCTGCTTCGAGGTTCAAAGTAGGCGCTCGCCGAAGACGCCTGCTGTCGCCGCAGGTCAACAGGAGCTCAGCTATGAGGAACTGAATAGACGAGCGAACCGAATAGCTCATCAATTGCGGCAGAACGGCGTCAGCACAGAGGTGCCAGTTGGAATCCATGTTGCGCGATCACTGGGCCTTCCGATTTCAGTTCTTGCTGTGCTGAAGGCGGGTGGGGTCTGCGTACCACTCGATACAACTTATCCTTCTGAGCGTCTGGCTTTCATGCTCAATGACACAGGCGCGCCGGTAATAATATGCGATTCCGTGCTTCCTCCAGGATTGGGCGAACGAAAGTCGCACATCCTCATGTTACCGGAGTATGATCCAGCGGCTTCCGGAGGAGACATCACGGATCCCGATGTCGAAGTGAATGGGGACAACCTGGCATTCATTCTTTATACCTCAGGGTCGACGGGAAAGCCCAAGGGAGTCTTGCTCACTCATTCCGGGCTGGCTAACTACAACCTCGCCGCGGCCGCGATGTATGGTGTGAGTCCTGCTGATCGCGTTCTCCAATTTTCCTCGCCCAGCTTCGATATTTTCCTTGAAGAGATCTTCACAGCTTGGTTCGGCGGAGGCACTCTAGTTCTTCGTTCGCCAGAAATGTCGTACTCCGCAGCGGCATTTGTGCAGGGTATTCGGCAGAAGGGGATCACAGTAGCAGATTTGCCAACCGCATTTTGGCATGAGNNAGGACTCGTTGCCATCGAGCGTCCGGCTCGTAATTGTGGGTGGCGAGAAGGCTTCTAATGCCGCTTTCCTAAAATGGTCCCAATTCGCTCGAATGCGTGGCGTGCGTTGGATCAATACCTATGGCCCCACCGAAATCAGCATCGCGGCCACAGCATTTGAGCCGAAATCAGCCTCCCTTTCCACTCTGCCCATTGGTCATCCGCTACCCAATGTTCGCACTTATATCCTTGACGAGAGTTTGAAGCCCGTGGGCGTGGGC
>PMHI01000642.1:1214-7155 GCA_003156615.1 Acidobacteriaceae bacterium | reverse complement strand
AGCCCTGATGGCCGATCATTCCGCAGCCAGGCGAGTCAGTGCAGGTCTGAGATATAACAGCCCACCGCCGTGGCGGTTTTATTCGCCAGCTCGCGTCCCCCGAGCGCGGCGTCAATTGCGTCTTCCAGTTCGTGGGTGGTGGGGGCGGGACGAGCGCGTCCAAAGGTTTCGTAAAGATTGTCAATGCGGCCGTTATAGACAAGAGCGCCCTGGCCATTGAAGACCGCCGCCTCAGGCGTGACCTGGGCGTGCGCTAGTTTGACCAGCGCGTGCTGAGGGTCGCGCAGAGCCGGAATGGAGTAGCGGAAATCTTGTAGGTACTTGCGAATGCTCGGCGGTGTTTCCGATTTATCGGGAAAAACAAGGTAGAAGCGGACATCGGCCTGATGTTCGTCGCGGACCCGTTGAATCGTGGGAGCGTAGCGCCCAGATACGGGACAGTCTTCCCTGACGAAAACCAGGACTACGACTCGGCTGGCATTCAATAGGAGCGGATTCACAGCTTTTCCGTCAAGATCGACTGCAGTCTGTTGAGCCCTGCAAGATGCTGCCGCGAGCGCCAGAAAAACCAGTGCGTTGCTCATGAGCAATCGAGCGTTAAGACTCGAAAGTACCCGGCCGCTAGGCTTCTCGGATTCCTGGAGAGACTTTTGACTGGTTGCTTCATGCCGGGAGCTCATGAAATTCCTCGCTGCCAGATTAGCACCGATCGCAGGAACGGGATGCTTTTTAAGAAGGCCGAAGCGCGAAAGCCGCGTCGACATTGGAGTTCCGCTACTTGTCCGCGCGCTGAGCACTGCTATATGCTGATTCTGCGATGAGCGCAAAGATGTCGTTAAACTCTTTCTACGCTTCTGTGGGATTGACCGCAATCGCAACCCTCGCCTTGCTGGCCGGGGCCCACTTTCGCCCCGCCGCCGCTCAGAACCAGAGTGCGCAGGATCAGAGTGCGCAAGATCAGAGTGTGCATTCCANNCAGAAACATGCCCGGCAGATCGCAGCGGTTACCCTTAGCCATTACATGCCACCTTGGCTGCCGGAACCCGGTCACGGCAAGTTTGTGGGTGAGCGGAAACTCGATGACGAACAAATCCAGAGCATTCAGCGCTGGGTGGCTTCGGGAGCTCCCGAGGGGATAGCGTCGGATCTGCCCCCCAGTCCTAAGTTTTCTGAAGGTTGGCAGATGGGAACTCCGGACCTGGTGATTGAACTGCCGCAGCCCTACGTTCTTCTCGCCCATGGCAACACGGACTCCTGGCCACGCTTTGTACTGCCCGTGCCTGACACCGGGACGCACTATGTAAGGGGGATCGAGATACAGCCTGGAAATGCCAGGATTGTCCACCATTGTTACGTCGCCATCGATCGCACGCAAACCCTGCATATTGCCAACGGTGAGGTGTACGAGGTGGGATCGACGGCGATGGATGGCCAGTTCTCCAGCGGCAATTCCGAACTCGACAGCCGCTTTCTCACTTGGAGACCGGGCTCGCCGCCATATCTGGAGCCGGAAGGAATGACGTGGCGGCTGGACAAGGATACGGATCTGATCCTCATTATGCATCTGTTGGGATCGGGCAAGCCGGAGACGATCCGGCCGAAGATCGGGCTCTATTTTTCCGACAAGCCGCCAACGAAGTTCCCCATGATCTTGAGACTGGAGCACGATGAGGACATCGATATCCCGGCGGGGGCGAAGGACTTTCAAATTGCGGACGATCTGGAGCTTCCCGCGGACGTGAATGTGCTTGCACTGCTGCCCCATGCGCATTATTTGTGCCAAGAGATGCAGGCCTACGCCACACTTCCCGACGGCTCGCGAAAGTGGCTGATCTCGATCAAGAGGTGGGACTTCGATTGGCAGGGCGTATTTCGCTACCAGGAGCCACTGTTTCTTCCTAAAGGAACCACGTTGTCGATGAGATATACCTACGATAACTCGTCGGATAATCTTCGCAATCCGAATACTCCTCCAAAACGGGTGGTGGGCGGGCAGAGATCCACCGACGAGATGGCCGATCTCTGGATGGAGGTATTGCCCAGCCGGCGGCAAGATCTGGCAGCGCTCGAAATTGCGATGATGCAGCATCGACTCGCCAAGTATCCTCAGGACGTAAACGGCTACGCCGATCTGGGAGCAGCCTTGCATGCAATGGGCAAAAACAGCGAAGCCATTGCCCCCCTCCGCCAAGCTGCACTTCTGAACTCGGCCAACGTTCAAGTGCAGAACAATCTCGGGACGGTATTGGGATCGCTGGGGGATTTTGAGGAAGCGATCAGCCATTTTCGGGAAGCGCTGAAGCTCAGGCCGGATTACTTCTTGGCCTGCTTCAATTTGGCGAATGCCCTGCGCTTAAAAGGAGAACTGGGGGAAGCCACGACTTACTACGAACGGGCAGTGGAACTGAAGCCGGAAAACGTCGAGGCCCACGACCGGTTGGGATCGATGTACGCGCAGCAGGGAAAGTTGTCCGAGTCGATGGCGCAGTTCCGCGAAGCGCTTCGCATCAAGCCTGACGACGGGCTCGCCCGGGAGAGTCTGGCCCGGGCTGAAGCTGCATCGGGGCGAGTCAACTAGGGAGTGATCTTAATAGTTGTCAGTCCTGGTTTGCCGGTTGTGACTCACCCACAAGGAAACTCACGGGGCGGCTTGATCGAGGACACAGCGAACTCCGAAGTAGTTGAACCGAAGATCGGAATTCGATCGGCCTCGATCCGACAGTCGTAACAAATTCGATGAATTCATCCACGATCCACCCCGCAGCACATGCATCGTACCGGTCGCCGGACCCTGGGGGTCCAGTTCGGGGCTTATGGAGTAATAAGTGCCTGCATACCAGTCATTGACCCACTCCCACGCATTTCCCAGCGTGTCAAACAATCCGAAACCATTGGCCAGCTTCTCGGAAACCGCATGAATCGTGTTCCCGCTATTTTTTTGATACCAGGCGATCTCATCTAACTTTCCGTAACGCGCCTGTGTGCTCCCGCCGCGGGCCGCATATTCCCACTCCGCTTCCGTAGGCAAACGTCCGCCGGCCCATTTACAGTAATCGCGCGCTTCGTCCCAGGTGACAAGAACAATCGGCGTGGAATCCTCGCTTACTTTGTGCTCAGCGGGCTTTCGAGTGGTCGGCGGCGGTGCATCGGCCTGCGGAATTCCCGCGAAGCGCTCATAGGCGCGGAGCGTAACTTCTGTCTGTCCGATCCAGAATCCCTTGCTGATCGTGACGCGGTGGGCCGGCAGCTCCTCGCTGAAGCATTCGTTGTCGCCTGCCGAGCAGCCCATGGTGAAGCTCGCGGGCGGGATCCAGACGAAAAGCAATCCATCCGAAGGATTTGTTTTCGTGGCTCTGCCATTCTTCAATGACTGGCAGACCGCGGGGAGGTTCAGCACAAGTCCCAACAGGAGCGCGCCCGTCAGGCTGGAACCACTGCGGAAAACACTGGAGCCGACATCGGAGTTGAGGAGAACAGGGAAGAGTCGCATATTCGTGATGCCAGGTTTCTCTGGCTATTGTGGCTCCGAAGGCTTTTGTTCTTTCCCCGCGTGAGCCTCCTTGTCCATGCGCTCGTAAATCGCATTTTCGTTCTGCGCCTCCTGAGTCAAGCCTGCCTGGCGATAGGCCCGAGCCAGCTGAAAGTGAACCGCCGGATCATCGGGATCGAGGGTGATGGCTTTCTTGAACGCTTCAATCGCGTCGTTAGGCTTCTCCAGGGACAGCAGCGCTCGCCCCCGAACGATCTGTGCTCCGGCAACGTCCGGCTTGAGCTCAATGGCTCGATTTGCGCGGTGCAACGCTTCCTGAGGGTTGTCGGAGAGCAGAATGCGCGCCGACTCCCATTGCGCGCGATAGTCGTATGGATTGCGTTCCAGGGCGCGGTTGTAGGCGGTAAGCGCGCCGCCCGAATCGCCTGCCTCCCACAGTGAGTGCGCATATCGGTAATACAGGTCGGGAACATCCGGCGCGCGCTCGATGGCCCGTCTATAGTGCTCGGCGGCGTCGGTGTAGACCTGCTTAATCTCAGAGACCTTTCCCAGCACGACTTCAAGCAGGTAGGAGTCCGGATCCACGGTCTGAATTTTCCCCATCGTGATTTCGGCCAGNNAGGCTGCCGAGCGTGTAAAGAACCTCGGTGTTCTTGGGGTCTTCGCGGTTCAGCTGAACCAGCAACTTCAAGGCACCGTCGAAATCCTTCAGTTCCATTAGGCTGCGCGCCAGGAACAAGCGTGCGGTTTTGTCCCCCTCTTTCAGCTGGGAGGCCGCCTTGAGCTCACGGCGCGCCCCCTCGAAATCCTCGAGCTGAAAAAACACAAATCCGAGCAATGCCCGCGGAGGCTCTAATTTGGGATCGATCTGGGTCGCACGCTGGAGCGCTTTGACGGCTTCGTCCAGCTGTCCCTGTTGATAGTACAGCCGCCCGAGATTGCTATAGGCAGCGGCCAGATTCGGTTGCAACGCGATGATTTGTTTGTACTTCTGAATCGCCGCATCCACGTGACCGGATTTTTCTTCGAGCTTAGCTTCTTCGTAGAGTTGCTGAGTGCGGTCACTCGCACTCTCCTGAGGAAGGCAGTGGAGCGTAAGCACTAACACCAGCACAACATTGAGAGTTCCGCCCCTGCCTGTGAAGTTCACGTTCCCTCCGGCGCCTCTCTGAAAGTTTACGTCACCGGCCGAGTGGAACCAAGGAACCGCCTCAGGAACGGCGATGGCCTCGTCAGCATGATGCTCCAAAAACAAACCGCACGCGCTTGAGGGAGCGCGTGCGGGCAGTAGGGGAGTGCTCGCGCCATTGCAGTTACAATCAGAAGTCAAATCTCAGGGCACCCTGGATTTGACGAGGTGTGTTGAATTGGCCGGTCACCTTTCCGAATCCACCGGTGACTCTATCATTCCAATTTGTATCCGGATCGCTGAACACAGTACGATTAAAGGCGTTGAAAAACTCGGCGCGAAATTGAATTGTCGCCTGTTCTTTAATGTGAATGTTCTTCAGGATCGCGATATTTTCATTAAAGTTGGGGAAGCCTCTGGCATTGAGAGTCGGAGCAGCATCGCCGATGCCAAATTGAGTCGGGTCACTGAAGGCATTTTGGTTAAGGTAAAAATCGGTTGCGGGATTGAATTTGCCGGAGTTGTGAATCAGCGGGTCCACTCCGTAAACGATGTTCGGACGTGCCGGACCGTTAAACAGCGGTTGTTGAGAACCGCCGCTGATGGGCAGGAAGTCTCCGGCATAATAGCTGGCGACCACGGAAGTTCCCCACCCGCCGACAATCCTTCCCACAGCGCCCCCTCTCGAGAAGAACGGTTTTCCCGGACCGATGGGCAATTCGTAGGTGGCCGCAGCCGTCAAGAAACGGGGATTGGTATTGAGGAACGGCGCGCCTCCGAGGATTCGGCCCTCCGCCTTGGGGTTGTATTGGTTCAAAGGAGTAGAACCAAAAGTGGTGAACTGGTCGACGGTGTCGGTAATGGTCTGGGAGTAGGTGTAGCTAACCAGAAACGTCAGCCCGTTCGATAGGTATTTCTGGGCTCGCAATTGCAATGCGTTGTAGCGGGAGTGGCCACTGTTCTGGGTGTTGTCGGTGATGTTCAGGAACTGCGGATAGGGTCGCAGAGCCTGGGCCACGGAACCGGTGAACCCGGGAAACGGAGCTGAGACGCCGGCAGCGATGGCTTGCGGCGAACCAACCGCGTCATTGAGGACGGTCCCAAGAGGCAAGTAGATGGGATTCAATTGATTGGGGTTGAGCAGATTGGATCCGAGGCGAACGCTCGAGCTGCCCACGTAGCTCATCTCGCCTCCGATCCGGAAAGGGAACTGGTGTTCGAAGGTCAGGTTCCATTCCTGGACATAGCCGACCCTGCCGTCCTGGGGGCGCATCACCGAGACGCTCTCTCCGTTTGCCGCACTGAGAGTGTGCGCCGGCGGG
>PMHI01000642.1:0-1201 GCA_003156615.1 Acidobacteriaceae bacterium | reverse complement strand
GCGATTTCAGGTCCCATGAGAGTACTGGCACCGCCCCGGACCGAGGTTAATCCGAAGCCGCCTCGTACGGTGGTCGCATCATTCACGCGGTAGGCAAAAGCCACGCGAGGCTCAAAGTTGTCCCAATAAGTGTTGGAGATCTTGGGACGGCAGAGCGACGATCCTCCGCTTGAAATGCACCCGTTCAGACCACTGTTGCCGGCATACACGAGCGACCCCGGAAGCCCTCCTGCCCCGGGATTTGGCACCGACGGATCGAAGGTCGAAAAATATCCCGCGGAGTTCCAGGCCGGCAAAGACGCATCCCAGCGCAGTCCCAGATTCAGGGTTAGCTTCTTGTCGACGTGAAAGTCATCCTGGACGTACAAGGCGCGATAGCCGGTCTTGACTAGACGCGCCGGGGTCGGGGCAGTTTGGGTCACCGCTGGCGTGCCACTAGCGCCGGTAGGAGTTCCCAGAAAGAAGCTGGCAAAACCCCATCCCAAAACCCCCGGACTGGCGGAACTGGGAAGAGCGGTTCCGTAATTTGTGAAGTTGTAAGTTCCGATGTTTACTGCGAAGGCGTCTTTCTCATCTTCAAAGCGTATTTCCGTTCCGAAGTTGAGGGAATGCCGGCCTTTGATGTACTTCACGTTGTCCGAAAGGAAAGTGCAGGGCCAGCATCCGCCGCTGTTTTGGCCATTGTTGTTACCGGATCCGTAGGAGGGCCCGTTGGGAACGTTGATGGAAAAAGCAGGCCAGGGCTGGCCCGAGGTTGTGATCGGGCTGCTGAATGAGCTTGGAACCAGCGGGAAGTAAATGCGCACGCCTTCGGTGTATTGAACGCTGTAAGCGATCTGGTTCAACAAATGGGGGCTAATGGTCCAATCGACGGAGGCCCGTGGTTCCCAGCCGAGAGTGTTGAAGTTATTCCCACTGCCCAGCGGGCCAGAGATGACCGGCGAAGTGGGAGTATTGAATCTGCCTTTGTAGTACGAGCCGTGGAACACGACCTTGGAATTGAGGTTGTGATCTACCTTGAAGAGGTAGACGAAGTTGTTCTCAGGAGCGGTGGGAACGGCAACCTGAGCGTTATTAATGGGATTGTTCGTGCTTGCAGTGGGCATGAGCGCCAGGAACTGCGCGCTTAAAGGGCTCAACCGGTCCAAGGGAATGATGTTGCCCGGGAACGCCGTGCGGCACTCTTGCCCATTCACGGTCC
>PMHI01000634.1 GCA_003156615.1 Acidobacteriaceae bacterium | reverse complement strand
AATAAAGCGGAACAGGACTTTGTCGAAGCCTGCGCCCCCGTAGTCGGAAAATATTTGGGGAAGGGGTAGTCCGGTTGGAGATTGGCGCTCCCGGAGCCCACGCTTCGCGCCTCGAGCAGCCGGCAGGCCGACCGCACGAATTCCGGGGAATTCCTAGGAGGCTATCTCAAGTATGTATGTAGACATGCTTGACAATCGAAGCCCGGCCCTGCTACCCTCCTCCATTCAATCGTTGAGCTTGGCTGCGGTTCAGCCTTGTCTCTAGGGTTCGCTCGGGCATGGCAGCTCATCGATTTGATCAGCCCCCACACCTGGTTCGCGCGTATCGATTGCAAGGAGATCCTGACGAATGCGGCCTGTCATTTTTGTCGTTGACGAGGATCCGGCCATCTCGCGGCTTTTGCGCCGTACGCTCGAGGGGGAAGGCTTCGCGGTGCGCACTTTTTCCACCGCAGAATCGGTCCTTAGGCTGGCTCTGGGCATAAAGCCGAGCTTGTTCCTTCTGGACATGGTACTGCCCGATGGGGACGGCCTGGCTTTGTGCGGCGAAATCCGCAGGTCTTCGCANNGTGCAGGCAGTCTTACGCCGGGCCGGTGAGCAGCCAACCCCCTCGCGGCTTACCATTGGCGATCTGGAATTAGATGGCGAGGCGATGGCGGTGCAGGTGCGCGGCCAGATGGTACGCGTGACCGCCAAGGAGTTTCGCCTGCTCTCCTACCTGGCCATGAACCTCGGAAGGACGTTCCGGCGCGACCAGCTTCTGGATGCGGTTTGGGACGGGCGATTTGTCACCCCGCGCACCGTCGATGTTCATGTCCGCCGCTTGCGGGAGAAAATTGAGCCGCAACCCGAAGCTCCCCGCTATCTGCAGACCGTAAGAGGTAAGGGCTACCGCCTGGCTCCTCAAGCTGGACTGGCGATTTTGCCGCTCCCCCCGCGAGCCAGCGTCGAACGAATCAACCAGTATTCGGCCCCGATGGCTGTTTGATTCTGGGGAACTCCGCTGCGCCAAGCTCTTTTTGACCTCTCGATGCTACTCCGCCCTGACCTACGAGGATGGTAAGAGTATGGCCAATGTCCCAAAATGGTCCCATCCGGGCGACAGCCGGGGCCGGAGCAAAAAAATTAATTTGATCGCCCGGCCACAAGTCCGTTGGGACGGGCTCCGGCCAGCACGAGCTGGCAAAGGCGGTCGACAAAGTTGGGCGTCAACTTGTCATGCCGGATGAGGAATCGCATGTAAATTGGCCCGTAGAGTGAATCAAGAAGCAGATCCAGGTCGACATCGTCGCGCAGTTCGCCGCGTTGAATGGCGCGGCGGAGTGTGGCGTAGGCCTCCCGGCGGCGCGGCCAGAGGAAACGCTCGCGGAAAGCGACGATGAGGTCTCGGTCGCTCTGTCCGCCGCCAACCATGGCGGAAACAATGCGTCCACGGCGGCTGCGAAAGATCTTGACCAGCTGACGCATCTGTTGGCTCATGTCCGTGTAAACGGAGCCGGTATCGGGAAAGTGGAGTTTACGGCTCGTGCTGCTGGCGAACGCGTCTGCGATAATAGCGGCCTTGTTGGGCCACCAGCGGTAAACGGTTGCCTTGCCCACGCTGGCATGCGCTGCCACGGCCTCAATGGTCAGCGCGGAAAAGCCATTCTCTCCCAGAAGTTTCAAAGCGCTGCGCAGGATGGCCAGGCGGGCATGTTCGCTGCGCGGGCGCCCGGGAGAGCGCTTGCGGCCGCCTCGGCCGCGATTTGCGGGAGCCAGAGACTTTTGGCGCATGATCTTAGCCTACAATATAATCAAAAGGGATTGGGAATCCAATACGGTCAGTATCGAATCAAAAATTAACTCCGCGGGTTTTCTTCGCATCCGTGCAGTGTGTTCGTTCAGACTCTGGAGTCGTGCCTAGCCGATGTGGATTGTAGCGTTAGCTCTCCGACGTCCCTACACCTTTGTCGTGATGGCGATCGTCATCATTATTCTTTTTGTGGTTACGGTTTTCCGCACTCCCACCGACATCTTCCCGGACATCAATATTCCTGTGGTTTCCGTGGTTTGGTCCTATATCGGCATGTCCCCGCTGGATATGGCCGACCGTATCGTGCTCAATTCCGAGCGCGGCATCAACATCACCGTCAACGACATCGAACACATGGAGTCCCAGTCCGTAAACGGTTTGGGCGTCATCAAGGTTTTTTTCCGTCCGGGCACGAACGTACAAGGCGCCATCGCAGAAATCACCGCGATCTGCCAGACAAACTTGCGCAGTCTTCCCCCCGGCACGGTACCGCCTCTGGTCATNNACACCGATCGTTCAGCTCGGACTGAGCAGCAAGACCCTGCCGGAACAACAACTGTTCGATCTGGGGCAGAACTTCCTGCGTAATTATTTGGCTACCGTGCCGGGGGCGGCTACTCCTTATCCCTACGGCGGCAAGATTCGCCAGATTCAAGTGGACTTGGACCTGCCCAAGCTACAGGCTTACGGGCTGGCGCCAAACGACATTGTCAACGCCGTCAACGCGCAGAATCTGATTCTCCCCAGCGGCACGATCAAGCTCGGCCCGGTGGAATACAACGTTGAGATGAACGGAACGCCGGCAACGATCGCGGAGTTGAACGACCTGCCGGTCAAAACCGCCAACGGGGCTACGCTCTACATGCGCGATGTGGCCCACATACGAGACGGATTTTCACCGCAGACCAACATCGTGCGTCAGGATGGAAACCGTGGGGCGCTGATGTCGATGTACAAGATCGGCAACGCCTCCACGCTGGAAATTGTCGCCGGGGTCAAGAACATCGTAGTGCAGGCGGCACAGTCGCTGCCGCCGGAGCTGAAAATCACCGCGCTGTTTGACCAGTCCTTGTTCGTGCGCGCTTCGATCCAGGGCGTGTTGCGCGAGGGATTGATCGCAGCGGCTCTTACTGCCGTCATGATTCTCATCTTCCTCGGCGATTGGCGCCCTACGATCGTCAT
>PMHI01000395.1:8531-12606 GCA_003156615.1 Acidobacteriaceae bacterium | reverse complement strand
GCGTTCTTTCGCAACGCTTATGATGCGCAGGTCCTGCTGCAAGATCTGCTGGAGAAAACCCGAACCGTGACCGATCGGAGCGAGCTTGCTGCTTTGCTTGACCATCATTTGAAGCAGGCACTGCAACCGAGTTCGGTGGTGGTCTATTTCGAAACTCGCGAGGATCGACTGACGGTTGCGGCGGGCGATGTGCCACCAGGAAGCGAAATGATTTCTCCAGCCGATGCTTTCCTCGAAGCCCTGGCGCGTTCGGGCGGACCACGAGAGCTTTCGAGCGATTCCACAAGCGCAAAGATACTCCCGCCTGCGCTAGTCCCGCTTCGGCCAGATTGTCTGGTACCCATCCTTGGACGTGACAATCGGCTGGCTGGGCTGATTGTGCTGGGAATGCGCCTGTCGGAGGAACCTTATTCACGGGAAGACAAGCATTTGCTGGCAGCGGTGGCAAGCCAGACAGGAGTTGCACTAGAAAGTTTTCGCTTGGGTGAAAAGGTTGCCGAGCGGATTGAGGCGGAGCGGCGGACAGCACAAGAAATGGATTTTGCCCGCCAGGTGCAAATGCGGCTTCTACCACAGAAGCTCCCGGCGATGAAGACTCTCGATTACGCGGGAGGTTGCATTCCGGCGCGTACGGTAGGCGGCGACTACTACGACTTTCTGGAACTTCGGCCCGGCCGCCTCGGGATGGTACTGGCGGACATTGCCGGCAAGGGCGTGCCGGGAGCGCTGATGATGGCCAACCTGCAAGCGAATCTTCGCAGCCAGTATGCGATGGCGGTCGAAGATATGCCTCGGCTGCTCGCCTCGGTGAACCACCTTTTTTACCAGAGTACTGAGGATTCCAGCTATGCGACGTTAATCCTTGCAGACTACGATGACGAAAATCGTGTGCTCCGTTATGCGAACTGTGGCCACCTTCCAGCAATTCTGCTTCGTGGCAGCGATGGAGCAAGGCAAGCTGAAGGGGTGGCAGCGAAGCCGGGGATCGTTAAATTGCCTTCTACCTGTACCGTGCTGGGAATGTTCGAAGACTGGCAATGCGGGATTGCAGAAGTGCGATTAGGTCGCGACGATACGCTGGTGCTTTATACGGACGGGATCACCGAAGCCAGCAATGACCAGGGAGAAGAATTCGGCGAGCGCCGGTTGATTGAAACACTAACACTTCATTCTCATCTTCCGGCGGCACAGCTTCTCGACAGCGTAGTCGGCGCTGTCCGACAATTTAGCAGCGGCGAACAGGAGGATGACATCACAATGATCGTTGCACGCTGCTTGTCGTAGCTCGTCGAACCGCCCAAATTGAATCATCCAAATCGGATTGCCCCAACGTCAGAGCTCCCCTCTTGCCAGATAGAAGCGCGCCAGAGATGGGAAGCCGTGGCGTTCTTTCGGCGCTGGTCAGACTCGGCTTGATGGTCTACGTGCATAAATTTGGTTGGCGAATACTTGTTACTGCAAGCCTCCCCAATAGATGGCGTTGAAGAGTAGCTGGAAGGTGCCTTCGGTTTGGGCGCGATGCTGGACGCGGAAGCCGAACATCACGATTTTTCCTTTGCCTTTGGTGAAGGAGACCGCGGCGGCTTTGCGTTCGAGTTTTTCGGCGCCCTGAGCGTAGCCGGAAACAAGGATGTCCTTGGCGTCCGAGGGATACCAGGCGATGACGGAACGTTCAACGTCGGGAGACGGCTCGGAGGTTTGAAAGGCAATGGGTGCATCCACGAACGCGGCTATTTCGGCAGGCAGGCCGTAGCATACCGGGTGATTGGGGTCGACATAAACGCGCAGCAGCGATCCGGGAATATTGAAGTCGGAGGTCGAACCGGCGCTGGCGCCTTCGCTGGCCGCGGCATTGCGGACGGGAAGATTGAAGTCGTCGCCGATGAGCAGTTCATTGGCATGCGCCAGGGCGATCAAAGTGCCGCCTTTTTCGACGAAATCCTTCAGGGCGTTTACGCCTTCTTTGCCGATCCCGCCGGAGTATTCGGGAGGGAAAGATTCAAAATAGCCTTCCTTGGTGGGCCGCCCTTCCAGAATGATCTGCTTGGTGGTATCCGGCAGAATGATCACGTCGAACTTCGAGTTTAGACTTCCCGCCTTCACTTCCTTGTTCTCGATATTTTTCACTCCGAAGCCGTACTGTTCGAGGACGAAGCGCGTCCAGCCTTCGTCAATGGAGGAAAAATAGGGCTTATAAAGTGCGACCCGTACGGGCTTCAGTTGGACTGCGTTTCGCGGCATCGCGGAAAGCGTTTCGAGACGCAGATGAAATTTTGCGGCATTGTCCGCGAGTTGCGGATTGGCGGAAAAAATGGCGAGTGGCGGCTGGTTGGGGGTCTTGGAGATGTAAACCTCGCCGCCGGCTTTTTGGACGGAGTTGATCAGCGACGAAACATTATTCTGAGTGGCGGGTATGGAGTAGTGGGCGGCGCTGCCGGAGAGGCCGCCTGCGGGCCACGTGACAGTCTTGATGATTGCGGCCGACTGGCGCTGCTGCGCGGAGAGTTTTACCTTATCGGCGTTTACGCCCATCATCAAGGGCAACGACCATGCGGCGACGTCGTAAGGCTCGAGGATGCCACTATTGGGGGCGAGACGGACTTCGGGATAGCGCTGAATGCCGAGCATCTCTTCGACAAAACGGCCATAGGGCTGGGCTGTGGGAATGAGAAAAGACTGCTTGTCACCCGAGGTGAGGACTTCGACGCCGTGTTCGAGCATCAGGGCAGCGAGGCGAGTGGCGGTGACAGGATCGCGTTGATCGGTTAGAGGGATGCGCCAGTATTCGGCGGCATCGGCGGAGCGAACGGCCTCGGCAGCCATGGAGGCGACGCCGCGCAAGAGATCCGGACGGAATTTGGACATGGTTTCGAGAGCGGCATCGGAGACGATCAGTTCGTAGTCCATGATGTCGCGGAGTCGCCAGGTACCGCCGGGCCAGGGATTGGGAAAGTTGATCTGCTGATCGTACTGTATGAGGCCTTTCGTGCCGCCTTCGAGTTCGGTGGCGGCGATTTGCATGGGAGTGGCGATGCGTGCGGAGGCGACCTCGGTAAGAACGCCGTACATATTTTTCCACCAGCCGGTATTGCGGGTGCCACCGGGCCAGTAGGCGTCAAAGGAGTAGTTGTAGATTACGCCGGATTTACCGGCCTCCTCGAGACGCCATCCCATGTCCGCGCCCACGAGGTTATCGCCGCGATGCACGAGCGGATTCACCAGTTTGGCCACGGGATCGGCGTTGGGCGGAACGTAGATGCGCGGACCGTAGTAGCCCATCTGATGTTCATCGAGCCAGAATTGGGGAAACCAGTCGTGGTAGACCGTCTGATTCACGTTCTTGGTTTCGATTTGGGTGAGCATGTACCAATCGCGATTGTTATCATGGCCCGCGTAGTGGTGATAGAGATAGGGCATGGGGCCGCCTTCGTACTTGGTGCCGAGATATTTGCGATACCACTCGGTGATCATGATTTGGCCGTCGGGATTGAGGGAAGGGACAAGGAGGACGATGACATCGTTCAGACGGCGCTCGGTTTCAGGGTCCTGTGCAGTGACGAGCTTGTAGGCCCACTCCATGGCCATCTGGCTGGAACCGATCTCTGAGGCGTGGATATTGCAGGTAAGCAAGAAGATGGATTTACCTTCGGAAGCGAGTGCGGAAACCTGATCTGGTGAGAGACCGCGCGGGTCGGCGAGCTTGCGGGCGATTTCCTTGTACTTGACTTTGTTACGGAGGTTTTCTTCGCTGGAGATCACGGCCATGAACATTTCTTCGCCGAGGGTGGTCTTTCCGAGTATTTCAATTTCAAGGCGAGGAGAAGCGGCGGCTAAGGCTTTGAAGTAAGACGAAATTTGGTGGTAGTCGGCGAGCTGGCGGTCGGCGCCGACTTCAATCTTTAGGAATTCAGACGGTGCAGGGACTTGGCCGGAGGTTTTCTGGGCCACTGAGGGTGAGAGCGGGAAGAACACGAGAACGGCGAGGAGGAGATAAAACCGACACTTTGTTTGCATGGGCATCCCGAGGTAAAGATTGGAAGAGTGCCGCGGCTGGCGGCAGCGAAATTGAATCATA
>PMHI01000395.1:0-8459 GCA_003156615.1 Acidobacteriaceae bacterium | reverse complement strand
GAGGATAAAACCCGAGCTTGGCTTGACCATGAGCGCGATAGAAATGCCCCTCCAGGTTGGCGCGTTTTGCTAGTACATTGGCGCGTTTTGCTAGTGAACCGCAGCGCTCGCGCGAATAGAGTGGAAATCACACGGAAGGAGAATTCGAGTTATGAACGGAACGACATCAACCATCACCCCTCAACAAGAACAGCTGTCAGGACCGGCGAAGACCCATTCGGCCAAAGCCTACGCAGCCAAAAGCACAAGCTCCGGCCTCGCCCCAACATCGATTCAGCGTCGTGCGCCGCGACCTCAGGATGTCGAGATCGAAATCCTGTATTGCGGGGTATGTCACTCCGATCTGCATCAAGTGGCCGACGAGTGGCACGCGTTTATGCCCACGGTTTATCCCTGTGTGCCGGGACACGAGATGGTGGGACGAGTCACCCGAATCGGCAGCGCCGTCAAAAAATTCAAAGAGGGTGATTTCGCCGCTGTCGGTTGCATGGTCAACTCCTGCGGCGTATGCCCGAACTGCCGCGAAGGACTCGAGCAGTACTGCGACGTCGGGTTCACGCTTACCTACAATAGCGAAGACAAGATCCTGGGCGGCGTCACCTATGGTGGCTACTCAGACAGCATTGTTGTCGATGAGTCGTTCGTACTGCGCGTCTCGCCAAAGGTGGACCTCGCTGCCACGGCGCCGCTGCTCTGCGCAGGAATCACCACGTATTCCCCGATGCGGCACTGGAATATTCATAAGGACCAGAAAGTGGGAATCGTTGGCCTGGGCGGCCTGGGTCACATGGGCCTGAAATTCGGACACGCCTTCGGCGCGCACACGGTATTGTTCACTACCTCGCCGAACAAGTCGGCAGACGCGAAGCGGATGGGCGCGGATGAAATTGTGATTTCGAAGAACGAAGCTGAAATGCAAAAGCACGTCAACAGTTTCGATTTCATTCTGGATACGGTTTCCGCCGACCACGACTTGAATGTTTATCTCAACCTGCTCAGGCGCGACGGCACCATGACGTTGGTGGGAGCGCCGCCCCAACCACCAGAAGTTCAGGTTTTCGGTCTGCTGATGAAACGACGTCAGCTGGCGGGTTCGGGAATCGGCGGCATCCGCGAAACCCAGGAGATGCTCGACTTTTGTGCCGAGCACGGCATCGCCGCCGATGTCGAACTGATCCCGATTCAGCAGATCAATGAGGCTTACAAACGACTTTTGAAAAGCGACGTGAGGTATCGCTTTGTCATCGATATGGCATCGCTTCGGTAACCCGGAACGGCTCAAAGGAGAAACAATGCAAAAGCGCAAACTCGGAAAAAGCAATTTGGAAGTTTCGACGCTCGGCCTCGGCTGCATGGGATTGAGCTCCGGCTTCGGTCCGCCCGTCGAAAAGCCATACGGCATCTCACTCATCCGCGCTGCCTTCGAACGTGGTGTCACATTCTTCGATACCGCAGAAGCATACGGCCCGTTCGCTAACGAAGAGCTGGTCGGCGAGGCGCTCGCTCCCTTCCGGGATCAAGTCGTGATCGCCACCAAGTTCGGATTCAAAATCGATCCCAAAGCCGAGCGACCGCTGGCTGGAGTCGATAGTCGGCCCGAGCACGTCCGCGAGGTCGCCGAGGCCTCGCTAAAACGACTCAAGACCGATGTCATCGACCTCTTCTATCAGCACCGCGTCGATCCCAACGTGCCCATTGAGGATGTCGCCGGAAGCGTGAAGGATCTCATTCAGCAAGGCAAAGTCAGGCACTTCGGCCTTTCCGAAGCGGGCGTCCAGACGATTCGTCGCGCGCACAAAGTCCAGCCCGTGACTGCGCTCCAGAGCGAATATTCGCTATGGTGGAGAGAGCCGGAGGCTGAAATCATCCCGACGCTTGAAGAACTCGGCGTCGGATTCGTTCCCTTCAGCCCTCTCGGTAAAGGCTTCTTGACCGGTGCGATCAATGAGCAGACGAAGTTTGACAAGAACGACTTCCGCAATATCGTTCCCCGATTCACACCAGAGAATCGAAAAGCGAATCAGGCTCTGGTCGATGTGCTTGGCAGATTCGCAAAACAGAAGAAGGCCACACCGGCTCAGATCGCCCTTGCCTGGCTGCTCGCGCAAAAACCCTGGATCGTTCCCATCCCGGGCACGACAAAACTCCAGCGTCTCGAGGAGAACATCGCCTCGGGGTCGATCGAACTTACACGCGACGATTTAAGTCAGATCGACAACGTCGCATCAAAGATCCCGGTGCAAGGCGAACGCTATCCGGAAAGCTTCCGGAAACTGGTCAATCGCTGATGTGCCGCCCGGGGCGAACGCCTGGCGAGAAATCAACTGAGGGAACACAAAATGGAAATCAAACGAGCTGGCTCTCAACCCTCCGGCAAGGGACCGTCCGACTGGTTCACTGGCACCGTGCGGATCGATCCGCTTTTTCAGGCGCCTGATCCGGCATGGGTGCAAGGCGCGAGCGTAACCTTCGAGCCCGGCGCGCGCACGGCATGGCATACGCATCCGCTCGGTCAGACTCTCATCGTCACTGCTGGGTGCGGCCGGGCTCAGCATTGGGGAGGCCCGGTCGATGAAATCCGGCCCGGTGATGTCGTCTGGTTCTCGCCCGGCGAGAAACACTGGCATGGCGCCGCGCCGACGACTGCCATGACCCACATCGCGATTCAGGGAAACAAAGACGGAAAGGTGGTTGACTGGATGGAGCATGTCAGCGACGAACAATACAAGAAAGGATGAAGAGCCGGGTTAGGACTTCGCGGGTTAGTCTCAAGGCAGCATCGTGAACCGATTTCGAATTTCCAATACGATTGCTCGAAGGCTCGATGACCGAGGGCTCTCTCCCTCGGCGATCTTGCGAAGCGCAGGCCTGCCCATCGGCTTGTTCAGCCAGGACAAGATCCTCCTGACCACCGAGGAATTCTTCGCTTTCTACAGCGGAATTGCCGAAGTCAGTCGTGACCCGGCAATCGGGCTCAAACTCGGAACAGAAGATCGCATGGAGCGCTACGATCCGATCGCGATTGCCGCCGTTTGCACCCGGTCTTTCCGCGATGCCATCGACCGCATCGGTCGATACAAGCAGCTGACCTGCCCCGAGAAAATTGCTTTGGTCGAGCGCGGCGGCGAGTCCACGGTTCATTTCACCTGGCTCCTGGCTCACAAGGAAGAGCCGGCGCTGCTGATCGACGTCTGTTTTGCCTGGATTCTGTCCATTGCCCGGCGCGGGACCGGTCGAACGATTTACCCCAAACGCGTCGAATTTCGGTGGCCGGAGGCAAATCGGGCAATGTATGAAACGCACTTTCAGTGCCCGATCAAATTCCGAGCCGCTAGGAATGTCCTCGTGTTCAACAAAGCCGACATGGATGTCCCTTTCGTCACTTACAACGCCGATCTGCTGGCGACGGTTGCGCCTCAGCTTGAGGCCGAACTGAAGCGGCAACTTGCCGAGAAAAACCTGCGCGAGCAAGTAAAAGGTACATTGAAGCAATTGCTCGCGGGGCAACGTCCTGGCATACATGATGTGGCACGGGAACTGCGCCTGAGCACGCGCACTCTGCAACGTCGCCTCACCGAAGATGGAGCGACGTTTCAGCAGTTGATGGAAGAGGCCCGCCGCGAACTGGCACGGCATTACCTGCTCCACTCTTCGCTCGAACTGAATGAAACCGCTTATCTGCTAGGGTACGAGGACGCCAATTCCTTCTTCCGCGCCTTCCACGAATGGGAAGGCACATCGCCCGGACAGTGGCGAACCGTGCATATGGCTTCCGCTTAGCGAACCTGCAGTATCAAACCTCTCTAAAACCCTTCAATACTCGGCCGGTATCGTTCACCGACTAGAAATGTCCCCTTTTGTGTTGCGGTGTTCTGGTTAGAATGCGAGATTGACCTTTTGATAGCGCCGGGGCTTTGCCTTTGCCGACCTGCCGACAGAGTGTGACTGCCATATTGCCTCCAGCCTTTAATACCGCGCGGAGGCAAGTGATCGGAATCTGGTGGTCAGTTATAGTCACGTGATGTAGATAAACGCACTCCCCAATCCCCTTCGCTGACACTCAATGTGTCACCCAAGACTCGCCAATCCACCGCGGCCACTGCGTTCTTTTGCGGCGTCAATGTCGATTTCATCTTAAGATCAGTGGATTTCAGTCTACTCCGGGCACGGGATTGGGGAACTTCGCGAAAACCGCCGGATCGTGCCCTGGGATGATGAGCCGGTGCGGGCGACGATTTGTTTCATGCGATCTTGCGTCCGGAGATTCGATGCGGCATCGAGTAAAGCTGCAATTGGTGCATGCCGTTCCAGATTCTACAGAAAAGAGAATTATTGGCCCGTACAACGGTTTAGTGAAGCATCGGGCCTTCCTCTTGCGACGTATATCCATGCAGTTGGCACGCTGCGAGTGGAGGTTTTTAGTAATGACGGGAATTTCGGATCGGCGAAAGGCGGATTTTCAACCGGCGTTGACATATTGAGGCATTTTTTCACTCCCCGCATCATCACCAGGCGTACAATTTCGGAGTTCGTGCGTGGGCAAGCCGCGCCGCAGCCAGGAGACACGCCATGTACGCAAATGTTTCCCCGCATCCCGCGCACCATTCATCGGCAGCCCCAAATCCATCGTCTGCCACCAGGTACACCCTCATCACCGAGCCTG
This sequence comes from Acidobacteriaceae bacterium, assembly GCA_003156615.1. The sequence continues at coordinate 3,796 of PMHI01000395.1, read as the reverse complement.
CGGACGATCTCACTCCCATCTACAACCTGCTCTCCTCGGCCAAGAAATCCATCGACATGACCATATACGAGCTCACAGACATTACCGTCACGTCAATGCTCGGCAAAGCCGCGGCTGCCGGCATCGCGGTCCGCGTGATTCTCGATCAGAATGACGAGAAGAAAAGCAACACCCCCGCCTACAACTATCTTCAGGAGAACCACGTTGCGGTTCATTGGGCAAACCCGACCTACATGGCGACGCACCAGAAGACGATCACCGTCGACCAGGCCACCGCGGCACTCATGACCCTCAATCTCACGCCCACCGACTACGCCACCTCGCGCGACTTCGCCGTGATTACCAACAACGCGGCCGATATTGCGGCCATTGAAACCACCTTCAATGCCGACTTCCAGAATCAGTCCATCACCCCGCCAACGGGCGAAAATCTGGTCTGGAGCCCCACCAACTCCTCCAGCGCGCTGCTAGCACTCATCGGCAGCGCAAAAACTTCACTGCTCATCTCGCAGGAAGAGTTCGATGACCCGTCCATTGCAACGGCCCTGGAAGCGGCACTCAAGCGTGGCGTCGCGGTCACCCTCGTGCAGGAAAATCTTGAGAATCAGTACGACTCGGTGCTCACGACGCTCAAATCCGCCGGCGCGCATATCGCCGTCTACACTTCCTCGACTGGCTACTATATTCACGCCAAGACCGTTCTGGCCGACTATGGTACCCCAGCGGCCAAGCTGTTTGTGGGATCAGAAAATTTCACCAGCGAATCATTGGGTAAGAACCGCGAACTGGGGCTCATCTTCTCCGATCAGGCCTGCATGACTGGAGTCAATACGGCGATCACCGCAGATTTCAAGGGAGGAACGCCCTTCTCCGAGTGAACCATGCCGGTAGCTGGCGAAAAATCCTAGTTTCCTATCCACGCGGGATTTGGCGCCTGGTCGACGGAGAGTTTACGCGCGCCCGTCTCTCAACTCTTGAGGCAGTCAGCACACAGAAGGGCACTAAGAGGAATTCGCAACACGCCGGGGGATTTCGCAAAGATTACAGGAAATCCTGGACGAATTGGTGTCGCTGACCGACTGGAAGAAACTATGACGGCTTCCTTGGTAGTCCGGGATCCCTGGGCCGCATCCATACTCGTCTGCGACCATGTCCACAGTTACAACATTCCGCCAGTCCGGACTGCGAGAACATTCAGAGCCATCTCCAGTTTCGTAATGGCCGCGCCGATTTCCGGATGTACTCCGATCTTGTTTTGCAGCGCCTTCAGAATCTGGTGAGCACTTTTGATATGCGCTTCTGCCTCAGCTGGATTTGAATCGGGATTATGTTCGCTCTGTGTTTCCATGATCGCTCGCTCCCATCTGTCTCTCGACTCTTTACAGCATTTCCCGTATTCTACGCATTCGACGCCAACTAGAGGTGTGTTTGGCGGAAACAGCCATTTCACTCGCTGAGAATTCACCGATCCAGGCCAATGAGCACAATGTCGATTTATCGCCGGATATGGCAACTACCCCATGACCGCTATGGAGGCAACGAAATGAAAAAGAGCGTTTTCAGCCAGTGGTTCGCAGTGTTGTTGCTGTTCTCAATAGTCACTAGCCCGGATAATTCACGAATGTGAAGACAAGAAAAGCCTCTTCTGCTACAAACATGTTGACTAGACAATGTTTGCGCAACAAAAGAGGCTTCCTTAATGTCAGACGATAGCACAACACAGTATTTGTTGTTCCCAGAAAGTTTTCGCAAGCCAATCGTTGCCCAGTTGGATCAGCACGAGGGCAGTTCCGACGGGGGAGCCCTGCTGCTGAAGGCCGCCGATCGGCACTATGGATTGGTGGCGGGCTGAGCTCCTGTCTGCGAGACGAGCGGCAAGTGGGCAAGGTGGATCATTCGTTGCGCGAGTTGGTGGCCCAACGCGTGTTCTCGATCGCCCGAGGCCCAGGCTGTGTCGCCAATCGGATTAAGAGCTATGTCCCTGCTCTTTCGGATTGATGTTTCCGATAGATTCTGTTATCGGACAGTACCGGGCTGACAAAGCAATAGAGCAATAGAACTCGCAGATCATCCACACTCGCGGAATATCCGAGATAACGCAAAAAGCCGGATGGCTCAGCGAATTGCTGACATAGTACGCTCCCAGATGATTCGGACTTTGCCCCACTGGGTATCTGCGTCTAGATTCAATCGTGTCCCCTCGACCTGAAACACCCGTACCTGTTCGCTACCGTGGAGGTTCGGAAACCATCCGCCCTCGACATGATGGATCACGGCATGCGTCGCCAAATCGATTGAAAAGGTTCCAAAGTACCCAAAATACTCTTTCCATGCGCGCGCTGCTTCGACGCTCGACGCAGAACGCCAGTCCTCAGAGACAAATTTCTCCCGTCTTATCTGCACAAGTTGAGCTGACATGTGTCCAGTGTCTGTGTAAATGATTTGCCCAATCGCATCGGCTCCGAGCGGATAATCCTTTTCTCCGTTGTTCTTTCGCTCCGACCACTCAATCAGGTTCCATGCCCCGAGTATGAGATCGACGATCTTCTTCTCGTCTTTTGTAAACGCAGCCATTGTGTTTCCTCCATCAATCACGTCTATGAATGTGAATCTAACAGCATTTTCACTCGTTTAAACTCCGATTCTTGCTTTCAAATTCGACCCTGAGAAAAACGGCATTTATCGGGGAAGAGGACGACGCGGCCGCTGTGCAGTACCGCCGAGAGCATAGGCGCCTTCCTGGGTGAAAGCATAAAACACATTGTTGCATTCCTGTCTCAGTTGGGGTCCTACATCCGCTGGAAAAGAGGCTCACAGACATCCCGAAGCACGATTCGGTCGCGATTTATGATTTCCATCAGACCCAGACGGCGTCCACTGGATATTTCCAGATCACATTGCATTCAAATCCAAACTTCCGTAATCTGGCGGCCGGCACTTCCGTCATCCGATAATTTTCCTTCCCCGAGAAAATTGGAGGCTGTTATGAGGTCACTGGCCCTATGCGTTGGAGTCCTTCTGGCTTGTGGGGGCTGCAACAATTCCCAAACCGCCGCCGCGCCTCAACCCGCTCCGAAAGTGTTTAGTCAGGCCGATGTGGCGAGGGCTCAAGATCAGATTACGAACGACTATGAGATCAAGGGCTTTGAGGTAGAACAGGTTAACTTGATCAAGGACTCTGACCGTCACCTCTCTGGCTATGTCAAGCTCAGGAAAGCCTCGGGCATCAGGAGACCTCAGTTGACGATGACCTGCGCTGCGACGATGGATCAGGATTCTGGCAAATCCATCTACGAATGTCGGTAGGCGGGGACCGCCCCAGCCACACGGCGGTGTAGTAGCGCCGGGAGGGGTTCTTAGCTACGATCTAGCTACCCAAAACTGGCGAAAATGGCGTATCCAAATATCCAAGTGCCAGTCTCATTGGGAAATCTAAAAGGGTATTATGCAGAACCAACGATTTAGGGAGTATTTGGTGGATGGCGGAGAGGGGGGATTCTCCGCGACCCCTGAAAATGAAGGCTAAACCGTTGGTTCTCCGTATCGGCCTTCTATTTTCCCAGTTGTACCGGAACCTTTTTCGGCCAATTGGGTAGCCGTTAAGGTAGCCGTACGATAGCTCATCCAACCATCCAACTGCGGAAGTAAACCAGCGCGAAAGACTCCATCGTTGGGCTGTGCCCTGTCACGGCACGATAACGGGGAGCGGGAAGTCGCGAGCACCGTTCGCTTCGCGATATGTGAGACATGTTTCGGCTCGGAAACAGCAACGGCGAGTCCGTCTTGCCGGTTGAGA
>PMHI01000771.1 GCA_003156615.1 Acidobacteriaceae bacterium | reverse complement strand
GGGCTGTCTCCGGGCCGTTGACTCGCTCATGAGTAAGGCCCTAACATGAGAACGAGGTCCGATGGACCCTATGATCGGCCAGGCGCTGGGCCACTACCGGTTTGAAACAAAACTCGGCGAGGGCGGTATCGGGGTGGTCTTCCGGGCCTTCGATACTCATCTCGACCGGCCGCTATCAAAATCCTGCGCGCTGATGCTACCATGCGTGAGAAGCTTCAGATCCAAAGCAATGGTCGTCGCCTGCCCGCGGCGTGCATACGCCAAATGGTAGTGCTTACCTTATGAATCGCTCGCTAACTGGACCAGGAGGAGAGTCAATGAAGAAATCAACAACGTATCTTCTGAGTATGGTACTCGTAGTTCTGCCCATTCTTTCCTCTTCAGCTTCTGCCGCTGATCAGGAAAAAGACGAAGATCGTTTGACGAACAGCGGTACGGTGCTGAAAGAGATACTCGACGTTCCCGACGACATCCCCCACGACTTGCTCGACAAGGCCGATTGTGTGGTTGTCTTTCCGTCGGTTTTGAAGGCCGCCTTTATTGTTGGTGGAAGCTACGGGCGCGGCGCGATGTCCTGCCGCAGAGGTGAAAACTTTAGAGGATCGTGGGGAGCGCCTACGATGATGGCACTTGAGGGTGGCAGCTTTGGCCTCCAAATAGGAGGCGAGGCAACAGACTTTGTGCTGCTGGTAATGAATGATCGGGGTGCGAGCGGAATTCTCGCCAGCAAAGTGAAACTGGGGGCCGACGCATCGGTTGCGGCAGGCCCGGTCGGCCGCACTGCTTCAGCGGAAACGGACGCCACCTTACGTGCCGACATCTTGAGTTACTCCCGAGCCCGCGGCGCGTTTGTAGGCGTGTCACTCGAGGGATCAACCATTCGTCCCGATAATGGCGCCAATCGGAAGATTTACGGAGAGGAAATACCAGCAAGGCAGATCGTTCTGACCAGGAAGGTCCCTATCCCACCAGCAGCTCGGATGATGATTTCGACACTGAATTCCAGGACTCCAAAGCACAAGCCCTGACTCGAGGAGATTCGCTTCCCAATCACTCAAGCTGAATTTAGGGAGATAAATTGCAATCAATTCGCTGGCGCNNAACCCTCGCCTTTGACAAACGAGGTTTTGATGTGATGCTCAGAAAACGTACGTCCACGATCTTCCGCCAGCGCACTGGCGACCAATCCTGCCAGCGCGACAACATCCGCGATTTGTCGAGTCCTCTGTTTATTTTGCTGTCACCGCTTTCAGGAACCGGTAGTAGAAATCAACGCCTTTGTAGTAGGAGTCGACGCCGAGCCTCTCATCCCGTCCGTGGGCGCGAATATCGTCGCGGTCAATCGCAATTCCTGAGATCTGATAGGTTGGTAGTCCCACCCCCATCGTGTAGACACCATCGGATGCACCGGTCGCCATATCCGGAATGACGGGAGTGCCCGGCCACATTTCTTCCGTGATCTTCTCCAAAGGGCCAAACACATCGCGACGCAAGGGCGGAGGCGGAAAGCTCTTGCGACCGGAAGGGGTGTCGGAGATATTGCCAAAACTGTCGACGTAGCGCACGATGATTGCAGGATCCGCGAAAATCTTAGTCAATTCCTGCCTGACCTCTTCTGCCGAGTGCCCGGGCAGAATGCGACAGTTCACATTTGCTTCGGCCCGCTGCGGCAGAGCATTGTTGGCGTGTCCGGCGCTGAGCCGCGTGGCCACGCAGGTGGTGTGCATGGTGGAGTTGTCGATCGGATCGCGCGACAGTCTAGCTACTGCCTCGTCGTCTGGAGGAGTTTTCAGCATCGCCCTCATGTCGGCGGCGCGGCCCGGCGTTTCGACCTTGGCGATCCGCTCGTAGTAAACGCGCGTGACATCGTTCAGTTCGAAAGGGAACTGGTAGTGCTCGAGTCGCATGAGCGCGTTCGCAAGCGAATAGATCGCATTGTCTGGCCTGGGCAATGAGCTATGGCCCCCGGGATTTGTTACCGAAATCTGAAAATCCGCATAGAGCTTTTCCGTGGCATCCACGGTCATCATCACCGGTTTGCCATGATCGCTCAGGATGCCGCCGCCGTCGTGATTGAAAACTATTTCGGCATCGATGAGTTCGCGATGGTTCTTTACCAGCCAGTCAACACCATTCGACTTGCCGCCCTCTTCGTCGGCAGTCAGAGCGAGAATGATGTCGCGGTCGGGGATATAACCCTCCTTCTTAAAGCGGATCAGCGTGGTGAGCATAATGGCATCGCCGCTCTTCATATCCTGCGTGCCGCGGCCGTAATAGAAGCCGTCCTTCTCGATGAAGCTGAAGGGATCAGTAGTCCAGTCCTCGCGATGAGCTTCCACTACATCGAGGTGGCCGATGAGCAGCAAGGGTTTATTTTTCCCTGTTCCGCGCAGCCGAATGACGAGATTCTTCTTGCGGTCGTTCGGGCCAAGAATCTGCATATCGGACTCGGCAAAACCGGCATCGCGAAAGCGTTGCGCCATGGCCTCGGATGCCGTAGTCACGTTTCCCACCGAGTCCGTGGTATTGATTTCGATCAGTTGTTTAAAAGTATCGTGTGCGAGTTTCCTGGTGGTGTCATCGATTTGTCCCTGCGAAGCCGGCGTGAAAAATATAAACAGAAGGAGAGATAAGAAGAGGACTACACATTTGCTAGAGTTCAAACGGTTGTCTCCAGGGTTCAGTGATTTCGTCTGCAAAGATTGTACACACCTCATCTCAGCGGCATAGGTACGGTCCCGTCATCGGGAGGAGACATGACTTTGGTTGAAAGCTGGCGTAAACATCGTCTCGTTTGGATGTTTGTGGCGATTGTGTGCGCACAGGTGTACGGGCTGGTTTCTTCTCGGCCGGGGGCGTTCGGCTCGTGCGCGGATTAGGGGACTGGCCAGGGACTCTGATCGGTGTAAGGAGTGCCATCTCTGGCGAAAGAGGTTCAAATGATGCGTGGAGCTGTCGAATCCGTTTTTTACATCTTTAATTAATTCCCGTAGTTCACTTTGTAGTTGGCTCTTGTGGAATCGCTTCGCCATCGGAACGGGGATCGGCACCGGCAAAGTTCACATTACGCTTCGTGTCTCTCAAAACCGCTTCCCCTTGCCCCACCGAGAAGGAAAATGGCTCGAGCAGTTCGATCTGGTGTCCGCGCTTGGTTAATTCGTCTCTTACGGATGCCGGAATCGTGTTTTCCATCTGTACATCGCAGCCTTCAAAAGTTCCTTTCGTGAACCTTGGCTCCTCCAGCGCCGCCTGTACGTTCATTCCGTAATCCACCACGTTCGCCACAAACTGCGCGTGCGCCTGCGCCTGGTTCCACCCTCCCATGATGCCGAATCCAATGTGAATGTCATCCTTCTCCATAAACGCAGGAATAATCGTATGCAGTGGCCGCTTGCGCCCGGCCAGCGAATTCGGCAGCCCAGGCGTCAACTGAAATCCCGCGCCGCGGTTGTGAAAGGAAAAGCCGAGTCCGGGGGCGACCATTCCCGTGCCATAGCCCGCGTAGTTACTCTGGATCAAAGAAACGATATTTCCATCTTTATCGATCGCTGAAAGGTAGATCGTCGAATTGCCGTGAGCGTCGAGCATCTTCTCAATGTCGGAAGGAACCACTTCGCACGCGGCCTTGTCCATCTTGACGAGCGCCGCACGCTTCTTCGCTAGTTCCTTCGAAAGCATCTCCTTCACCGGAACCGGGGTGAATCGCGGATCGCCCACATATTTATACATATCCGCGTAGGCCAGCTTTTTCGCCTCGATCATGACGTGCAGAGCATCCGCGGAGTTGTGCGCATACTGTCCAAGAGGAAACTGCTCCATGATGTTCAACATCGTTAATGCGGCAATTCCTTGCCCATTTGGCGGAAGTTCGTAGACAGTCCATCCGCGATATGTCGTCGAAATTGGCTCGACCCACTCTGGTTCAAAATCGCGGAAATCTTCGCGCGTGTGCGTACCCCCCTGTGACTGGAGGAATGTCACCATCGTCTCCGTCATCGGGCCGTTATAGAACGCATCCCGGCCATGTTCTGCCACTTGCCGGAGCGAATTGGCGAGCGCAGGATTCTTGAATTCATCTCCCACCTTCGGAGCGACGCCGTTAGGCATATACGTCTCTTTGTATCCCGGCTGCTGCATCAAACTCTTCGCGACCCAATAGCGCGCATTTCTCTCAGCCAGCGGAAATCCATTCTGTGCGTAGTAAATCGCGGGTGAGAGGATCTCAGAGAACGGCAGCGTGCCGAAACGGCCGCGCAAGGCATCCCATCCCGCGACGGCACCGGGAATGTCGATGGTTTCCACGCCGATGGGATTGATGTGATCGACGCCGTGCGATTTTAAGTATTCGATGCTGAGCCCCTTCGGCGTCCAACCGCTGGAGTTCAATCCATAGAGCTTCCCCGTCTTCGCGTCGTAGTAAATTGCGAACAGGTCTCCGCCCATGCCGTTCACATACGGTTGCACTACACCCATCACTGCGTTTGCGGCAATTGCGGCATCCACGGCGTTGCCGCCCTGCTCCAGAATGTGCGCACCGGCCTGGGAGGCGAGAAATTGCGGCGTGGCCACAATTCCCAGCTTCGTCACTACCATCGATCTTCCTTGGCCAGGGACGGAGGAAAACTGCTGAGCCGCACCCATGGAACAAAACGAAATCATGAGGGCGGCCACAAGAGTCTTCATAAGAATGGTCCTTTCAGAATCCTTCGCGCTCGATGCAACACCGATTAAGAATCGACAATGGCCACCTGGCACGTTGAGTTGATCCGGCATTGTCTCAACAACAGCTCCGAGAACCGTAAAACGCGATCAACCACCACTGCGGCCAGAACCGTCGTGCTTCCCGTCAAAGCCGGACTGACATCTCCGTGGCAGCCGCGGCCGTCGTGCTTGTAGCGCGGAAGACTCCTCAGAATACTCCAGTCGGAAGCACGTCGTAACTGCCGAAGCGCCGAGTGAGGAAAAGTCCGGTAATTTGAATTGCGATAAACGGCTCTGGCCTGGGCGGCGCGGGCCAGGTTTCGACACTATGAAGGGATCGGCGTTCCCCGACGAGCCTCGCGAACAGGGCAAGCCGTGTGGCAATCCGAGTTCGTCCCGCCGTTGACACCAACGTCGGCATTTCGACTGGACTCGCGTTCTCGATTTCAACCTCGGGAGGTGCGATAACAGCGGCCTGGACGCTGAGCCATCTTGCCGTGACCGACGCCATCGTCGGAGCCCGCAATGTGCCGCAGTCAGAGG
>PMHI01000258.1:5130-9443 GCA_003156615.1 Acidobacteriaceae bacterium | reverse complement strand
AGGCACGCTTGCCCCGCGTTCACGAACGCCCCCCACACCGCGGCGCTCGAAGCCACATCCACATCGGCATCGTCGAGCACCAGCATGGGATCTTTCCCTCCCAACTCCAGCACGACGGGCAGCAACCGTTCGGCCGCAGCAGCTGCAATTCGCTTGCCCGTGGCCACGCCGCCGGTGAATACCAGCTTGTCGATCCCAGGCTTACCCCGCGAATGAAGCAGCGCCGCTCCGGTTGCGCCATCACCCACTACGACCTGAAAAACATCTTTGGGCACGCCCGCCGCCTGCAGCAGCCTCTCCAGTTGCAGCGCCATGAGAGATGTAAGTTCGGAGGGCTTCAGCACCACCGCATTCCCCGCCACGAGTGCGGCGAGCGTCTCCGTCGCAGGAATCGAAAACGGATAATTCCACGGCGAAATGATGGCCACCACGCCGTAAGGCTCGCGCACCAGCCGTCCGCTCTTGAGCTTGGTGGCAAGACTTCCATGCGGAAGCGACTGGTCGCGCAACAGGCGATAGGCGTTCTCGATCAAGAACCGCGCCGCATCGAGTACCACCAGCACTTCGGTGGTCAGAGCTTCGGCCACCGGTTTGCCCGTCTCGCAGGTGATGGCCTCGGCGATTTCCGATTTCTTCTCGAGCAGCCGGCGCTGAAACTCACGGAGCACGGCGATCCGCCTGCGCACGCCGATCCCAGCCCACGCCGTCTGGGCCACGCGCGCCCGCGCCACAGCCGCATCAACTTCACTCTGGCCCGCGCATTCCAACTCGCGCAGAACCTCGCCCGTCGCCGGATTCACGCTTGCAACCTTGCGCGCCGTGATCTGTAGATCAGTAGCCATAACTCAGGATGCTCGAGAAACGTAGTCTGCGTCTTGTCCCCCGGCCGTCCACTCCCATCCTGCGGGCGATATCTTGACGCGACCGCCGTTCAGTACTCCACATTCACCAAATACAATCCGCTGGCCGGCGCGGTCGCTCCCGCGGCCGAGCGATTGCGCGCCTGTAGGATCCGCGTGACATCCCCGGCCCGCAGAGTTCCTTTGCCCACAAGAATAAACGTTCCCACCAAGTTGCGAACCATATGGTGCAGAAAGCCCGATCCCCGAACCGTATAGACAAACTCGTCTCCCTGCCGTTCCCAGCTCGAAGAAAAAATCTCCCGCAGATTCGACATCGGCTTACCTTCCCGTCCCCGCTCCGGATCAACCGCAGCAAACGAGGTGAAGTCGTGTTCGCCTTCTACCAGTCCGGCCGCCCGCACCATCGCCTGCTCATCGAGCGGAAATGGATAGTGCCACTGATACCTGGCCAAGAAAGGTGGACAAATCGCTGCGCGATAGATCCGGTACCGGTAAGTCTTCCCTCGCGCCGACTTGCGCGCATGAAAATCCGGCGCAGCCTCCTGTGCTTCGAGAACCCGCACTGACGCTGGCAAGATATCATTCAGCGCCTTCACGAAATTCGCTGCCGGGACCGAAGATTCCGTGGCAAAGGTCGCCACCTGCGCCAGCGCGTGTACTCCCGCGTCCGTCCTTCCCGAACCCTGGGGCAATACTTTTTCGCCGGTGATTCGTCCAATGGCTGAAGCGAGTGTGCCCTGCACGCTCACGGCATCGGGCTGCACCTGCCAGCCCGCAAATTCCGATCCGTCATAGGCGAGAATCAGTTTGAGATTGCGCATGCGATCTTCGAGTCCCGCACCCGCGCCGCTTCATCCAAGTCATTTCATGCGTCAGATTCTTGCGCGCAACGGCGTGATTCCCCTCCGCGGGGAGAGGCTCGGCCATCGCCAGCACTTTATCAGTTTCAACTCCAGAGCCGCTCGAGCTGGAGCGCTCGAAGGGGGTTGGCCACGTCGGATATACTGAGGCCTTTCACCGAACTTTCGTCTCGCTCTCGTTTTTCAGGTGCTTTTCCGGAACTCCGATACCACCGGCTGCGTACCAAGATCTGGGAAGAACTTTCGGTTTGAATGAATCCGGCTGTCTCAGGCTACCACCAGGCTTTGTTGCACGGTCTTAACGAACTGACTTAACCAACTGGTCCTAACCAAGCTGTTTTTTAACCAACGGAGATGAGTAGATGCCAATCGCACGCTTAAACTCGACCATCCGGTCGATCACCGCCGCCATCTTATTCGGAACGCTGACGATAGCAAGCTGGGGCCAGGAGGCGCCCGCTGCACCCGTCCCGCCAAACACCCCGGAAACGCGGCCCCTGCCTGTCCTGAATTATTCCCAGCCGGTATCGCATTTTCCCAACCCGATCGCCCCCTACACAGCGCGGCACCTGGCAGCGCCGAACCTGGCCAACACCGCGCGCATCGACCAACTCATGCACGAGGGCAAGCTTTACCTGTCGCTGAACGACGCCATCGCCCTCGCGCTCGAGAACAACCTGGATATCGCCATCGCCCGTTACAACCTGAACATCGCCGATACCGACGTGCTGCGCGCCAAAGCCGGCGCTGCGACTCTGGGCGTGAATACCGGTGTGGTGCAGAACACGCCCGGCGGGGGCGTGCTCGGCCTCGGCGGCCAAGTCGGCTCCGGCACGGGCGGCACCACCCTGGGTGCAGGCGGGGCAGGGGCAGGCGCGGGCGGTCTGGTCGGCTCCACGCTCGGCCTCGGTCCGCTCATCACCAGCTTCGACCCGGTTCTTTCCGGGACGCTGCAGGAGGACCGTTTTCATATCCTCCCGTCCAGTACGTTTACTCCCGAATCTCCTCAGAACACCGCCACCGGCAACTTCTCTTATCAGCAGGGTTTCACTTCGGGAACCAATCTGCTGGTGGGCTTTAACAACACCCGCATCGCGACTGGGGACGCCCCTTTCACCACGCTAAGTCCGCAACTCAACTCCAGTTTCAAGTTCCAACTCACGCAGCATCTGCTGCAGGGATTCGGCTTCGCTGCCAACAATCGTTTCATCCGGATCGCCAAGAACGATCGTGAACTTTCTGACGTCGCCTTCCGGCTGCAAGTCATCACCACGGTCAATCAGATTCAGACCATGTATTGGGATCTGGTCTACGCCTACGAGAACGCTCGCGTGCAGAAAGAATCGCTGGCTTTCGCCGAGAAGACGTTGTCCGATACGAAGAAGCAAGTGGAAATCGGCAGCCTGGCGCCCATCGAAGTCGTGCGCGCGCAGAGCACCGTCGCTCAGGATCAGCAAGCGTTGACGATTGCTCTGACCAACCTGCAGTTGGAGCAATTGCTCATGAAGAACGCGCTCAGCCGCACCCTGCGCGATCAAGTTCTGGCAGGAGCCGATGTGATTCCAACCTCGACCATGGAGCTTCCGGCGAATGAACCCGTCCAGCCCACGCAGGATCTGATCGCCGATTCTCTTCGCCATCGCGCCGACCTGGTGGAGTCCCGTATCCAGCTCAACACCTCTGAGATCAGCAATAAGGCGGTGCGCAGTGCGCTGTTACCGACGCTGGACCTGTTTGCTTACTACGGTGGCACGGGGCTGGGAGGCGTGCAAAACCCAACAAATCTTTGTTCGAACCAGCCGCTGGCCGAGCAGGCCGAGGGGTTTTGCGCGGGACCAAATGCCGCTTACAGTGGCGAGACCTTCATCTCTCCCGCTCCCACCCAAAACTACGGTGGCACCCTCAATCAACTCATCAACTCCGCCGCTTCCGACAAAGGCGTTGGACTCACTCTGAATATTCCGCTGCGTAACCGCGCCGCGCAAGCAGTTCAGATCCGATCGGAACTGGAATACCAGCAGGCCCAGATGCGCCTGCAACAGATCGAAAACCAGATCAGCATCGAAGTCCGCAACGCCCAGTTCGGAGTCGAACAGAACCGCGCCAGTGTAGCCTCCGCCCAAGCCGCGGTGGACTACGCCAAGCAGTCGCTCGATGCGGAAGAGAAGAAATATCAGTTCGGCACCTCGACCACTACCCTGGTCCTGCAAACCCAGAGCGCGCTGGCCACGGCGGAGTCCACTTTGATGTCGGCCATGGCCGCCTATGAGAAGTCGCGCGTCGAACTCGACCGCGCGACCGGCGTCACCCTCGACCATGCTGGCATCAGCATCGACGACGCTGCCAAGGGCCAGGTCACGCGCCTGCCCAGCGTGCCCTACATCGCGCCGCGCAAAGACCTGCCGGCCACAACTCCGCCAGCGCAGCAGCAGTAGCTACCGAAGTGCGCTCGTAGCGCCGCGTCCTTCCGATGTCGGCGCTACATCGCACTCTGATCTTCGCTATTGCTTTTTCTGGTATTGCTTTTTCTAACAATTCTTTACAATCTGCACCCGCTTCCCCGCCTCCGTCCCGCTAAGATGGAGTGACG
>PMHI01000258.1:0-5046 GCA_003156615.1 Acidobacteriaceae bacterium | reverse complement strand
ACCGCACCCGCTTCTGCCCAGCCACAAGCGGTTCATTTGCAGGATTATTCCAAACCGCGCTCGGCCTTTCCTCATTTCTTGCAGCCCTACCAGCCGCAGGAAGTCGCGCAGCCGAACCTGGGCAATTCGCCGCGCATCGACTCGCTCATGCGTGACGGCAAGATTTATCTTTCGATTGACGACGCCGTCGCGCTCGCGCTTGAGAACAACCTTGATATCGACATTGCCCGCTACAACCTGAACATCGCCGACACCGACTACCTGCGCGCCAAATCAGGCGCCAATATTCTCGGCGTCAATGCCGGCATTGTGCAAAACACTCCGGGCGGAGGCGTGGGCGGCCTCGGAGGAACAGTCGGTTCCGGCACCGGAGGCACCACCGTCGCCCCCAGCGGCGTGGGCACGGGCACCAACGGCTTGGTCAGTTCNNGTCCCAGTCGTGGGGCAGAACACCTACACGGCCAACTTCGCCTACACGCAAGGCTTCCAGTGGGGCACTGCTTTGTCCGTGGGATTCAACAACAGCCACATCGCCACCAACAGCTCTGAAACCCTTCTGACGCCCGAGGTGAGTTCGAATTTCCAGTTCAGGATCACGCAAAACCTGCTGCAAGGGTTCGGCTCCCTTCCCAACCTGCGCTTTATCCGCATCGCCAAGAACAACCGTGAAATCTCCGACGTCGCCTTCCGCCTGCAAATTATTACCACCGTCGATCAGATCGAGGACATGTATTGGGATTTGGTGTATGCCTACGAAAACGTGCGCGTACAGCAGGAAGCTCTCACCTATGCGCAGAAGGCGCTGACCGATACCAAGCAGCAGGCACAAGTCGGCACCGCTCCGCCCATTCAGGTGGTGAGCGCGCAGAGCACGGTCTCAACCGACGAGCAGAACCTGATCCTGGCCCAGAACAATCTGGAACTGGAAAAGTTGCTGGTGAAAAACGCGCTCAGCCGCAGCATCGAAGATCCGACGCTGGCCGAGGCCGACGTAATTCCCACCTCCACCATGCAGGTTCCCCAGGAGGAAGCAGTCGTTCCCACGCAAGACTTGATCAATGAAGCTCTGGCTCATCGTGCCGAACTGGCCGAATCGCGCATCGATCTCAATTCCCGCGACCTCAGCAGCAAAGCCGTCCGCAACGCCATGCTGCCCACGCTCGATGCCTTCGCTTATTACGGCGGATCGGGAGTGGGTGGGAATCTGGCGGTCCCGGCCTGCACCGTCACCGTCACCAGCGCGTGCTACGTAGCCCTTCCGCCGCCCTACGCCAACAGCAAAACCGTGGGCTACGGCGGGACTCTGAACCAACTCGTGAACTCCACCGCTCCCGACAAAGGCCTTGGCCTCACGCTGAACATCCCACTTCGCAATCGCGAAGCTCAGGCCAATCAGGTGCGCGCGGAACTGGAATACCGCCAGGCTCAGGTGCGGCTGCATCAACTGGAGAATCAAGTGCGCATCGAAGTGCGCAACGCGCAGTTCGACGTAAAGCAGAACCGTGCCTCCGTGCAGGCCGCCCAATATGCGGTCGACTTCGCGCGCCAGACGCTCGACGCCGATCAGCAGAAGCTGAAAGTCGGACTCACCACTACAACCGCCATCCTGCAGGATGCTTCCGTCTTAACCACTTCTGAGTCCAATCTGGTCTCCGCCAAAGCTGCATACGAGAAGTCGCGCGTCGAACTTGATCGGGCCACGGGATTGCTGCTCGATCACTCCGGCATTGACATCGCCGACGCCACCCGCGGCCAAGTCAAGCGCCAGCCCAGAGTTCCCTACGTCGTTCCGCGGCAGGACGCTCCTGCGGGAGGGCAGTCAGCGCAACCCCAGGGAGGCCAACTTTAGTCCTGGCTGGACAGTCGATCTCCGCAGGTAGACAATTACAGATATGCCGATCGCTTCTATGTTCGAACGCAATAGGCTTGGCCGATCGGAGTCCCCACACCATTGCGGCATCTGTTCGTCGCCACGCGCCGCGCGTTTCGGCCAGCTCCTCTTGCTCGCGATCGGAGCCTGTTTGTGTTCTTGCCTCATGCTTCGAGCGCAAACATCGGACTCCCAAGCCGGCGACGCGAACCAGTCATGGAGAGTCACTCGCGATTCGCAGAGTGACAATCTGAATCCCACCCGTACCCTTGAAAGCCACACTCGGAGCGGCAATCGCACGGTGGATAACCAATCGCTCGAGCGCCGCGGGGCGAACGGAGAATTCGAGCCCTATCAGGACATCGAAAAAACAACCGTGCAAGTCAACGCTACGACCGTGCGGACCACAATGCGCACGTACGGTCGCGATGCCGATGGAGCGAAAACGCTGGTGCAGGTAACAGAAGAAGAAGCGCATACTTTGCCAGGAGGCGGCTCGAACTTGGTGCNNGCAAGGATGTGGAGGAGACGAAAACGACGGTGATGCTTCCCAGCATCAACGGTGATCTTGCTCCATCGATGAAGACCGTAGAGCGCCGCGAACGCAGCGCAAACGACACCGTGGTATCCCAAAAAACCACGTCACTTGCCGATGGCACCGGAAACTGGCAAGTCGGCGAAATACGGCAAGCCACGAGCCGGCAAGAGGGCAAGGAGCGCACCACAGAGGAGCGAATCTCCCGCCCAGACGGTGAGGGCAAGCTCCTCGAAATCTCGCGTACCGTGAGCAAGGCATCGGAGAACGCTCCGGGAGAAAAGCGCGACACCGTGGAAACTTATTCCGTCGATGTCCCGGGATCGACCCGGGACGGCAGCCTGCACCTGGTCGAGCGCACAACCACTGCTCAAAGCACCAGCTCGACCGGTCAGCAAACCACCGCACGGCAGGTGGAGCGCCCGGACCCCGGCGATCCGGGCGCCGGAGTGCGCGTGAGCATCCGGACCACCGACGCGGTGCGCCCTGGCTCGTCCGGCGCCCAGGCCACGCAGACGATTCAACTGCTGGACTCGAACGGTGATTTTGACGTAGTCTCCGTGGACACCTCAAAGTCCGATAACACTCACGCGGTTCAGGTTCAGATCGCGCCTTCCGAAAAGCCGAAATAAGCTGAGGCGAAAGTGATTTGACGCCAGTCTGGCNNTTGTGGATGGTGCTGCTGTCGTTTGTTCTGCAGGTGGCCGGGATCGGAGTTTTCCGCCAGTACCACACTCGTAGGGGGGAAGATAACTTCGGCTTCGGCTTTGAGATGGGCCGGGTTGGACGCTCCATCGCTCTGGGGCGGGGTTTCAGCAGTCCCTACGAGGGGAATACGGGCCCTACCGCCTGGGAACCTCCACTTTATCCCTACTTAATTGGCGGAGTCTTCAAGATTTTCGGCGTCTACACGTACGCTTCGGCGTGGGTTCTGTTGTCGATCAACAGCCTCTTCGCCGCTTTCACCACGATTCCTGTGTATCGGATCGCGCACCGAACTTTCGGCCCGCGGGTTGCCCTCTGGTCGGCGCGGACCTGGGCGCTGAATCCCTACGTCTGGTACTGGTCCATTCATTGGATATGGGACACGACCTTCACTCCGCTCGTGCTGGCGTTGATCTTTCTGGTCGCCCTCGAGATGGAGCAGTGGCCGGGTTGGCGGGGATGGGCGCTGTTTGGCGTGCTCTGGGGGGTGGGAGCGCTGGCCAATCCCACCATGCTGTCGTTTCTGCCATTCTGCGGGCTGTGGGTATGGTGGCGAAGATACCGGCGCGGTCTGCGCTCGCTGGCCGGGGTCGTGCTTTGCTCGTTGGTATTTTTCTTGGCTCTTTCGCCCTGGCTGGCGCGCAACTATGAGGCGTTCGGCCGCCTTGTTTTTATTCGCGACGATTTCGGATTGCAGTTGCGTCTCGGCAACAACAAGCTGGCCGACGGCATCTCGATCGTCACCCTGCAGCCTAATCTCAACAAACTGGAGCTTGAGAAATTTCAGCGGCTGGGCGAAATTGCTTACGAGGCCGACTGCAGGCGGCTGGCCTTCGATTGGATCCGCGCCCACCCGGGCCGATTCGCCGTCATCAGCCTGAAGCGCTTTTTCTATTACTGGAACGGCTTGCCCAGGCCCACGGACAGCGTCGTTCCGTGGGACTTTCGCAGTTCCCTTTTTCTGGCGTCGTCCGTGATGGCCGTCTGGGGATTGATGCGTGCGCTGCGGCAGAAACGGCCGGCGGCGTGGCTTTTCGCCGGACTCGTCGCCACCTATCCCACGATCTATTACTTCGTGTTCCCGCATGCCCGCTACCGCCATCCCATCGAACCTGAGTTGTTTATTCTGGTGGTGTTCCTGGCTTCGGAAGTTCGGAGCCGCACCCGAGTGGCTGAGGAGTCAATGGCTGGTTGATGATTGTAGATGGATGATGGATAAGCTAAGTCGTTTGATTTTCAATCAGCAATCAACAATCAGCAATTCATTATGACAATTTCCGTGGCCATCGTGGCGATGGATGAAGAAGGAAACATTGGCCGCACGCTGGCCAGCGTCGACTGGGCGGATGAAATCGTGCTCGTCGACTCGGGCTCGAAAGATCGCACCTGCGAGATCGCGCGTGCCCAGGGAGCGCGAGTCGTCGTCGAACCCTGGCGGGGTTACGTCGCTCAGAAGCAGTACGCCCTCGATCTTTGCACGAAAGAGTGGGTGCTGCTGCTCGACGCCGACGAAGAGGTCAGTCCCGGACTGGCTGAAGAAATTCGCGCCGTGGTCGCCAGCGCAAGCCCGGTGAGCGGCTATTGGCTCCCGCGCAAGAATCTGTTCCTCGGCCGCTGGATGCGCCACGGCGGTTTTTACCCTGACCCCAAGCTGCGTCTGTTCCGCCGCGGGCAGGGATTCGTAACCGGGCACGATCCCCACGACCGCTGCGAACTGAAGCCGGACGTAGCGGGAGACGTGCCGCAAACGACGCGCCAGTTCAAGAACTCGCTGGTGCACTACACCTATCCCAACCTGACCCTTTACCTCGGCCACATGAATCGCTATTCGTCACTGGGCGCCCAACTGGCGGTTGCCAAGGGGCACCGCAGCTTCAGTTTCATCAACATCGTTCTGCGTCCGTTGGCCACGTTCGTCTACAACTACTTCTTCCGC
>PMHI01000484.1 GCA_003156615.1 Acidobacteriaceae bacterium | reverse complement strand
AACTTCACCGCCGCCTGCATCAGACGGGGAGCGGCGGCGCTGACCACCTCTCCGAACGACGAGCTGTTGATGTTGCCGTTCACCGAAGCCGGGCCGTAGAACTGGGCGTGGTTGAAGGTGTTGAATCCCTCAAAACGGAATTGGAGGGACTTGGACTCGGTGAGGGGCACGGTCTTCAGTAGAGCTATATCGTAGTTGTCGATGCCGGGGCCGTAGAAGAAACGGCGCTTGGCGTTGCCCGGCCGTCCCAGGGGCTGAAGACTGAACAGGCTGGTATTGAAATAGGGTTCGCCGTTACGAGGATTGTGGTTCAGGCCGAGCGCACCCGGAGTGTACTGCGGTTCGTCGACGCCATAGTTGTTCACCCCGTTCGGTTCAGCGCCCAGCAGGGAATTGTCGCCGTAGTTGTAGAGCGTGACGGGAAAGCCCGTGCTGTAGCGGGTAATGCCGGAGATCGCCCAACCTTGTGTCCAACGGGAGGAAGCGCGGAAAAGACGATTGAGGGGGAGTTGGTAGTTGTAGCTAACGACCAAGTCCTGTTTCACGTCGAAGGCAGAGAGAGCCTTGCTCAGCGCGGGGTTGACGGGATTGATCTCTTCTCCAAGGTTGGAAGCCTGGTCGAGGGACTTGCTGTAAGTGTAGCCGGCGAGAATTTCCACATGTCCGCTGGTATGGCGGAGAGTAACTTCGAGCGCATTGTAGTTGGAGTTGCCGACCGTGGCCTGATTTGTAACGCTGCCAAAGTTGGGCCCAAGCGGAGCGCGGGTTCCGTAGATCGTCTGCTGAGAAGCTGTGATGTAGGTGTTGCCTTCGAGGAACGGTCCGCAGGGGGTTTGTCCACTGGCCAGGTTCGCCGGATTCATCAGCTGCAAACAAAGCGCGGGATTGCCGGGGTTGGCTTCCACGAGCGCCAGTAGACGATGTCCCTGGGTGCCCACGTAACTGGCGCTGAGCACCGCGTTGGGTGAGAGTTGGCGCTCCCAGGAGAACATGTACTCCTCGGTGTAGGGAATACGGTTGCTGGTGGGATAAGCGGGGAGTCCACTGATGGGCTCGAACTGCGACCAATCGATGTTGGGGTCGGGATGGTTCGCCGTGGAGTTGAGCGGGGCCAGTTGCACTGGGAAGTATTGGCTGCCTTGACCGGTGTAAGCGGAGATGAACGGCGTGGCAAACAGAGGCGGAGTGGGACTGGTATAGGTGGTGCCGTAAGGCGCGTTCGCCGCGAGAACTCCGATGGTCAGGGCTTCGATGGCAGTGTAAAACCTGCCGAAGCCGACGCGCAGGCTGGTTTGGCCGGGACCTCCGAGGATCTTGCCAAATAGAGAATCCGAATCGGAAGTGGGTGAATAAACTAAGCCGAGGCGCGGTGCGAAATCTTTGTTGCCCGGGGGCGCCAGAGTGCGTGGAACTCCGGGATCGGTGGGGAAAAGAATTCCAACCGGCGCGGTGGGAAAAACTACGGATTGCCGGCCCGGCTCCAAAACTGCGAGCTGATTGTATTTTTCGTACCAGGGTTCGATCCGGTCCCAGCGCAGACCGTAATTGAGGGTGAGGTTAGGCCGCAGCCGCCAACTGTCCTGGGCGTAGAGACCGAGATATTTGTTGCGCCCGTAAAAGGGTTGGAGTTGGCTCTGGTTGTATTGGGTGGGAGCGCCGAGCAGGAAGTCGGCGAAATCAGATCCCGTCTGACTGCCGTAAAACAGGAAACTGCCGTTGAACTGAGCGATGGCGTGAGTGTTGACCTGGTCGTAATGGAACTCGCCGCCGACTTTGATGCTGTGAGAACCCGCAACTTTGGAAAAATTGTCGAGCCACTGGTAGGTGTTGTTGGTTTGATGGAGCTCATTGGTATTGGTTCCGATGGAGTAGTTGTTGAAGGCGACGTTCTCGACGCCCTCGGTTTGGGGCGAGAGAGGCACGATGCCCGGAGTATTGGGTCCGACCTGGAAACCCTGAGATGCCAGGCTGACTCCCAGTCCACCCTGCGGACGGCCCAGGTCATTGGAATCGCGCAGGTAACTGAAGCGAAATTCGTTGACGGCAGTGGTGCTCACGGTCTTAGTGTTGCCGAGGTTCAGCAACTGAGCGCGACCCAAATTCAGGGCGTTGAAGCCTGGCACATTCGCTCCACCCTGAGCCGTAGGATAGGGGTTGTTCTGAGTAAAGTTGTCGAGGAAATAGTAGGCCGAGAACAGGCCCCAGGACGTGTTGGCGTCGAGGCGGAGGGCACCTTTGTTGTCGTGGAGTATCTGGTTGTTGGCGGAGGTGGAAAAGAAGTTGCCGGGCTGATTGGGGGCGGGAATGTACTGCAGTAGACGCTGGGCTGGAGCGGACCACGCTCCCTGCGGAATAGCCGCGTCAGGAAAAACACACTGCTGAGAACTGGTGCATGCGCTGGGATAGGTGGGGCAACCTCCAGCGGGGCAGGTTCCAGTGGAGGAAGGTTCCGTCTCCCCCTGTGTGAAGTAATACGGCTCTCCAGGAGTCACCGTGTAGGGGAAATCCTGATTAAGCTGGTAGGCCAATCCATTGGATGATCCAGTTACAGTGGTTGGAATCGTTACCTGCTGCGGCACGCCATTGATGTTGACGGAAACTGTCGTAACCAGCGAACTTGCCAGGTCCGACAGATCGCCAGACCGGTCTTGGGCGGAAGGCACGGGAATCAATCCCGTGTCGACGCCCTGAGTCTGACGGGTGCCTTGATAATCGGAGTAGAAGAAAATCTTGTTCCGCAGGACTGGGCCCCCGAAGGTGCCGCCGAATTGATTCTGGTTAAAGGAGCCGCGGGTGGGAGAAAAGTAATTGCGCGCATCCAGATCCGTGTTGCGCAGAAACTCGAAGACATCGCCGTGAAATGCGTTGCTGCCCGACTTGGTGATGACATTGATCTGGCCGCCGCTATACTCGCCATATTCGGCATCGAAATTATTGGTGAGAATTCTGAACTCGGCGATGGAGTCCAAATTGGGAATGATCGCAGTGCCCATGTTGACGTCTTCTTCGACGTCGCTGCCATTCACCATAAAGCTGTTGGCGAATTCGCGCTGGCCGTTAATGGAAATGGTGCCGGGATTCAAGTTTCCCGAGGGAGAGAAGCCGCTGGCACCCACATCCTGTACCGTGCTGGAAGTGATGGAGGTGGCGGGAGCGACGCCGGCCTGAAGGGCGAGCAGATCGGTAAAGCTGCGGTAATCGAGAGGGACCGCGGTCATGGTGGAACCGGTAATCACCTCACCCATCTGCGAACTGGAGGTTTCCACGTGAACCGCATTCTCGGTAACTGTGATGGCGTCGGTTCTCTCCCCTACCTGCAGTACCACATCCAGCAGAAGTGCGCTGTTGGCGTCGAGCGTGATTGCGGTGCGGCGGTAGGGTTTGAAGCCGGGATGGTTCACTTCGAGAACATAGCCGCCAACGGGAAGGACTGGAAAAGCATAACTGCCTCGGCCGTCGGCAGTGGCGGATTGTCGGACGCCCGTACTGGTGTTGACCAAAGTGACGGACGCTTTGGCAATGGCCGCACCCGAGGGGTCTTTGATGGTGCCCGAGATGCTGCCGCCTACGCCGGCCCAGCCTATGCCCAGCAAGAGCAGGGGCAGGCACAGGCGGGATAGCGATATTGGGCAGAGACTCCGCATGAACTCTGACTTCACCAATCACTTCCAGTTGCAATCCAGTCGCATCTAGGGTTACGATTAAGCCTCGTTTTGCAAATCTGACGTGGCCAAAGGGATAAAGCGGACCAGCTAGTTGCAATCGAGTCGCATCTGAAGCACCATTTCATATTGACGGATAGTCCCGTCCGCCGTCAAGAACCCGCGGAGGATTCCGTCGCAGGGTGGTTGCGACCAGTTGCGACTGTCGAGGAGGGTGCCATGCCATTACCGCAAACCGAAATACCGGGCCGATTGCAGTCCCATCTCGCCGAGCGTGGAATCCGCATGACTCAGCAACGGCGTGCCATTCTGCGTGTGATGGAAACTGCCAGCAAACACCTGGATGCAGCCCAGCTTTTGCGCAAGGCACAGAAGCTGGACGCCAGCGTGGATCGGAGCACGGTTTATCGAACCCTGCGGCTGCTCAAGCGGCAGGGTCTGATTGACGAACTCGACCTGATGCATATCCACGGCGAGGGTCACTACTATGAGCGCAAACTGAACCGGGACCACATCCACATGGCCTGCCTGCGTTGCGGGAAGATCATGGAATTCGTCAGCGATATTTTCGAGAAGCTGAAGGGGCAAGTGGAGAAAGACTGCCGGTTCCGCATTGTGGTGTCACGATTGGAAATTGGCGGATATTGCGCGGCCTGTTCGAAGTAGAGGAGGCCAGATGTCGGGTTTGCCAGCGGACGGGTTTCCCCACATGGGGGGGCATTCCTGGCTGCTGAGGAAACGAGCAATTAAAAAGCGCCCTAGACTTTTCAGTCCAGGACGCCTCGGCAGCCCTCCCCCAGAACTGCCAAACCACGAAATGGATACTATTGAACTACCCGTTTGGTGTAAACGTCACTTTGGTAATCAGCTCGTCCGGGTTATAGAAGGGCTGCTGAATCGGCCTGCCGCGATCGCTTTTGACGCAGGCCCTGAGAGCTCGCCATCCTCGTGCGCCTGATGCTTATTGTCGGCTTGGGGACTATTGCTGTTTGTGCCAAGTTTGGCCGGCGTCGAGGGTGGTCCAGACTTCGGCGTTCGATGTGGTCACGATTCCATTGCGCGCGTCGGAGAACTGAATGGCGATAATGTCGCCGGTGAGAAGGATGCCGACATCGGATGGAACCACGCGAGCCCAGCGATTGCCGCCATCCAGGGTGTGATACAAGGCGCCACCCGAACCTCCGGCCCAGACTTCACTGGCATTAGAAGATACGGAAACGGCGCGAAAGATCGTCCGCGGGGGTGGGGCTGGCTGCGCCGCTGCGGACTTCGCTGTGGTCATCGCACTGGCTCTCGCTGCGGACTTCGCAGCGGGCTTTGATTCGGTTTGGGCTTCGGGCTGGACTTCAATGGCCGCGCTGCTCGCTTCGGGCGTCATTCCGGCCTGGGCGCGGCGCCCGAGATTGGCACTCATCGAGTCATCCACCAAGATGCTTACATCCAGCCAGGTCTTGCCTCCGTCAAGGGAATGCTGCAATGCGCCGCTGGCACTGATGGTCCACCGAGGCGCCGCCGGGCCTTTCATGAGCGTGGGATCGGTGTGCAGCAAAGGCGCTGGCGACATGGCCGGGGATGCTTGCGCCGACGCGGATTTCGCTTTGCCCACATGGTCGCTGGAGGACTGCGAAGGTTCCGCCGCTTCATTCTGAATGAGCTGGTCCTGAATCTGGTTTTGTGCGGTAGTTTGTGTTGTGACCAACGGAGACGCCCCCGACACTTCGACGGTCATCGTGGCAGACGGGACTACAGCCCGGGGGGCTGGACCGGGGGTAAGATTCTGCTTCGCATTCGCCGCCGGCGCAGCCTTTATGCCGTAGCTGCCGCCAGAACCAAATCCAGAACCAGCGGGAGCACCGCGGAATGCGCCTGCCGAACTGGAGCGGTGCGTGGACTGGGGTTGGGGAAAGATTTCATCGGGAGCCGGCATGTTGACAGCCAATTTGCTCAGGGCGCGAGACGGAGCCTTTTTTGCGATCTCGGTTTGTTTTACCACGTCCGCTTGCCCAGCCACCGGCTGTGAAGCGGTCGCGGACGGCGCCGGCGCCGGAGTCTCGGTCCGAGCGCCAGCCAACTGCTGGGGTATGAGGCGGGTAGCGACCAGCGTCTTTTCCTGGTGGCGCTCCCGGTATTGCAGAAGGCCGACCGAAGTGACGGCGAGGGTTGCCGCAGCCACCACGCCCCAACGAAGAACGGGCAAGCTGAACCAGCCGATTCGCGCAGAGCTGCCCGAACCGGCGAGTGCGACCGCCTCGGTGGCAGGCAAGGCGAGCACTACAACCTCGCGGCAATCGGCGCAGCGGGCAAGGTGCTCCAGCACCTGGTCGCGCTCGCGGGCGGCTAGAGAGTGCTCGGCCAACGCGGTGAGCAGATCGGCGTCGGGATGCGCCCCTGCCGTGGCCGGTGTCGGCCGCTCGAATCTAGCTCGCACGATCTTGGGAACGTTTTGCATTTAACTTCTGCTTCGAGCTTCCAGTTTCTAGCTTTTTGCCCTGGGCGCCACCTTTTGCGGAAGGGGCAACACATCCTTCTTCTCTGAGAACGTTGCTGGGGGGGATTCTTGCGCCAAGCTGCGGCGAATATCCACCTGCAAGTCGCGCACATCCACTTCCAAGGCCTCTTCGGCCTGGCGGCGGGCCATGCCTTGCTGCATCATGCCAGCCAGGATCTTCTTGCGCAACGACTTGGCCAGCTTGTCCACCTTGCGGCTGATCGTGGACTCGTGTACGCCCAGCATACGGGCAATTTCGGCCAGGGTGCGTCCATCGAGATAATACGCCGCCAGCACCATGCGATCTTCGCTGTCGAGAGCGGCTAGGGCCGCGTCGGTGGCTGATTCCAGGCGCGAGTCGGCGGACGGAAGCGGCTCCGGATCAGGAGTCGCGAATTGTGCGCCCTCTTCGCTCTCTTCGTCGAGGCTGACCAGCCGTTTGGTGCGGCGGTAGCGATTCACAAATTCCTGAGCCAGCACGGTGCGCAGCCAGCCTTCGAGCGATCCCCGCCCGGTGAAAGAAGCGAGCTTCGAAATCCGTTCGCCGTCGCGTGTGGAGGTTCCGTAGAGCTCGGCATAGAGACTGTCGGCGAGGTCGCGGGCGGCGGAGTCCTCGCGTGCGATGCGCAGCGCGGACTGATAAAGCTTGTCTCGGTAACGCGTGAGGAAAAGTTCCCAGGCGGAGTCATGACCTGCGGCGCAGGCTCGGGCGAGCGCAAGTTCTTCGACGCGCAGCGTCAGCAGAAAAGTGCGAACCTGGGCTTCGGTGTCTTCGGCCGGCAGATACTTCGTGGCCACTTCACTGAGAATCGTGGCGAAAGATTCTCGGGCGAGGCCGATCTTCTCGCAGCCGGCTTTCGAATGCAGCTCCAAGAGCAGAGCGGCGACTGCCGATTGCACTGCAGCGGAGTTCGGTTTCGCGGCGCGCATGTAGAAGAGAAGAGAGTACGACAGGCCCTGTGCTCGATGCTACCAATTATTAGACGCGTGCCAGGCTAATTTTGGCCGCAAGGCGTGACTTCTTTTTCGTTCTTCCGGGGAATCGAGTGGGCGGCTGCGCTCCGTGGAGCTGGCAACCACAGCCTCCTGGGACCGGAGCGCAGCGCCCACGAGGGCGGAGGAGAGTTATGCGTCCGAGCTTATTTGTGGCAGTGATCGGGTTGGGGGTCGTGGCCGGAATGGTTTCGCTTGGCCTGCGTCCGGTTCATGCCGGGGAGCAACCTTCCGCCTCCGGCTACAAGGTGCTGGAGCCGATCCGGCACGGAACTCTGACGGTGTTTCCCGTAGTCGCTTCCAAGTCCTATGCTACCGGCGAGTTTCTCACGCTGGATGAGGGATTGCGATCCGGAGAAGTGGTGGTTACCGANNGGGAAGCAGGATCGGGTGATTGGGAAGGACCGCATTGTTCCAGCGGAAAGCGATCCTGTGGATCTTAGTGTGTTCTGTGTGGAGCCCGGGCGCTGGGTCGCGACCAGTGAGCACTTCGGAACCTCGGGGGCGACCTATGGAGGCGCGAGCTCAGGAAAGGCCCCCGTTCCGAGCTCGCTGATGGCTCAACCCTCAGTACGCGCCAAAGCCATGGGAGATAAGGATCAGAGCCAGGTTTGGGCGGAGGTGAGGAAGCAGCAACAGGCGATGGTGACCGTTGAATCGGCTGCGGCAGCTCCGCGCGCGAGCACCGGGGCGATCCAATCCACGAGTTCGTACGCCGCCGTGATGGAAAACCAAGACGTGAAAGAGAAGGTGGACGAGATTGCCGCACCGATCGAGCACAATTATGAAAGCCTGATCAAGCAACTGCGCGATCGCAAAGCGGTCGGAGTGGTGGTAGCGGTGAACGGGCGCATCATCTGGGCCGATGTTTTTGCCAGCACGGAACTGCTCGAAAAGTACTGGCCGAAACTGGTGCGCTCCTACGCGTCAGAAGCGGTGGTGTCGCGGGCGAAGGGCGGCGAGGCGAGCCTGGCACAGGCGGAGGCGTTTCTAGGAGACATGCAAGGACGGAGGGAGACGATTGAAAGCGAACCGGGCGTCTACCGTCACACCGAGATCAACGGCGATGGGTTCAAGGCGTTCGCGCTGGCGTCGTTGCTGCCGAAGACCGGCTTCGATGTACACGTGGCGAAGATGGCGGAGTGAGAAAACCGTGGCCTGTGGTCGGAAAAAACACACACTGGCCACGGACGTTTTGATGTCAGGTCGGCCAGGCGCGGAGTCGTTGGGCAGGCGTTGTCTGGTGATGTCGGCCAGGGCCTGCCGGTCGAGACANNCGCCGCGTTTTGGTTTACTGCAGGTTTGCGGGAATGACGCCCTTTTTGAACATGTCAAACCAGATTTGGGTGGTGGGCTCGTCGTAAATTCCTAGCTCGCGGATCGCCTCGCGCGCGAACTCCACGCTCCCCAGTCCGCTCGCGGTTATGATCTTGTGATCGGTCACGGCCAATTCATCCACATAGAAACGTTCGTCCGTGTACTCGGGAACCATTTCCTTGAGGTAACTTTTCGAATTGCTGGTGTGGCGAACCCCGCGCGTGAGCCCGGCGCGGCCAATTTCGAGCGTCGCTGCGCACAGAGCGCCGATCAGAATCTCGTCCGCATGCAGCCGCCGGAGGAGATCATGCACCTTCTGGTCCGGCCCTTCTTCCCACCGGTTTCCACCGGGGACGATGAAAATGGCAGTTTCCCGCGCTTCGATCTCATCCATCGCGATGTCAGGCACCACATTCAGCCCTCCCATCGTCACCACGGCCTCGCGCGAATGCCCCGCCGTCCGCACCTCGTATTTGCCGGATTTTCGGATCTCGCACAAAGCCAGCGCCGGCTCCCAGTCCGCTAGCCCGTTAAAGACAAAGACGTAAGCCTTGAGTCTCATGCTTGGCCTTCTCCTGCGATTCANNCATTCACCCGCTTCAGTCTGGCGTCGAATTGGCCTGGGGCCTCTAGGGATTTGGAAATGACGGTTGTTGACGACAAGTTTTTTCGCGCACGAATCACCAAGCGCGTGGATTTTGCGCCTGATTTGTGGATGTTCCGCATTCGGTCGGACGGACCCTTCCATTTTGTTCCGGGACAATACGCCACGCTGGGCGTGGAGGACGGCGGCAAGCGCATCGAACGTCCTTATTCGATCGTCTCGTCTCCCGCCGAAGGCGAAGTCGAATTCTTCTTCGAGCTGGTGCTCGAAGGAGCGCTCACGCCGCTGCTTCACCGGCTGCAGCCCGGGGACCAGTTACTGATGCGCAAGGCGCCCAAGGGACGGTTCACGCTTGAGACCGGCAACGGACGCACGAATCATCTGCTGGTATCCACGGTGACCGGCGTCGCTCCCTTCGTTAGTTTTGTCCGCACGCTGTACCAAGACTGGAAGGAAGACCGCTTCGATGGCGGTCACCAGCTATACCTGCTCAACGGCGCCAGCCGGCCATGGGAGTTCGGCTACAAAGAGGAATTGGTGCGCTTCGGCGCGGAACTGCCCTGGTTCACGTATGTGCCCACCGTGAGCCGGCCATGGGATCACGCCGACTGGTCGGGTGAGATCGGGCGGGCCGACGACATCCTGCGCAAGTATGCCGACCGCTGGGAGCTCGATGCCAGCAATACTCATGCCTATCTTTGCGGCCATCCCGATATGATCGCGAACAGCAAGGCGATCCTGAAGCGGCGTGGATTTCTCGACAAGACTGCGATCAAGGAAGAGATTTACTGGGTGCCGGCGAAGTAGTTCCCAGTACCGACCAGCGAGTGAAACCGGGCCCCGCGCAGCTCGATGCGGGCAGTGTTTTCGGCAAGATTCCGACCTGCAGCCTCCAGATTCCACGACCATCACACTTTCAGCTCACTAGGGCTGGTCGCGGCGGCGGAGGTAGTCGATGAACATTTGTTCTACCGGCTTGTCGTAGGCCATCAGGACGTGGCGGACGGTGCGACCGCTGACGACGTGGCAGACTTCTTCGGCGAGGTTCTTGGCGTGGTCGCCGGCGCGTTCAAGAGACTGGGTCATGAAGATGACTTGCAGGCTGGCTTGGCGGGCGATGTTTTCGGGATTCTCGATGTGGCGGAGGAAGATGAGGTTGCGCAGGCGGTCGATCTCGGAGTCGGCGCGGAGAACGTCGACGGCTTGGGAGACATCGCGCACGGAGAAGGCGTCGCCCACGTCGGTGAGCATTTTTTCGAGGATGGTGGCCATGCGGGTGAGGTCGCGGGTGTCATCGGAATCGATGCGGCCGGCGGCGGCCTGGGCGCTGTTGGCGAAGCTGAGAAGCAGGTCGCCGATGCGCTCCAGGCTGATCATGAACTTCATGCAAGCGAGCAGCTCACGCGCCTCGGCCGGTTCGACTTCGGTGATGGCGGTGGTGACGGCGCTGTCGATTTCCATGTCGAGCGTATCGAGTTCGCGCTCGCGCTGACGTAGAGAGTTCAGCAGTGGGCTGGAACCGGTGGCAATGCCCTCGGCAGCGGCTCCGGCGGCTTCTTTGGCCAGACGGCAGGCTTCGATGGTGCGGCGAACGATGTGATGATGGGCCGGTTCGGGGGGCAGGCTCTCAGCGCGGGCTGTGCTCATGAGGGTATCCCCCGGGAGTGTGTTGGAAGTGTGCGCAGCGGTTAATTCTGGTTTTGCCGTACCCATGGATAGATGGGCCACGGCAAAGGATAAGGTTTCCTTTTCAGGCGTGGGTTACGGGAAGGTGAATTTTTGGTCATTTTTTGTAGTCCGAAGGCAAATGTCGGGGCGAGCCGCCCTCCGGACCAAACGTCAGCCACCGAAAATCCAGCGTAGATAAAGGCGAGAGCTATGTGCGCCGGCGTTGCCGCTTCGCCGCCTTGCGTTGTGCCTTCTGGTATTTCTTCATAGCCTTGCGCTGCCTCTTGGCCTGCTTTTTTGAATACCTTTGCTGCTGCTTGGCTGCCCGCTTGGCCTCACGGCTATTTTCGCCGATACTCCTATTTTCCTTTTGGGCATTGGCTGGCATCGACCACGCAACGCTCAAGGCGAGCAGCAGTAGGAAAGCCGCAATTCGTTTCATAACCTCTCCGAACAGAAGATCCTGCAGCGATTTTACACCGAGGCTACGGAGGGCCGGGCGGTACTTCGGTAATACTGTTTTGGTTCAGGCGTTGGGGAGCGTGAATAGGAAAATCGAGCCGTGGGCCAGTTCGCTTTCGGCACGGATGGAACCGCCGTGGGCCAACATGATGTGCTTGGCGATGGCGAGGCCGAGGCCGGTGCCTCCGGACTCGCGGGAGCGGGCTTTGTCGACGCGATAGAAGCGTTCGAACAGCCGCGGGAGGTGCTCGGAGGCAATGCCGGCGCCGAAATCCTGGACGAAGAATTCTACCGCGTGGGCAAGGGCGCGGGCGCCCAGGATGATTCGTCCGCCAGAGGCGCCGTACTTTAGGGCATTGTCAATCAGGTTGGAGAAGACCTGGTGAATGGCTTCGCGGTCGGCGAGGACCGGGGGAAGGTTTTCTGGGACTGGGCTGGGGCCGGGAAAGTTCTGGCTCTGCAAAGGTTGGGCCGGAGAATCCTGGGTCTGCAAGTCTTGTATTTGCAAATCCTGTATTCGCAAATCAATGCCATGAGTGCGGGCGATTTCGCGGAAGCTTTCTTCGGCGTCGTGGAGAAGTTCGGCGGGCGGGACCGCCTCCGACTCGAAACGCGTTTCGCCGGATTCGACGCGCGCCAGGGTAAGCAGATCTTCGGTGAGGCGGGACATGCGGGAGGAATTCTTGCGGATGATTTCCAGAAACTCGCGTGTGGGCGCAGTATTTTCGGGGGTGCTGTCGAGCAAGGTCTCAGCGTAGCCCTGAATCGAAGTGAGAGGCGTGCGCAGTTCGTGGGAAACGTTCGCAATGAAGTCGCGTCGGGTTTTTTCTACACGCTCGGTTTCGGTCAGGTCGCGAAGCACTGCGACAGCGCCTCCGCCAGGCAGAGGGGCAGCGGTTACATCGAAAGCCCGGCCGGGAACGATTGAAGTAGCGCGGGCGGTTTTGACTTCGCGGGTCGTCGTAGCTTCCTTCACGGCGGCGAGGAAATCAGGGTCGCGGATGGTTTCGACAACGGGCTGATGCAGGCGGGTGCCTTGCGGGACCATGCGATCGATGCGTTGGTTGGCCCACTGCACCAGACCGTCGGCGCTGACAGCGATGACGGCGTCCTGCATGCTGTTGAGCAGGGTTTCGAGCTGGCGCTGGCTGGAGCGGACGGCGGCGAAGCTTTGTTCGACGCGGCGAGCGGTTTTATCGATGGCACCGGCGACGCGGCCGATTTCATCCTGCGAGGTTTCGAGGAT
>PMHI01000626.1 GCA_003156615.1 Acidobacteriaceae bacterium | reverse complement strand
AAGTTCTTCGCGGAATCGGCCTCGCGCATGTGCATTCCCTTGGTTTCGTTCGGGCAGACGCTGGGAATTCTCGCGCTCGACAGCGCCCTGCCCGATGCCTTCCGCGACGGCGACCTGCAGTCGCTGGAATCGGTCGCCGACATCTGCGCCACGGCCATCCAGAACGCCCACTATGTCGAGCGCGTAAAACAGCTTGCCTACCTTGACGGCCTAACCGGCATTTTCAACCGGCGCTTTTTCGAACTGCGCTTCATCGAAGAGATTGAGCGCGCCCGCCGCTACAACACCGCCATGGCCGTCATCATGACGGACATCGATCTGTTCAAGCGGCTGAATGACGAGTTCGGACACGTGCTGGGCGATGAGGTGCTGCGCCAGGTTTCTTCCCTCTTTCACCAGCAATTGCGGAAGATCGATGTGGTGTGCCGTTATGGAGGCGAGGAGTTCGGGATCCTGCTTACTCAAACCGATGCTCACCATGCACTGAATGTGGCGGAGAAACTGCGCAAGCTGGTGGCCAGCTGGCAGTTCCCGGGTGTGGCGCGGACCGTCACGATCAGCGCTGGAGCCGCCGCCTTCCCCGATCACGGAACCACGCGCGACGAGTTGGTGAAGGCCGCCGACGCGGCCCTCTACGCCGCCAAGCAGGCGGGACGGAACAGAGTCTGCCTCGGGACTTTGCCGCGCGCCCACACGGCGGGCTCTTAGCTTCAAGTCGCGATCGCGGTCCCTGAGTTATTCTTGCACTCTAGTCAGGGACTGGTTCGAACCGCCCTATATATCCAGCCCGTCTTTCCGGAGCTGGCGACGAATCTCTTCCTTCTGTTGCTCTAGTTTCTTGAGGCTCTTCTGAAGTTCCTCCTGCACCTTGGGCCGGAGTTCCTGGCTTAGCTTCTCGGCTTGCTCTTGCAACTGTTTTCGCTCGTCGCAGAGAGACTTGAGCATTTCCGCCGAGGCCTTGCGGCTTTCTTCTTTTGCCAGGTCCATCTGGGGGCGGAGTCTCGCAATCTCGGTTTGCAACTCACTCAATTCCATCTGCCTGTCCGCATCCAGTTCGGGCTCCTCCAGGCTCTCCTCGTTTATCTCGCCAGAGTCCTTGCGCTCAGGCACGGTAAGGGTAAGAGTCTGTTCCTTCTTGTCGCGGATCACTCCCACACTAACCGATCCCGCGCTCTGCGAACGCAAAGCATGAGTGAAGTCGCTGGTGTCATGAACCGGCTGATCGCCGACGCGAATGATCACATCTCCGGCGTGCAGGCCAGCCTTTTCCGCGCGGCTCCCCTTCTCTACGGACCGAACCAGCACTCCATTCCCGTTCTTCGCGCCAAAAAACTCGCCTAGCTGGGGCGTGAGATTCTCCACCATCAGACCGCTTCTCATCGACGAATGCACATAAACGACCCCCATGTTCGGAACATCGATGTCCGGGAGGCTGATGGGCGGAATCTCGATATGGAAATTCTTGTCCCAATCCCCGTCTTTCATTCCCTTAAGGGCGAATTCGTTGCGCCGGTCGGCCAGTTGCACCTTGATGGTCATCGCCTGTCCATCGCGGCTCAAACCCAGCGTGACCACTCGTCCCGGCGGAGTTTCGTGGATCATCCGCTGCAATTGCGTCTTGCTTTCGATGGCCGTTCCGTTCATGGTCAAAATGACATCGTGCTCCTTGATTCCGGCTTTGCCTGCGGGAGCATCTTGGTCGACCATCGTCACTTCGACCCCCTGCTCTTCCTTCAGCTTCAAAGCCCCCAGCCGGTCGGTGGTAATGTCGGCGATGTCGACGCCGAGATAAGAACTCGTGCCCGAGTCGCCGAAAGGCGAGGAATCCGACATCCAGACTTGTCCGGCCTGTGACAGATTAAGCAGCAATGGCAACAAGGCAATGGTGGTTAGAATATGTCTTCGCATGGCCAGCCTCCTGAATACTTTTGCACCTCAATTTCACATTGCTTCCATAGACGAGCGAAACCGCTTATTGATTCGCCCGCTTAAAGCAAATATCTCCCGTCGTCGTCCGAACTTTCAGCACCGGACCCCCTCCATTCAACCTCCCCTCCGCGTTCAGCGTCCTCGGACCCCACTGGTTGCCTTCGCTGGCGATGTGAATGTCTGGGAAGTCGGAGGTAATGTGGTGCCCATTGCCCAGGTCCACGCTGGCGCGCACTGAAACGACAACGTCAGGCGCAATATAGACCGTAATATCGCCGGCGGAAGTCTCCAGCCTCGAATCGCTAGGCGGAGCGTCGGTCTTTACGAGCTTCACGACGATGCCGCCGGCGCCCGTGTCAGCCATGGCCGATGGCACTCCATCGAGTTCGATCGCACCGCCACCGGTGTGGGCCTCGACGTGGCCCTTGGCGGATGCGAGGCGAATACTGCCCCCGCCGGTCTTAATTTCAACCGGACCGGCAATGTCTCCCAGCTCGATGCTGCCGCCGCCGGTGCCTGCTTTCACCTTGCCGGTGCACTGCTTGACCTCAATCCCGCCGCCGCCGGTCTCGACGCTGGCGCCCTGCGTGGCCGAAACAATCTCGATGCTGCCCCCGCCGGTTTCCGCGATGATTTTGCCGTCGGCGTGATGCACGTGGATGGAGCCCCCACCGGTATGCAGGCCAATATCGCCATCGATGGTTCCCACATCGATCGCTCCGCCGCCCGTATCTGCCTGCGCGCCTCCGCCAATGGCATCCAGGTGCATACTGCCGCCGCCGCTCTGCGCCTCTACGCGGCCCGCGACTCCGGTGGCGTCAATGTTGCCGCCCTCGGTCTCAATCTTCACCAGGCCAAGCTCCCGGGGGACGTTGATGGCGAACTCTCCGGAGAACTTGCGCGGGCGCCGCCCCTGCCAGTCGCCCACAATCCAGGCCGTGTCTCCGCGAACATAAGCGCTGATTTTGAAGGACCCGAACTGGCGGCGCGCGTCTTGCTCGGATGAAGTATAAGAGCGCGTATGAATGACATAGTTAATGCCCTGTTGCTGTCCCCCGTGCACGACCACCGAGCCCACGTCGACTTTGACTCGCAGATTCTTGGCCGCGGCCAGCGTGCCTGTGATTTCCTGGCCCCATGCACCTCCCTCACGGGAGACGTGCGTTTCCTGCGCCAACGCCAGCGGCGCAAGCAGGGCCAGAATGCAAAGGCCGACGAATTGTGGCGAACGCTTCAAAATGAACCACCTCAGTTTCATAAATCTCGATCAATCAATCTCGGGCAACTGCGCCAGCATGGTGCGAGCCTGTGACTTGATGTATTGGCTTTGATCCTTGGCCGCCAGCGTCATCAACACTCCGCGCACGCTGCCATCCGCTTTTACCGGGTCAATCAAGCGCAACGCCTCGGTGCGCACGCCCGGGTTCGAATCGTTCACCAAAGCTTCCAGCACCACGTCGCGGACCCGCACATCATCCTTCACGAAACCGCCCAGACCATCCAAAGCTTTCAGCCGCACTCCCGGATTCGTGTCGTAGCGCAGCGCATAGACCAGCGCCTCGCGCACCTGCGAAACGTTGGGCTTCTGAGTCAGCAGATCCACGGAATCCATGCGCACGCCCGAATTGTAATTATTCTGGGCGGCAAACAGCAGCAGTTGCTGGATGCGCTGATCGTTCATCGATCCCTGCGTCTCCAGCGTCGAAACCGTGTCGTACTTAATGTCGATCTTATTGGTACCCGGCTCCTGCGTGATGGAACGAATACCGGTGATCGAAGCTTCGTTAGGAGCCGGAGCCGGAGTCGTGCCCGAAACGCTCGACTGATGAACAAATACTCTGTAGGAAGTTCCCACTCCGCCCGCGAACCCGAGAATCAAAATCGCGGACGCCAGCGCGGGCGAGAAGTGCACCTGCCGCAACCAGTTCGCCGGATCGAACGCCAGCCGATGCCAGAATCCGCTCTGCTCGGCCGTCTCCAGCGCTTCCTGCAGTCGCATGCGCGAAGCCGCCAGCAGGTTCGGAGTCGGCTCCGCCACCCGATCCTCGGACAGCAGAGCGTGGAACTCCTGTTCCGCCTTCAGTTCGGCGGCGCAGTCGGCGCAACGCGCCATGTGCTGCTCCAGTTCATGACGCGCGTCATCGGCCAGNNCGGGCACTCTAGCCCGGCCCGGCCTACCTCATATCCCCCAACTGCCCGCGCAACTTCTGCGTGGCCCGAAACAGCGTATTTTTCGCGGTCTCTTCCGTGGTATGCAAAATCTCGCCCACAGTGCGCAACTTCAACCCGTGATAATGCCTCAGCTCAAATACCATGCGCTCGCGCGCCGTTAACTTTTCAAGCGCTCCGGAAATTCGTGCCCCTAACTGACGCCGCATCAAATCGCGCTCCGGATTCGCGCCCGCCCGCCCATCGGGCACCTGATCGAGCAGGTCGTACTCCCCGCCGGACGCGTCTTTTGCCACTGGCGCATCCTCCTTGCGCACGTTTTTCTTGCGCAGGTGATCCAGGCAAAGATTGGTCACGATTCGGTAGATCCACGTGTAGAACGAGCACTCGAAGCGAAAGCTTCCGATGTTCTTGTAAGCCTTGAGGAAGGCATCCTGATAAACGTCCTGCGCATCGTGCTCGGTCCCGGTCAGGTGCAGCGCCAGCCGCAAGACTGCCTGATCGTAGTGACGCACCAGTTCCTCGAAGGCGGCGCGGTTCCCGTGCTGCGCCTCGCGGATGAGGATCGTATCGTCGATGCGGCGTTCTTGCCCAGCCATGCGGCCCCGCGTGGGGTCCTGGTTCTGATTAATCAGGTTCTCACGAACCAGGTTCTCAGTAAGTGTGTCCTCACCGACTCCAATACCGCTGACTCCGTCCACTCGCTCCGACTTCGTTTTCGAGTGCGCTCGCTCACCAACCGTAATGGTCAACGCCCAAACATCGGCCGGCATGTTTTGTCGTGTCCTGTACCGCCCGGTGTCGATGCCGTACCCGGGCTTGCATAGGAATAGACGGATAGTCAAGGGAACCGTGAGCAGAAATTATAGGCTGGCGGTGAGGATTTCCGCTTGCTGCTCAACAGCTTGGATCGGCAGGAGAGCCGGCTTGAGGCTATTTCTGGGACGGCCTGACCTCTGAATCACGCCGCAAAGAGTGGGGATATCGCTCGAAAAGGTAAAGCCAGATCTCGTCGAGCGTGGGCGCCTTCGTGAAGGGTAATGCCGTCGAGCTAAACCCTCAGCACCCAACGAACAAGAGTCGCTGCCAGCTCGCGTGCCAGTGCGTATGATTCCGAAGCTAGCATCGCTCGCTCCGGACCCAAGGCCGGCCGGAGGCAAGAAACCGAAAGCTAAAAGGGGCAGTGGCGCGTCCGCATTGGCGACTGGCGGCTATCGTGCGACCTGCGCCTACTCCGCCACTGCTTCCTTCTCAATCACAACCTTCAAATGCGCGGTCACGTCCTTATGCAGCTTCACCGGCACGGTGAACTCGCCCAGAGTCTTCAGCGGCTCGTGGAGCTGGATCTGGCGCCGGTCCAGATTGATTCCCTTTTTCACGATGGCGTCGGCAATGTCGCCCGAAGTAACCGAGCCGAACAACTGATCGTGTTCGCCCGACCGCCGCTCGAACGATGCCGATAGACCCTCGAACTGCTTGGCCAGTTCCTCGGCCTGCGTCTTCTCCTTGGCTGAGCGACGCACCGAGGCAGCCTTCATCTGCGCCACGACGGCTTTGTTCCCCGCAGTGGCTTCGATGGCCAGCTTGTGCGGCAGAAGAAAGTTGCGGCCATATCCCTCGGCAACCTTCACCACGTCGCCGCGCGATCCCAGCTTAGTTACATCTTCTTTGAGAATGACTTCCATGGTATGGCTCCAATCCTCCGAAGTTGTCATCCTGAACGAAGCGAGGGATCGTGGTTCTTCTTGCCGTCGGCAAGAACCAAGATTCCTCGCTTCGCTCGGGATGACAGGGCTTCTGCTGCTTTTACGATGCCCGTCCAGCAAACGGCAGCAACGCAATGTTGCGCGCCTGTTTGATGGCCGCGGCCAGCCGGTGCTGATGCGGCGAGCACACGCCGGTCAACCGCCGGGGCACGATCTTGCCGCTCTCGGCCACGAACTGGCCGAGCAGCCGGTAATCCTTGTAGTTGATGTCGGCAATCTTCTCCGTGCAAAACTTGCAAACCTTCTTGCGCCGGAAAAACTTCCGTCCACCCTCGCGCGGCGGACCCCCGGGCCCGGAACGCCCGCCGCCCCCGCCTCCGAACCGCGGACGGTCCCCTCCGGAACGCGGTCCGTCGGATCTGTGTCCTTCCCCGGAAGGCCGCTCGATTGTTGGTGCTTTGGTCTCTTCAGGCATAACGCTCCTTCATGAATCAGTGGCCAGTGGTTAGCGGCCAGTCAAATCACTTAAACGCGGAACCAGAACTGGACACTGACCGTTGCTCTTCAAGCCGTTGCTGGAGTTTCCGCGACCGGTGGCGCAGGCGCTTCTTCCGCCACTGCCGCTGTCGCGGGCTGCGCGCTCACCTTCTTTTTCGCGTCGCGCAGCTTCTTGATCTTGTCCAGGCGCTTCTGCTCTAGGTCGATGCGCACGGTGAGGAACTTGATCACCGGCTCGGTGACCCGCAGGCGGCGCTCCAGTTCGCGGACCACCGTGCCCGCGCCCTCGATGGTCAGCAGAATATAAACGCCCTCCCGGAACTTGCGCACGGTGTAGGCTAGACGGCGCTTACCCATCCGGTCCACGCTCTTGATCGATCCGGCCGCCGAAGTTACAGTCGCCTCAAGGTTCGAAATCAGCTTATCGAGATCTTCGTCCGCCATATCCGGCCGGACAATAAACATCAGTTCGTAAGTACGATTCATTGCTATCTCCAAATTCTTGGCTAATCTTTTCCGTTCTCGTCCTGCTCCCTGCGGTTAAACCGGTTCATGGCTGCCGCCGCACCTTCGGTCAAAATCACCTGCACCGCTTCCACCGCGGTGTCGATCATTCCGTCCACCACCTCCAGATCGGCCTTGCGAAACGGCGCCAGCAAATACCGCTGGCCATCTTCAACCTTACGCTCCGGGGTCACGCCGATCCGGATGCGCAAAAAATCCTGCGTGTTCAGTGCCCCGATGATCGACTCGATCCCGTTATGCCCCGCCGAACTCCGCCGCGTGTGAATCCGCAACGTGCCCAGCGGAAAATCCAGTTCGTCCTGAATCACGATCAGGTCCGTTTCCGGCTTCACTTCGTACTCTTCCACCAGCTCCCGAACCGATAAGCCGCTCAGGTTCATGTAGGTTTCAGGCTTCGCCAGCAGAACCGGCTCGTCCCCCACCCGTATTCGCGCCGTCAGCGCCCGGCACTGCCGGTTCCTGATCTCGACCCCACGTTCACCGGCGATGCGATCCACTACCAGAAAGCCCATGTTATGCGGCGTGAGTTCGTACTCGTCACCAGGATTGCCGAGACCGACGATCAGTTTCACCCCGTATCAATTTCCTCCGCTTGCGCAGCCAGAGCCTGCCCCTGAGCAAAGCCGATGGGGATCTGGGCGAGCCGCGCGAGGTTCGCGTTCTTTGCGAAGCAACAGTCACACGCCTGGCTCGCGTCCTTACTTCTTCTCCTTTTTCTCGGCCTTTTTCTCGGGCTTCTCGGCAGCAGCCGCTTCGCCCTCTTCCTCGGTCTCGGTCTTGCCCTTCTTGATGACTTCGGGCTCGGCTGGAACCGCTGCAGCGTCCGCCGCCACCGCTTCCGGCGTGGCCACCACTTCTTCCTTCACTGAGGTCACGTGAGCTACCGGCTGGTTCGCGTCCGAAAGAAACTTCAGCTTCTCGTTGTGCGGCAAATCCGAAACGCGCAGCACTTTGCCAAAAACCAGATGCGAGATATCGACGTCGATGTGGCTGGGGATGTCGCCCGGCAGGCACTCGATCTCCACTTCGCGCAGCATCTGTTCGAGAATGCCGCCCTCCGTCTTCACGCCCTCCGCCACGCCCTGCAGGACGACGGGCACGCTGACCCGCAACGCCTTGTCCATGGCGATGCGCTTCAGGTCGATGTGCAGCAAGTGGCCTTTGATCGGCTCATATTGCCAATCCACAATCATCGCCTTAGTGCGTTCGCCGCCGTCCAGCGCGAGATCGAGAATCGTGTTGTGGCCGCTGTCTGACCGCAGAATACGCAGCACGTGCCGCGGGTCCACGCTCACCGCCAAGGCGTCCTTGCCCGCGCCATAAACCACGCCTGGGATTTTGCCTTCTCGGCGCACCCGCCGAGCCCGGTTCTTTGTCCCCGCTTCTCGCGGTTGTGCCTCGAGAATGTTTTGCTCCAATGTGGATGCCATAATGTCCGTTCCTGTCTTCGCTTCGATAATCTAGATAAATAGCTTGCTGACCGAAGTCTCTTCGTGATTGGCCTGGATCGCCCGGCCAATCAATCCCGCGATCGAAAGCACCCGGATCTTGGGCTCCCGCTTGGCCTCTTCGGTCAGCGGAATGGTGTTGGTGACCACCACTTCGCGGATCACCGACTTCGCAATGTTCTCCACCGCCGGCCCCGACAGCACGGCATGAGAAGAACAGGCATAGACCTCGGTCGCGCCGTTGTCCATCAATGCCGCCGCGGTTTTCACCAACGTGCCCGCCGTATCGATTAAGTCATCAATGATCAAACAAGTCCGCCCCTTCACGTCGCCGATCACGTGCATCACTTCGGCCACGTTCACTTCCGTGCGCCGTTTGTCGACGATGGCCAGCGCCGCGTCCACCTTCTTCGCGAAAAACCGCGCCCGCTCCACGCCGCCCGCGTCGGGTGAAACCACCGTCAGATTCGGCAGGTTCAACTTCCGGAAGTGGTCCACCAGTACCGGGGAAGCGAACAGGTGATCGACGGGAATATTGAAAAAGCCCTGCAACTGCGGCGTATGCAAATCCACAATCAGCGCCCGGTGCGCCCCGGCGGTGGTGAGCAAATCCGCTACCAGCTTCGAGGAAATCGGACTGCGCGGCTTGTCCTTGCGGTCCTGTCTCGCGTACCCGAAATAGGGCATCACCGCCGTAATTCGCCGTGCCGACGCGCGCTTCAGCGCGTCGATCATCAACAACAGTTCCATCAGGTGCTCGTCCACGCTGGTGCTCTTATTGCTATTTCCATGAGACGCGCGGCAAGTCGGCTGCATCACGAACACATCGCAGCCCCGCACATTCTCCTGAATCTGCACATACGCCTCGCCGTCGGCGAAGCGGATCACCTGCGCCTGCCCGCGCTGCATCCCGAGAAACTGGCAGACCTCGTCGGCCAGCGGCTCGTTCGCCGTCCCGCTGAAGATCTTGAACTTGTCATCCACCCGTGCGCGCTGCTTGCGATCTAGCTTCTCGTCTGGCGTGGGTGGAACGTTCTTTTCCGTCTTCTCTGTCTTTTCGGCCGGCGTCACCAAAGTAGCCATAAGAAGTTCTCAGTTCCCGGTTCTCAACCTTGGCTTCAGCCCCTTGACTTAAAACTGAGACCGAAGAACGGTTTTCTGGCTGGGCCGCTAGGATTCGAACCTAGACAAAGTGCTCCAAAGGCACTTGACCTACCATTAGTCGACGGCCCAGTACCGCTGTTTCGAGTTTCCGGCTCCGGTTTCAAAGTCCAAACCGAACACCGGCTTCGCTGGAGAAGCGTGATATCTCTATTAAACAACCAGAAACTAGAAACTGGAAACAAGAAACTTTTTCCAATACTCCCGCCGTGTCAGCGTAACCGTCGCCTGAGCCGCCCAGCCCTCTGTCTTAAGTCTTTCCGCCGCCGCGCGCGCCGCCTTTTTCGAAGCGAACAGCCCGTACAACGTTGACCCGGAGCCCGACAGCGACGCATACTTTGCGCCCGCGCGCTCCAGTGCGCACTTGCCTTCACTCAGCTCGGGATACTCAGGAAAGACGACTGGTTCAAAGTCGTTTTCGATCCCGGCCCGGACAAGCTCGAGAAGCGGATTCTCGGCCCGGCCCCTCCTGGAAATCTGACGAGGAGCACCGGAGTAACTCTGGCTCAGCCACGCCGACAGCCCTCGGCCAAGCTCACTCATTCTATCGGATGCTGCGGGGAGCGTCAATTTTGACGATCCGCCTTCCACCAGGGCGGACACTCCCGCACCGCCCGTCCTTCGATCCCACTCCCCAAACGCGTTGGGCGTCGAGACCCCCACCTCCGAAGTCACCACCACGCACGCGGTAGCCGGCAAATCCTNNCCCACTTCCGCCGCGATCCGCAGCCGCTCCTCTGTTGGCAAAGCTTTCTTCAGCACCCGCTCCAGCGCCAGCATCGCAGCCACGGCATTCGCCGAAGCCCCACCCAGCCCGCCCTGCACCGGCAACCGCTTCTCAATATGGATGAGGACCCGCCCCTTCATGTTCAACGCCTGCATCGCTTTCTTGACGATGCGGTGGCACGTATTCGATTCATCTTTCGGAACTCTCGGGTCAGTCGACTGAATCTCAATCCCACGCCCGCGCCCCAAACTCACCCGGATCAGGTCATGCAACCCGATCGTCTGATACACAGTCAGCAGTTCATGAAATCCGTCCTCGCGGGCAGCGCCAATGCGTAACCCGAGATTGATCTTCGCGAACGATCGGACGCTGACAGGCATGGAGAGATATTGCGAAGTTTCAACCGCTGAATCAGGATAGGCCAATGGAGACGCAATGCCAAGAAGCCACGATCCACTCTTTTGGTTAGCGATGGCACGGGATGGAATTGGCTTCGCAGTCGCGGCAGGGACCGGCGTTCTTGTCTGGTACCGGAACGTTGTGCCCGTCATTGGCCGATGATTTACGGGAAGTTGGATATGGCCATGACGAGCGATGTGGATGGTCGAAGACTAATCTGTCGTATTCCCACAAGGAAGGTGGCGAGTTCGAATCAGGACTGCTTCCGCTTAAGTGCGGAACGAAGCCGCCGCCGATGAACAAGTCAGCAAATGGAAGGGACCGAACCTGGCCGTCCGTCTCGCCCAGAGATCCAGCCATCTCGGTGGTGCGGATGGAAGGCATCCTTGTCGACCGAAGCATTTCGAGGTCCTGAGAACCAACGCCCAGGAAAGTATGCTGGGCTGCTCGGTATCGCGCCAACTACTCTCCCTCCACTCGTTCTATTACCTCGGTAATCTCGACTCCTGCGCCCGATGAGCGCACTCTATTGGTGATTCCCAACCGCAGCAACCGTGTCTCCCACGGCCTTCCGGTTTGGATTAGGAACGACCGCAAATGCGAGCGCTACTCCGCCCGTGCGGAACCCTGTACAGCGCGCTCCCGCAAGTTGCGGTGTAAGCCGTGGCTTGCGAAAGCAAGCAGATTGACCCTGGTCTCAGTCCGCCTTCCATGGCGACTGTCGAGGGTCGCCGAATCTATCAGGAGATCGTAATGTTCAGAGCTATACGGTTTTTCTTGCCACTTTTATTTCTGGCCGTCGCGACCTTTGCGGTCGCCCAGGACGGCTATAAAGTCATCACTGTCACGGACGGTGGGACCATCTCCGGGACCGTCAAATGGTCGGGACCCGTGCCCCGCGAGTTGGACTTTCCCGTCACGAAGGATCCCCAGGTCTGCGACCCGGATGGCAAGAAAACCACCAGCCTCGAGCGCTTGATCGTCGGATCCGAGGGCGGTGTTGCCAATACTATTGTCTACATCAAAAACATCTCCGCCGGGAAAGCCATGAATCTGCCCGAGCAGGAGCGCCACCTAGACCAGAAGCGTTGCCATTACGTTCCCCACATTCTTCTCGTGCCCCAGAACGCTGCGCTGGCGATGCAAAGCTCCGACGCTACCCTGCACACCATCCACATGGACGGGGCGGCTACCTTCAATCTGCCATTTCCCTTCCAAAATCAGGTCGTCTCGCGCACCATGTCAACCACCGGTTTAATCAATCTTCACTGCAACGGCGGCCACGTTTGGATGAACGCCGAGATGATGGTTGTTTCGCATCCCTATTACGCCGTTACGGACGAGAGCGGCCGCTTTGAATTCAATAGCGTGCCACC
Source organism: Acidobacteriaceae bacterium (assembly GCA_003156615.1). The sequence continues at coordinate 15,974 of PMHI01000626.1, read as the reverse complement.
CGGCACCTATCAGATAGTCGCCTGGCATGAAGGCTGGGGCCTGGCCGGCAAGGAGCAGGCCTACGACGTCCTCACCGAGCACACGGTCCAGCGGCCTGTCTTCACCGAACCAAAGACCTGGGAGAAATCGGTCACGGTGAACACCAACCAATCCAGCACAGTTAATTTCGTGATCGGCAACAAGTAGGAGAAGAGAAACCGGAAAACTGGAAACCCCAGCGGAGCTATGCCCGCCGCTTGTAGAGCACCGCAAACTCAAAGCCCGCATTCGCCGGAAACAGCTCCGCCACTTTCCTCAACCGTTCCGCCAACGCCGAAGGCGCCAGCAGCGGATAATCCCGCTCGCGCAAGTCGTAATAATCCACATCCAGATACAGCGACAGCAGGTAAATGGAGATCGTATCGGAAAAGGTAGCCTCGAAATATTCGTTCTTGTAGCGCTCCGCGTCCGGCCCACCGGCCGTGGCCAGTTTGCGCGCTTCCCAGGCGTCAAGCGAGGTTTCGCCGCGCGTTCCCGCTTCCACCTGCTGCCACGCCAGTTCGCTGAATTCCTGCGAAACTCCGGCGCACTCCACCAGCGCATGCCCCACGTTGATATAGAACTCGAAGGCCACGGAGAACTTGTCATCCGTCAGCCGCGTCGAGATGAACACGCACTGCGAATCGCCCAAATTCAGGTTGCGATGGCAAACCGCATTGTCGCTCAACGCCACATCATATCGATCTGCAATCAGAATCTCGTCACCCTGGCTAACCGTCAGGGGCACAAAGTAATAAGCCTTGCGCTTCAGCGCCGAAGCTATCTTGGTAGGCACCGCCGCAATCATCCGCTCCAAGTCGAACGAGCCGACGGAGTTCTCTCCCGCCACGGCATAGCACACCCCATTGCCCGCCTGCGAAACCGGCGTCATCCGGACCACATCTGAGGGGCTCCGCGTAATAGCTGGCGCTGATTGCGACATATCTGCTCTTTTATACACTACCGGTGCTCGGGNNTCCCATTACCGCCTCCTATCGCCCCCGCAGCCGGAGGGTGGTAGCTTAGAAGCATGCCCCCGCGCCCACCCCGCTGGTATGCGATCCCGGTGCGCGTCCTGCTCGTGACGTTCATCGGCACGCTCATTTCGTTCGCCGCCAGCCTGCTCGTCGGCATCATCGGGACGGTTGTCGTGTCAGCCCTGCGCCACGTGCGTCCCAACATGACCATCGCCTATCGCCTGATCGCCCTTCCCGCGGCGGTGGTCGCGGGCAGCATCATCTTCGTGCTGTCGCTGTCCATGGAAATCCGTCATTACCGCCAGTCAAAGACGCTGGCCGCGCTTGAAGGGTTAATTGATATGAGAAGATGAGCTGAAAGGATGAACCGCTTGCCAACCCACGCCCGGCCCCGCATCGCCATCCCCATGCCACACTCGATCGATCGTGAATACGGCGAGCGGGCAATTCCTCAATACGAGCGCGCCATCGAGCAAGCCGGAGGCGAGCCCGTCCGCATCCCGCTCGACCAGCCCTCAGCCGAAGTCATGAAACTCGAAGTTCTGAAAATAATGGAGCGCTCGGACGGCGTGCTGCTGCCCGGCAGCAACGCCGATGTCGATCCCGCGAAGTTTGGCGCGACCCGCTCCCCGCGCAGCGCCGACGCTGATCCGCGCCGCGACACCGTCGACGAGCTCCTCCTCGAGGACGCCTACAACCTCCGCAAGCCCGTCCTCGGCATCTGCTACGGCCTACAAAGCATCAACGTCTATCGCGCCGGATCGCTAGTCCAGCACATCCCAGATTTTCTGCCGGAACAGTTGCGCACGCGCATCAATCACGAAGCCGGAAAGAAAGTCGCGGTCGCGCACGCAGTCGAGATTGACAGGGACTCCAAGCTGGCCGAAATCGTTGGCGGAAAAAAACGGGAAGGGCACGGTCTCAACCGTGCCGAAAAGGAGTCGGGAAGGAGGAGTGGGGCTTTAGCCCCGGAGGGACACCAACTAGTCCTGTCCGTAAACTCTTCCCATCACCAATCCGCGGATAAAATCGGTAAGGGCCTGCGCATCACCGCCCGCTGCCCCGACGACGGCATCATCGAAGCGCTCGAAGGCACCGCCCCTGACCACTTCGTGCTCGCCGTGCAATGGCATCCCGAGCGCTCGGTTGTCGAAGACGAACCCTCTCGCGCCATTTTCCGCGCCCTGGTAAGAGCAGCGGAAACACGGCACAAGTAGCTCAACGTCGCTTTGTCTTCTTCGGTTTCTTCCGCGCCCGCGTCGGACTCCGCTTCTCGAGCAGCACCACCACATGCGCGACCGCGGCGTCTTCCAGATTGAGCCCTTCCGGAGTCTTCGCCTTTAACCCGACGCAATCCGCATGGACTTCCAACAATTGCGCCACCCGCACTCGAATCGCCGCGGCGTGCGGTCCGATCTTAGGAGCCGCCAGAATCAGACTGGCGTCGAGATTCGCCACGCTATATCCCGCATCGTGCACGCGTTTCAGCGCCTCGCCGAGGAAGACCGCCGAGTCCGCGCCTTTCCACTTCGGGTCTGAGGGCGGGAACAGCGCTCCAATGTCGGGCGCAGCCACGGCCCCAAGCAGAGCGTCGGTAACGGCGTGCAGCAACACGTCGCCATCGGAGTGACCACCCAGTCCCTTGTCATGCGCCAGCACGATGCCGCCAATCTTCAGCGGAACCCCCTCGCGAAATTCATGCGAGTCAAAGCCGTAGCCGATTCGAGTGGCGGTTCGTCGTTGGCGGTTCGTCGTTGGCATTCCGAGGTCGTCGTGTCAAAGATGTGAAGTCTTCAAGTAAAACTCCGCCAATTCCATGTCCCCTGGCGCTGTAATCTTGATGTTCCGCGGCGAGCCCATCACCACGACCACGTCGTGGCCTGATCGTTCCACCAGCGAAGCTTCATCGGTGCCCAGGAATCCGTCCGCGGACGCCTCATCGAAAGCTTTTTTTAACACGCGGTAGCGGAAGCCTTGCGGCGTCTGCGCCATCACGACGCCGGCGCGCGGAATCGTCGCTTTGATCAGCGCGCCCTCTGCCGTGCGCTCGACTTGCTTCACGGTATCGACGGCGGGCAGGGCGGCAATCGCCGCGCCATACTTCTCCGCCGCCTCGACAACTTCCTGAATGATTTCGCGGGTCACAAAGGGACGCACCGCATCATGCACGAGAACGATATCATCGGCCGCCGCTCGAACCGCGTTCAGTGCGTTCTCCACCGACTGCTGGCGGTGCTCACCGCCGACGACGAGTTCCACTTTCTTCTGGAGAACGTCGTTCGGTTCGCTCTGGAGCCGGGCGCGAAACCCTGCAATCTCGTTTTCGCGGAGAGCGATCCAGATTTCGCTTACCGCGTCGACGACGGCGAACTTGCGCAGTGTATGAACGAGAATTGGCGTGCCTCCCAGTTCAGTGAACTGCTTCGAGGGCGGTGCCTTCTTTTGCTTGCCCTTGGCACCGACCGGCACGGGAGCCATGCGGGTTCCAAGCCCAGCAGCCGGAATAATCACAACAACCTTCATAGCGGGCTGTCAGTATACGAGGGGGGAGTTGAGGAGTTCAAATCCAAAGGCAATTCACCGCCCAGCAAGCCGAGAAGGCGGGAAAATGGTCATACTCTGTCAAGAACCCCTTGTCAGGTCTTCTGCGTAATTGCGCGGCTTTCCGGTCTGCCCTCGCAGAGTAGATTATTTCTTTCTCTTTCGGTAAGGTTCCCGAGTCTTAGGGCCGGGGCTTGGTCTCCACCAGCGTGTTCGGCACCACCGCTGGCGGCACGGCCGCACTGGAGATGGCTGGCACCACGGGCTGTACGGCCGAGCTCGTCCGGGCAAAGGCGCGTTCATCCCATTTTCCGAAGATCATCTTCCCCGCCGTAGTCTGCAGCACCGAAGTGACCGAGACGTCGATCGTCTTGCCGATCATTTTCCGAGCGTTGTCTACGACCACCATGGTGCCGTCATCCAGGTAGGCCACGCCCTGGTTGTATTCCTTGCCTTCTTTCAGGATGAACACTTTCATGATCTCGCCCGGCAGCACGATAGGTTTGAGCGAGTTGGCCAGCTCGTTGATGTTCAGCACCTCCACGCCCTGCAACTGCGCCACCTTGTTGAGGTTGAAATCGTTGGTGATGATCTTGCCTTCGTAGACTTTGGCCAACTCGATGAGCTTCAGATCGACTTCGCGGACGGCGGGAAAATCATCTTCCACAATCTGGATCTGCAGCGTGGCCATTTTCTGCAGGCGCTGCAGCACGTCGAGGCCGCGTCGTCCCCGGTTGCGCTTCAGCGAGTCGGCAGAATCGGCCACAAGTTGCAGTTCGCGCAACACGAACTGCGGCGTAACGATGATCCCGTCCAGGAAACCGGTTTCGGCAATGTCGGCAATGCGACCGTCGATGATGACGCTGGTGTCGAGGATCTTGTAGCTCTTCTTGCCTTGCTTCTCCCCGCCAAAGATCCCGCCCAAAGCCGACAGGTTCAGCAAGTCGCCCTTGCTCGCGCCCACGATCAGGCCCACATAGGCCATCAGCAACATGACCAGGATTTGCAGGAAACTTTGGGTGCTGCCGGCAGGCACACTGCTGCGAATCACCAGGGCAAACAGGTAGGCGCCGCAGATGCCGACGATGCTCCCGATGGCCGCGCCGATCAGCCGCTTCAGGCTCACCGTCCGCAGCTTCCATTCGAACAGGANNGCAAACTACGATAACAAAAAGAAGACGTACCAGAATTAAGTCCACCGTATGACCTCCCCCGGATGCAGTGCGCTGAACCTCTGCGCGATGCACCCGTGCCCTTTCCTCGCCGCCCCGGGCGGGAATCGGCAAATCAGCATGCGGGGCGCGCAAGAATTAGGGGAATGAATGTACGCCCCGTCCCGGTCCGTGGAGGCGTGACCGGGGAGACCTCAGTAAACCTACGCCAAGAGTATATACCTGACGGCAAATACGCGGGTAAAACAAACAATGGGCATTTCGCCCATTCCGGAGGCGGAATTCCTACAGCCCTTCCCGCTTCGCCATACAGTTTCAACCCTTCCCTCGGTTACCCGCCTCTGGCATCTCAGACTCGTAGTTCCGCGACTGCTGAACGAACATGCAGATCGCAGGAGTTAAGCCATCAAGGATGGCCTTGGAGGATGCTCATGCGAGCTTTAAGGTTTTTGAATGTAGCGATACTGTCGGCGCTGTTGGGAAGTGCAGCCGTTCTCTACGCGCAAGACGAGAAGCCACAGGAACCTGCACGGCAGGAAGATCCCAAGCCTCAACCCAAGCAGGACGAGGCTAAACCCGCGCATCAGGACGACGCCAAACCCGCAAGACAGGACAAGCCAGAAAAACAAGATCAGAAACGCGATCAAGACCAATCCCGCGACCAGATGAAGCCGGAAGGGCAGCAACATCCGGAACAGCAGGCCGGGCATGCCGGCCCAGCCGGAAAGGGCGGTCATATTCCTGACGACAAGTTCAAGGCGCACTTTGGCTCTGGCCATCATTTCAGTGCCAGAGGCGTGATCGTGCAAGGGCAGTCGCAGTTTCAGTACGGAGGGTACAGCTTCCAGTTCGTAGATGCCTGGCCGGCGGGATGGGCCTACACCGACGACTGCTACATCGACTATATCGATGGAGAGTATTTCCTGTTCGATGTGCTGCACCCGGGCGTTCAGATCGCCCTGGTCGTAATTCTGTAAACTAGGCCCGATTTGTTCGCGAAGGTGGCCCTCTGAGCTGGGGATTCAGTACTGCTGGATTCAAGCTCAGAGGGTACCTTTCATTTTTTTCTGCCGACGTAATTCGTGGGCGATTGCGCGACGGCTGAATCCATCCTGCTAAACTCGGTGGCGTGAAAGCTTTAGTGATCACCAGCCTATCCGGACCGGACGCACTGGCCATTCAAGACACAGCCGAACCGACGCTGAAGTTGGGACAAACGCTGGTCCGCGTCGCCGCCGGAGGCCTGAATTTCGCCGACGTCATGACCACGCAAGGCGGCTACCCCGGAACCCCGCAGCCGCCATTCATTGCCGGACGCGAATTTGCCGGGGTTGAAGTGAGCAGCGGACGCCGAGTGATGGGCTACATGCAGTGGGCTGCGTTCGCCGAGGAGGTTAGCGCTTATACGAACCGGCTCTGGACCGTCCCCGAGCATTGGACCGACGAACAAGCCGCCGCCTTCCCCGTCAACTATTTCACGGCTTATTTGGCCTACTGGCAAGCGGGCATGACACAGTCGCCCCCGGCGGGCCGCAGCCGTCGCGCGCTGATTCACGCCGTTGCCGGAGGCGTGGGCACGGCGGCGGTGCAGATCGGACACATTCTGGACGTTGAAATGTTCGGGACGTCGTCGTCCGATGAAAAGCTCGCACGCGTGAAAGCACTCGGCCTGCAGCACGGCATCAACTACAAGCGGCACGACTATGAAGAAGTCGTGAAGAACCTCACTCAGGGCGAAGGCGTGGATGCGGTCTTCGAAATGCTCGGCGGCGAGCACACCGCGAAAAGCCTGCGCTCGGTGCGCGAGTTCGGACGCGTCATCCAATACGGCACCGCAACCGGCAAGCCGCCACAACTCGACATCCGGGCGATGTATGCGAAATCCGCCAGCCTGCAGGGCCTGTGGCTGACCTACCTCTGCCAAAAACCCGAGATCATGGAACCCGCCTGGAAGCAGCTCTCCGAATGGATCGTGCAACGCAAGCTGACCCCGGTGATCGGCCAAGTCCTGGCGCTCGACCATGCCGTCGAAGCGTACAAGCTGCTGCAGGAAGGCCGGAACTACGGGAAGGTTGTGCTGAAGATTTGAGCATCCGGACTTGAGAATTCACTGCCGGCCCAGGTACCGGATCCGGAGGACGAAGGCGCGCCCGGCGCCGTCAACGAAAGTCGGGACTGGGTGGCTGAGATCAATGGTCGCGACGGCTCCGGTGACGAGGGCGTGATTGGTGATGTCGTCGAAGCCAGCGCGCCCCGCCCAATAGTGTTTAAACAGATGAAGCCGCTTTTCGAACTGCAGATTCAGGGTGTAGTACGTCGGTAAACGCAAAGATGAACTGGGAGGATAGCCGGGAGCTATCTCATCTTGATCTGTGATCCCATAGAAAGGCAGCCCGTTGCGCGCCTCGGCCGAATAGACGATATCGAACTTGTGAATGAGGGGCAGATTAAAACCCGGCAGAATACCCCAACCCACGAAGCGGTTCGGAGTGTCCCAGGCATAGGGGCCGCGCAGTTGCGGGCTTAGCAGCGTGGTATCCAGGCTGAAGTCGAAGATCTGGTTGCTGCGGGAACTGGAGCGCGTATAAGCTCCGAAGATTTCATAGTGCTCGCGAAAGTGGCGGCGTAGGCTGACCGTGAAGGCATCGTAGTGGTCGTCGCGTCCATTGCCGAGGAGATAGACACCATCCACCGCGCCATTCAGCGTGTTGTAGGCAAAGGCGTGCACGCCGCGTTTTTCCAGGAACTCCAGTTTCAGAAAAATGGCGTATGGCAGTTTCTTCTCCAGGCTGCCGCTTGAGTTTACGTACCGCGGCATCTCGAGCGTATTTCGGTCCACCACAAACGACGTCGGTAAGGGGATCGGCGCGGGCTCTGGCGTCCCCGAGGGCAGGCCCGTGCACTTAACACTGGTGTCGTTCGCCTCCTGCGGGCACCCGTTCGAATCGAAGAAGTAATCGACCCTCTGCCCCTCCAGAGGTTGATGGATCAAGCCCAAGTTGGTTGTGTCGTAAATGATGCCAATTCCCGCCGACAGCTTGGTAGTGCCTTCCGCATCCGCCCGATAGGTGCCTGCCAAGCGCGGTGACAGCACTGGCGTGCGCACCAGTTCATCCCAATCCAAGCGCACGCCCGGCTCGATCAGAAGGCGATTCGTGATCAGCCATCGATCCTCGGCGTAGGCGCTGCCCTCGGTGTTGTAGAGCGGAGCATAATTGCCTCCCGAGAACACGGAGTAGCGCGTGCAATTTGTCGCCGGCACCCCCGGAACGCCATCCGCATCGGTGGGACAGGGCTGCGTCGTCTGACCCGGCGGCGGTGGACCCTGCGGCTCGAACGAGATCGGCTGGCGCAGAAATTGCGCATCGTAGTTTAAGCGGTCTAGGTCAGCGCCGACTTTGATGTCGTGCCGTCCATGCCATTGATGCGGTGGAATGTAGAGATTCGATATACCTTGCAGTCGGCGGGCGAGCGCCGTCTCGTGCAGGTAATAGTTACCCTCGGCCGCGAAGAACAGCTCGATGTATGGACTATGTCCCCGCGGCGTCAGCGTGGTGTCGTACTGGTCCACGCCGAATCCGGTTTCGAGCAGGGCTCCGTTGCGGAAATAGTACTGATCCTTCAAAGAGCCAAAATAAGCAGTCTCGAGCTCGATCGGAGTAGCCGGCTGCGGCACGAGAAATCCCAGCCCGTCGTATTCATCATGATAGTAGTTCGAAAGAAAGCTGGCGGTGACAATGTTGCGGGCGGTCAGGTTGGCTTGCAGCTTGGCCAGGTTGTCCACGCGCCAGACGTAGTCACGATCCGCACCGAGTGGGAGCTGCACATCCGCATTGTCGTCAAACTCGCCGTCCAGGGCGTCGATAAACCACATCCTTCCCTTGATAATCGGACCCGAGAAGGTGTCAATGGGCGTCCATTCGCTGTTAAACCTGCCCTTGGTGTACCACGCTCCCGGCACGAAGTCCGTCGAGGTTAAGCGATAACGGTCATTGCCCATTGCGGTGTTCATAGCCAGGACACCGCCGGAGCCTTTGCCAAACTCAGCCGACTCGCGGCTGGGCACGACTGCCAGGGAGCGAAATGACTCGATGCTTGTGCGCAACGCCAACTGGCCATTCGTCGGCTGGCTCACGTTAAACCCGTCCAGCAAAACCAAAGTTTGATAGTTCTCGGCTCCCGCCACATGCAAATTGCCAAAACTGTCGGGGGTGACTCCCGGGATGAAGTTCAGCGCGTTGTGGTAGTCGTGCGGCCCCGGGTAAGGAATGTCGATGAGCTCCGACCCGGTGAGTTCTTCCTTGGCGGAGATTTGCACCGGGTCGATGGCTGGCGGCGATTCCACCACGTTCACCACTTCCCGCGCCTCTTGCTGATGGGAGAGAGTTACGTCCACGTTGGCGGTGACGCCGACTGGCACATAGGACTGAACTAGAGCGTAGTATCCCGTCTTCTCGACCCGGAGTTCGTAAGTTCCGGAAGACAAGTCGGTGAATTCACAATGGCCGTCGAAATCGGTTTCGCAGCGCAGCGCAAGGGCGGGCGGCGGGGCTTGCAACTGTATGCGCGCGGAAGCGACGGCCACCCCGTTTTCGTCGGTTACGGTGACCGTAAGATTTTGCGCTGCGCCACTGTGTTCCGGAGAAACTTGCTGCGAGGAAGAAGACGATGAAGACGGAGGGGGCGATGAAGAAGTCTGTGCCGGGGACGGCATCCCCCACAACGCCGCCAGCGCCAGTAAGAGCGCGCATTTCACGGCTGGGCCACACCCTTGCATGGTTCAAGTATGAAACTCATGACACCTTCCGCCGGAGAAGGGAGTGCGTGCCAAATTATAACCGCCAGCCAGGATGCAATTGTCAAAGGACGGTCACGAAGCGATGAGCCCGGCCCATGTCCTCGCCTGCGGTGATGATGATAACCAGAAAGTCACTACCCCACTCGCCCTCCCGATTTACTCGCTGGCGGTCGCATCGTCCTCAAACACCCAGTGCTCGCTCACCAGGAAATTTGCCAGCGAGCACAAAACGATGGCGACTCCGTTTGCGACAAGATAATTCAGGTGGCCCAGCTCGACCATCAATTTCATCAGCGCCAGATTGCCCGCGATCGAGACTCCGCCGGTGGTTAGATTGAAACGCAGCAGCCGCGGCAGTGACTTCCTCCATGACGGTTCTACCCGGTCCGCCCAGGTATAGCGTTCGTGCCAGAGGAAGTTGTGTACCACTGCCGCTTCCACCCCGAACGCAGTTGCCAGCAGATAGTTGAGATGAAATCCGTTCTTCAGCGTGAACAACACGGCCAACTGCACTCCGATGCCGAGCGACCCCACGGCATTGAACTTCAACCAGCGCAAGGTTACCCACCTCCCAATTCGTTGCCAAGTCACTGCGGCTGTCACTTGACGATCCTTTCTTCGCCATAGAGCCGCAGGGTGTTCTGCCCGGTAAAGAAAAACAACATCAGCGTCATGCCGGCAAGACCAATCGTTCCCCCTAAGTCGAACAATCTGTAATACGCGCCCAGAAAGTGCACTCGCGGTTTCCACAACAGCGCCAGGTTGCCTACTGCCAGCAGGATGCGCAGCTCGGTCGGCCCAAAGCGCCAGAACGACAGCCGAAACTCACCCAGCGCGTGCGTCGCCAGATAGGACTGAATCGAAAGCAGGAGGAACACAACCAGCAAGCCGATCGCGATCCAGGGGTGCATGGTTCCCGACAAGGCCAGCCCACCCATCAACGCGACAGCGCCCAAGCCGTCGACCATATGGTCCACATAAAAGCCGTAGCGAGGACGCAATTGTTGCCGCACCCGTGCCAGCGTTCCATCGAGCGAATCTCCCAGCCAGTTCAGCGCCAGGCAGGCAATGACCCCAAGCAGCGCATACCTGTTCCACGGCGCCAGCGCATAACATGCGCCCGCCCCGATCTGCGACATCAACCCCAACATCGTCAGGTGGTCGGAGCCAATCCATGACGGCGTCCGCGCGGCCAGCCACAGTAACGCCCGTTTCTCGGCGCAGGCCACCCAGCTTTGCTGCACCCGCCGCATTTCCGGGAACGACCTCGCCCGCCTCGTCTCCAGCGGCGCGTGCTGGTTCACCGGCTCACAAAACCCGGTCATCGTTTGAGAGTCGGCGTTGGCAACCAAACGGCTCGGCATACTTGCCTCCTTGGGGTGGACCCGAGTTCTTGCGTGCTAGGTCTCAGGTCTCGGGAAACCCAGGGGCCTGAGGTCTGACACCTAACACACCTGAAAACTCGAGACCTGCACCAAGGTCACTTTGCGTCGAAGGGCCTGGGTGGGACAATGCACTGCTGCTCAAGCGCTCCTCAAGCGCGCATCAATGCGTAACTGATTGCAGCGGTAGACGGTTACAACTAAGGATCGTCCGGCGGGAAGGCTTTTTGGGTTACTGCACGGTAGTGTATTTTGGATTTGGAAGTCGCGAACGGAGAATTTCAGCCAACCTCAAACTTAACGGAAGAGAAAGTTAGCTCGTGTTCTGGTATTTCACCTTCTTTTTCATCTCAGGGTTCTGCAGCCTCCTTTATGAACTGGTCTGGCTGCGCTTGTCCATGGCGCAATTCGGCGTTACCACCGCCATGGTTTCCATTGTGTTGTCGGTTTTCATGGCTGGACTGGGGTTGGGTTCGTGGGCCAGCGGGGTCTTGATACGCCGGCGGGGAGAAAAGATCGGCTTCTCGCCGCTCCTCCTTTACGCTGCGATCGAGCTGCTGATCGGCGTTTCCGGAATCCTCGTCCCCTATGAGCTTCGTCTGGGACACGGCATTCTGGAGCGGCTGGGCTCAACCTCTTCCGCGGAATATTACGTGGTCTCCGGCGTCTGGGTCGCCCTCACCTTGATTCCCTGGTGCACATTGATGGGAGCGACCATTCCGGTCGCCATGCTCGCCATCCGGCGCGTGTTCCCCCGGGAATCTTCCCGATCGTTCAGCTACTTGTACATGGCCAACGTGGCCGGCGCGGTGGTGGGAACCGCTCTGCCCCTAGCTCTGATCGAGCTGTTGGGATTTCGCGGAACCCTGAGCGTGGGCGCCGCTTGCAATGTTCTGATCGCGGTTTTAGCTCTGACGGTCTCAAAGAGTGTGCCGCGGAAGGAAGTTCGGGAAGTACCTGGAGAAGGATCGGGCGAAGTGCCACAACCTGCCAGTGAGTCAACCGGCGAAGGATATCTTCTGGCGCTGCTGTTCGCCACCGGTCTGACGAGCATGGGCATGGAAGTGGTCTGGGTCCGCGAATTCACGGCTTACATCGGAACGGTCGTATACGCCTTCGCGTCCATTCTGGCCGTCTACCTGGCCGGGACTTTCGCTGGATCGCGCATCTATCGCAGTTGGAGCTCCGGGCATGCGAATGAAAGTCCTTTGCCCTGGACGCTGCTCGCACTCTTCGCGTTGTTCCCACTGCTAACGGCCAGCCCAAACATTCACCTCTACGCTTCCCTGCGGCTNNTACGCAGTGAACGTTCTGGGTTGCATCCTTGGTCCGCTGCTGGCCGGCTTCCTGCTTCTGCCCTGGATCAGCGAACGCTGGGCGCTGGTGCTGCTCTCGCTGCCCTGGCTGATCGTTGGCGTCCGCCCCATGCATTTGCCCGGGATGGCGGCTCCGAACTTCACGTCGCGCGCCGCGTCTTATCTGCTGTTGCCGCTGGCGCTGGGGCTCTTTTGGGCAAGCAAAGGCTATGAAAAGGTCTATGGGAACAGCAGCGTCGTACTGCGGGACTCGACCGCTACCGTGATCGCGACTGGCAGCGGCATGCGGAAGCAATTGCTCGTGAACGGCTACGGCATGACCTCGCAGACGCCAATCACGAAAATGATGGCCCATCTGCCAATGGCTTTCCTCGACCGTCCTCCTCAAGATGCTCTGGTCATTTGCTTTGGCATCGGGACAACGTTTCGCTCCTTGCACTCCTGGGGAGTTCCAGTCACTGCAGTGGAACTGGTTCCGAGCGTGCCGCGCTTGTTCGGCTATTTCCACAGCGATGGTCCGGAGATTGTGAGTTCTGCTTTGTCCCACGTTGTGGTCGACGATGGCCGCCGCTATCTGGAACGTACATCGCAGCAATACGACGTGATCACGATCGATCCTCCGCCGCCCGTCGAGGCCGCTGGGTCCAGTCTGCTCTATTCCGAGGATTTCTATACCGTCATCCGGCAGCGTCTTCGTCCAGGAGGCATTCTGCAACAGTGGCTGCCAATTGGCGATCCGGAAAACGTGGCTGCTGTCGCACGCGCTCTGCGCCAATCCTTCCCCTACGTCCGCGTGTTCGCCTTTGGAAAAAATTGGGGATTTCATTTTCTCGCCAGCGATCGTCCCCTGCCGGCTCGCACCGCGAGTGAATTAGCCCAGCGCCTACCGGCCGCCGCGGCTGCCGATCTGGTCGAGTGGGACCCGCAACCCAACCCGGAAGCCCGGTTCGCCCACCTCTTAAACTACGAACTACCCATCGATCAGCTCATTGCGGCATCTCCCGCCACGCCAGCCCTGAGCGATGACCGACCCATCAACGAGTACTACCTCCTGCGCAGGGAATTGCGGCCATAGAGTAGAGACCGAAGACCGACGACCCGAGACCGATGCAGCCAACGCCAGTGTCAATCGAGGTCCAATTCGAACGATAAACTCCGTCGTGAACAGAAGGCTCTGGTAGGCTTTGAAGGAAACTTATCTCTCGCGCACAAGGTGGGATGGCTCGGCGCAATCATGCCGAACAATGCGGATATACTTCACAGGGTGAGGGAAGCGAATGACGGGGCTAAGTGAAAGGCTGCTATCGTTGGTCGAGGCAGCGGAGCCAAGGCTTCGCGAAATTAGTGAGACCGAAAGTACTCAACCCGTATTGGCAGGCGGGTGGTCGCGCAAACAGGTCATCGGGCATCTAATCGACTCGGCCTCAAACAACCACCAACGATTCGTTCGAGCGGCTCTTCAAACATCTCTGGATTTCCCTGGTTACGACCAGGGCGGAAGCGTACGGGTGCAAGCGGTTCAAGACGCTGATTGGCGACTCCTGGTTGTGCTATGGGCTGCTTACAATCGCTACCTCGCTCACGTAATAGCACGTTTGCCAGCGTCTAAACTGGAAACGGTTTGCCGCATCGGCTCCGGCGATGCGGTCACCCTTGAGTTTCTTGCGAANNTAAATCTGCAGCTCATGGCTAGACTTCTGCGGTTCTTTCGCCCCTCGCACCAGCACACGGCATTATCGGCCACGCTGCTGATGATGTCGGCGGTCATGCTGTCGCGCGTGATCGGTTACGTCCGCGAGGCTTATATCGCCTACGCCTTCGGCGCTGAACGGCAGGCCGACGCCTACGTCGCCGCCTTCACCCTGCCCGACTGGCTCAACTACATCCTGGCTGGGGGCGCGGCTTCCATTACATTCATCTCGATCTATACGCGGTTTCTTGCGGAAAAGCGCGAAGCCGACGCGCAGAAGACGTTCTCCATCGTCATCACTGTCATGTCGACAGTGATGATTGCCGGCACCGTCATCGCTGAAATTTTCGCGCCGCAGTTCGTGCGCTGGATGTTTCATGGTTTCTCGNNTCGCATCGACTGTTTCTTTTGCCAGCCTTCGGCCCGCTGCTCTACAACGCATTCATTATCCTTGGCGGGGTCCTTGGCCGACGGCATTTCGGCATTGCGTCGCTGGCCTATGGAGCGTTGGGGGGAAGTATTGCTGGGCCGTTCCTCGCCAGCGTGATCGGCGCCGCCCGCATCGGTACGGGGTACCGTCCGTCGTTCGACGTGATGAATCCCGCGTTTCGTGAGTGGGTGAAGCTTTCCATCCCGCTGATGCTCGGGGTTTCACTGGTCACCGCCGACGACTGGATCCTGCGCCACTACGCCTCCAGCGGCGTGGGCGACATCGCCCGCCTCAACTATGCCAAGCGTCTGTTCGCCGTACCCATTGCCGTGCTGGGGCAGGCCACAGGCCAGGCCTCGCTGCCTTTTTTCGCGCGCCTGTTCAACGAGAAGCGGATGAAAGAATTCGCCGCTACGGTAAATGATTCCGTCTACCGCGTTTCCGCCGCGTCGCTGCTCACTACCGGATGGATGATGGCCGCCGCCTTCCCGTTGATCGATCTGGTCTACCGCCGCGGACGGTTCTTGGTTTCCGACACGCAAACCACCGCCGTCTACTTCTTCTGGTTCTCGCTCTCGCTGGCTCTCTGGTCCGCCCAGGGACTTTACGCCCGCGCCTTCTATGCCTCCGGCGACACTCTGACGCCGATGGTCGCGGTCACCGCGATCACTGGCGCGTCGTTGCCGGTCTATTCGCTGCTCTTCCACCGATACGGCGTAGTCGGCCTGGCCTTTGCCTCCAATATCGGCATAGGAGCAAACCTGTTCGCGCTGGCTCTTCTGCTGCACCTCCGCAAACTGGTTTCGCTCCAAACCCTGCGTTGGGGTGAGCTGGGAAAATCCGCACTGACCGCGGCTGTCGCCGGAGGAGTAAGCCTGGAAGTCGCACGTAGTGTCACGCCGTTTTTTTCCGGCCACAGCAGTCGCGTGGTCGACGTGCTGCAGCTGGCATTGATTTCGATCACCTGGGCTGCTGCGACGGCTCTGGGATTGTGGTTGCTTCGCTCACAATTGCCCAACGACCTGCGCCGACGCAAGGCGACGCCCAGTCCTGGAGTCGCCGAGGGCGAGGGCAAAGAGATCCTGGGTGCGGGCACGCAGCCCTGAAAGGGTTATTGCGGGAAGCCGACGTTTCCGCCCCAGCTCAGCATGCCGCGGATCGGAGCGCTAGGGAATCGAAGGCGAGGTCCGTCGGAGTGATGATCAGATAGTCTTGCGCTAGTCAACGAACGATTGCTCTGGGTAGGGGTTCGTTAGGAGAATGGTTTGCCTGCTCTGGCACTGTGCGGACAAAACAAAGCGGCGGACGTTCGCATTCGCTGCGAACTCCGCCGCTGAGCTCCTTGCGAAAGCCGAGCCGCTACTTCAAGCCTAGGCGCGAGCGCCGACCGCTGCCGGTTCTGTTACACCAGCGCTCTTGTCCTCGCCGTTGGGCTTGGTCTGCGCAGGCGTCCCGCCTTTGCGGATGTCGATGCCGCCCTTGAAGTAGGCGCCGTCTTCAATCGAGATGCGGGCCGCCACTACGTCGCCGGTGAGCGAACCGTCGCTGCGGATATCCACGCGGTCGCTAGCGGTCAGGTTGCCGCGCACCTTGCCCAGCACCACGATCTCGCGGGCGTTGATGTTGGCCGCGACCACTCCGTTGCGGCC
>PMHI01000565.1:1509-2756 GCA_003156615.1 Acidobacteriaceae bacterium | reverse complement strand
AAGCGAGAAGCAGGCAGCGGCAGCTCAGTCGAGTGAGAATAAGGCGGCTCATTCGCAGCCTGCAGCAGCTCGTCAACACGCTGCCCCCCGCACTGAGGCTCGCGCCGAGAGTACTCCTGTGAAAAAATCACCTGGAGGTAGAGAACAGCCTCGTCAGTAGCGGATGGACTGCGAGGTATTACGTCAGGCAGCTTGATGTATAAGAGAGTTGATTCGCTTTATATTGGTGCGGGTCCACTCCCGTGGGCTCGCGCGATTTACTTTCTTGGCATCCGCGCGGAAACAGCCATTGGATTTCCGAACCGACCTTGCACATCCGCGAGTCGCTTCGCGGGACGACTGGCTCGCCGAGCGGAATAAACTTCCGGCGGAGGAAAAGGAACTCGACATTGCTATCACAAGCACGGCTGGTGATCCGGTGATCCCGCGCCTCGATCACCGGGAACAGCATTTCTTCATCCCGGGCCCGAAAAACAACCTGCGGCTGTTTCTCCGCTTACTAACGAGCGCAACGCTCCTTGCGGGGGGTCGGCGCGCAGTGCTCTATGTCCACGGCGCGACGTTCCCATCAGCGCTCTCGATCGCGCACCGTTTCGACGGACGCTCTTGGCGCGACGCGCTCTGCGAGGCCGGGTTTGACGTGTGGGGATTGGATTTCTATGGCTTCGGTTACTCGGACCACTATCCGGAAATGGACGCTCCGGCAGAGGCGAACCCGCCTCTATGCGTGGCCGAAGAAGCCGCCGCGCAGCTTGCCGCCGCCGCCAGCTTCATCCTTGAGCACCAGGGCCTGAACTCCCTGTCGCTCATCGCGCACTCCTGGGGCTCGATGGCGGCGGGACGGTTTGCTGGCGACCACCCAGCGCTCGTCGACCGCTTGGTACTGTTCGCTCCGATCGCGCGCCGCGATCCAGTCCGTTACTCTCTCCGTCCAAACGGTCCNNTCACTTTGAAGACTGGGGGCAGCGCTATCTCGACAGCGATCCTGAGAGCCGCACCCGCTCGCCGGCTGGGGTGAAGATTCCCTCGGGACCTTTCATCGAGATCTTGCGGGCCTGGCATGGCGAACTCGCCTACGAACCTTCCCGAGTGCGCGCTCCGGTGGCGATCCTGCGCGGCGCTTGGGACGGGCTGGTCACAGACCCTGACGCGAGGTGGTTGTTTGACGCGTTCAGCCACTCATCGGTAAAGCGCGACATCAAGATTGGTCGGGGAACGCATCTGATGCACCTGGAGGCGATGCGGCC
>PMHI01000565.1:0-1501 GCA_003156615.1 Acidobacteriaceae bacterium | reverse complement strand
AAAAAGGACGAGTATCTTGGCCTTGCCAAGCATCTTAAACCGATTCTGGAGTCGATCGACGGCTTCATCGACAATGAGCGATTCGAGAGCAAGCGGCGCGACGGCTGGGTCCTGTCGCTCTCCACCTGGCGCGACGAGAAAGCCGTAGTACGCTGGCGCAGCCAGGGCGAGCATCACAGAATTCAGGAACTAGGCCGCAGCGGCATCTTCTCCGATTACCACCTGCGCGTCTGCGAAGTGACCGCCGACAGTCACCCGCCCACGGACTTGCAGGTAATTGAGCAACGATTGGATGCTACCAAGATCGGAGAGGCCAAAGCGCTGGCGATCACCGAGGTCTCCCCGGCGCCCAATGCAACCTTCGCTGCTCACTCCGATGTATTGCCGAGTCATCTCGCTTTCGACATCCACGCCGCGGGTATGGTCGATTATGACCTGTTTGAGAGTATCTACAATCCGGGCAAGATGCTGCTCCTCTCGTGCTGGAAGACCGCGGAAGACTCTACCCACTGGACGCCGAACATGTTCGCCGATGTGGCCAAACTCCGGCACCGCCGCGCCCGCAACGTGCGTGACTACGGCATGTTCGAACGCAGGGAGGCAGCGCAGTATTTTCCGGATGCGAAATGCCCGATGGGATGAGCGGGTGGCATCGTAAGAAGCAAGGCGGACAAATAAAATCGATTCGAGTGGCGGCCGGCTAGCGGTCTACCGGCATGGGAGATACGCGATGAAGGCAGTGGTACTGCATGAGTACGGTNNAATTTGAAGACGACGTTCCCGATCCGCAGATGAACGGAAGTACGGTACTGATCGCGGCAGCCGCTGCGAGCGTCAATCCGATTGACTGGAAAATGCGATCAGGTGCGCGGCAGAGGGATTTTCCGTTGTCGTTTCCTGCAATTTTAGGCCGCGACGTGAGCGGCATCGTACGGGCAGTGGGCGCAAATGTGAAGCACTTCAAGGCCGGGGACCGCGTTCTTGCNNCCGAGTTGGTGGCGGTGAACGATTCGGATGTGACCCATCTGCCGGACGGCGTGGATCTCGCGAACGCGGCGGCGATCCCGCTAATCGCGCTCACTGGAGACCAACTTGTCCGCCTTGCGACCAACCTGCAAAAGGGACAGGTTGTTCTGATAACAGGAGCGCTGGGCAGTGTCGGGCGTGCGGCAGTGCATACGGCGAAGAAGATAGGCGCGCAGGTGATTGCAGGAGTTCGTGGAAAAGAAGTGGACGACGCCCGCTCTCTCGGTGTCTCGGATGTACTAGCCATTGATGATGATGAATCGATTGAGAAATTCCGCTTAGTGGATGCAATTGCGGACACGGTTGGCGGTGACGTCGCCACGAAGTTGATCGGGAAAATAAAACAGGGCGGCTCCTTCGGCTATACCGCTGTATTGCCGCAAAGCGCTGCAGCGCTAAACCCGTCGGTGAAGATTAAGCGTGTGCTTGCGCAGCCTGATCCATCCAAGGTGCGTGAGTTTGCCGATGACGTGCG
>PMHI01000238.1:9390-13384 GCA_003156615.1 Acidobacteriaceae bacterium | reverse complement strand
GGTTCGTGCGTACGCTCGAGCAGCGGGGCGCGACCGATCTGGCCGAAGTTGAGCCAGAAGTGCGGCGCATCGTGAACGATATCCGGCGCGACGGTGATCGGGCGTTACGCCGTTACGCGGCGAAATGGGACGGGTTAGGCAAAGGCGCACCTCTGCGCGTGCCCGATGCTGACCTCGATGAGGCCTGGCAGAAAACTCCCGGGGAACTGAAGGACGCCATCCGGCAGGCTGCGGACAACATTCGCCGCTACTGCGAGTGGCAGAAACCGGAGGAGTGGCGACGCGAAATTCATCCCGGAGTTTGTGTAGGCCAGCTGGTGCGCCCGCTGGAATCGGTAGGCTGCTATGTTCCCGGCGGCCGCTATCCGTTGCCTTCCACCGTGCTGATGACGGTGATCCCGGCGCAGGTTGCGGGCGTGCCACAGATTCGCGTGGTATCGCCGCGCCCGGCCCAGGCAACATTGGCGGCGGCCGCGTTTCTCGGGGTGCGCGAATTCTACCGTGCTGGCGGAGCGCAAGCCGTAGCTGCCCTTGCCTATGGAACGGAAAGTATTCCGCGCGTGAGCAAGATCGTCGGCCCGGGCAATCGGTACGTGACCGCAGCCAAGAAGCTGGTGGCATTCGATTGTGCCATCGAGTTCCTGGCTGGTCCCACCGAAGGCGTATTCATCAGCGAGAAGGGTGATCCAGTTTCTATCGCGTGTGACCTGGTGGCGCAGGCGGAGCATGATCCCGACGCGCTCTGCATCTTCATCACGATTTCGCGTGGATTGGCGAAGGCTGTCCAGACGGAAGTGCGGCGCCGCACGCGGGCGAATCCAATTGCCGCGCAGTCGCTTTCTCGCCGCGGCGCGATACTTCTACTTGCTTCTCTCGACGAGGCGGTTGAGACCGCGAACCGCATCGCGCCCGAGCATCTCACGCTGCCGGCAGATCTGGCACCGGCAGTTCAAAATGCCGGCTCGATTTTTCTGAACGAATTCACGCCCCAAGCCGCGGGCGACTACATCTCAGGTCCGAATCACGTATTGCCTACGGGAGCGATGGCACGCGTGCGTGGCGGCCTCAGCGTACTCGATTACCTCCGCATCATTGCCTGCCAGGAAGTCTCCCGCGAAGGCATGCGCCGAATCGCAGCACCGGCCATGGCGCTGGCTGAAGCCGAGGGCTTGCGCGGACACGCTGAATCGCTGCGCGTGAGGTGCTCCTGATGCTCGAGGCTCGCGCTGCGGTGAAAAGTTTGCATGCCTATCGCCCACCTCTGGCTGGCCGTCAAGGACTGCGTCTTGATTTCAACGAGAGCACAATTGGCTGTTCGCCGCGTGTGCTAGGCCGGCTGCACTCACTGGATGCCGAAGCGCTGGCACGCTATCCCGAGCGCGAACCGGTAGAAAAACAAGTGGCGGACTTTCTCGGAATCGATACGGCGCAGGTTCTGCTCACCAACGGAGTGGATGAGGCCATTCATCTGCTGTGTTCGACCTATCTCGAGCCCGAAGACGAGGCACTCATCGTCGTGCCCACGTTTGCCATGTATGCCGTCTTCGCTCAGGCGGAAGGCGCGCGCCTGGTGCAGGTTCTTGCCGAGGAGAACTTCACCTTTCCTCTAGAAGGCGTGCTCTCGCGAATCAGCCCGAAGACACGGCTCATCGCGGTGGCGAATCCAAATAATCCGACGGGAGCGGCGGTGGCCTGCGAGGTCCTGCTTCAGATCGTTCGCGCGGCGCCCCACGCGGCCGTTCTGGTGGATGAAGCCTATTTCGAATTTCATGGAGAGACGATTCTCAACCATACTCCGTGGCCGACCAATCTTTTCATGGCCCGAACATTCTCCAAAGCCTACGGATTGGCTGGTCTGCGCATCGGCATTCTCGCGGGAGCTGCGGAACAGATGGCGATGGTGCGCCGCGTCGCTTCGCCCTACAACGTGAATGCAGTCGCGCTGGCGCTGCTGCCCGAGGCGCTTCGCGACCAGGTGTACGTGAAAGACTATGTTGCCGAAGTGCGACGCGGCCGCGCAGCACTGGAGCAGGAACTCAAAACTCTCGGGCTGCGCTACTGGCCGAGCTGCGCCAACTTTGTTCTGGTACGCGTGGGTCCCGCCCATGGGGAATTCATTCAGGCTTTGCGCGCGTGCGGAATCCTGGTCCGCGACCGGCACACCGATCCAGGATGCGAAGGCTGCGTGCGCCTGACCGTAGGATCGCAGGAACACACGCGAACTCTGATTGCCGCGCTGCGCAATGTGGTCGATAAACTCGGAGTGCACCGCGAGGTGAAGGCGTGAGGAAAGCCAAGTTGCATCGCAAGACCGCGGAAACCGAGATCAGGATTGCGCTCACCATTGAGGGGCGGGGAAAGTACGAGGTCTCGACTGGAATCCGTTTTCTTGACCACATGCTGGAGCTTTTCGCGCGGCACGGCGCATTCGATCTGAAACTCAAAGCAGTAGGCGACCTGGACGTGGATCAGCACCACACCGTGGAAGACGTCGGGATCGCTCTCGGTGAGGTCTTCGACCGCGCTCTCGGAGATCGCCGCGGTATTCTGCGTGCCGGTTATTTTGTCATGCCCATGGATGAAACTCTGGGCTTGGCGTCCGTCGATTTTGGCGGACGCGCGGCTGTAGTCGTCGATACGAAAGTACGCGCGGCGCAAGTGGGAGACCTGCAGGTGGAATTAGTGGCCGATTTTTTCGAGGGCTTTGCGCGGGGCGCTCGCGCCAATGTTCACGTGCGCGTGCTTTACGGCCGCTCCAGCCATCACAAGATCGAAGCGCTTTTCAAAGCGTTCGCACGCGCCCTGCGCGTGGCGTGCTCGCGTGACCGCCGCCTTGGCCGCATGCTCCCCAGCACCAAAGGACTTCTATGATCGTCATCGTGGATTACGGCGCGGGCAATCTGAATTCCGTGAAAAAGGCATTTACCTATCTCGGCGCTGAAATCGTGGTGACGGACCAGCCTAAAATGCTCTCGACGGCAGACAAGATCGTATTCCCCGGAGTAGGACATTTTTCCTCGCTGCGTGCTCTGGACCGCAGCGGCCTGCGTGCAGCCTTGCTGCAAGCCACTTCCGCCGGGAAGCCGTTCCTCGGAATCTGTCTCGGCATGCAATGGCTCTTCGAGGGAAGTGAGGAGTGCGTCGAGGTCGCAGGAGCGGGCATCTTTCCCGGCAAATGCCGGCAGTTTCCGTCCTCGGTGAAGTCGCCGCATGTCGGCTGGAATTCTCTGACAGTTCAGCCGGGCTCGCGCTTGTTGCGCGACCTGGCGCAGGACTCATTTGTCTACTACACGCACTCTTTCCATGCCCCGCTGGTTGCCGCAACGACTGCGGCCACTGAGTATGGACTGCAGTTTGCCGGTGCTGTTGAACGAGACAACATTTTCGGTGTGCAGTTTCATCCCGAGAAATCAGGAGACGTAGGACTCTCGATCCTGAAGAATTTCTGCGAGGTCTGAGGTGTTGACCAAGCGCATCATCGCCTGCCTCGACATGGATGGTAGCCGCGTCGTAAAAGGTGTGCGGTTCAAGAACCTGCGCGACGCCGGCGATCCCGCGGAGTGCGCGGCGGCCCACGCTCGCAGCGGCGCGGACGAAATCGTGCTTCTCGACATAACCGCGACCAGCGGAAACCGGAACACCCTGCTGGACGCGGTCCGCGCCACGGCACGTTCACTGTTTGTTCCGTTTACTGTGGGCGGCGGAATTCGCCAGCTCGAGGATGCAGCGGCGGTCTTCGATGCGGGCGCGGACAAGATCGCCATCAACTCGGCTGCCGTGCGCGATCCAGAATTGATCGGCAAGATCGCCGGACGCTTTGGTTCGCAGGCAGTAGTGGTGGCCATCGATGCCAGAAAATCTGAAGGAAGCTTTGAAGTGTTCGTAGCCGGAGGACGCGTGCCCGCGGGCCGGGATGCGATTCAATGGGCGCGGGAAGCGGCCGCTTGCGGAGCGGGCGAAATCCTGCTGACTTCGATGGACCGCGACGGAACTC
>PMHI01000238.1:4443-9355 GCA_003156615.1 Acidobacteriaceae bacterium | reverse complement strand
GGTGGCCATGCTGATTCCGTCGATCGACCTGATGGGCGGCAAGATTGTGCAGTTGGTGCAGGGCGAGAAGAAAGCCCTGGAGTTCGAGAACTTCGATTATTGGATCGAACGCTTCTCCAAGTATCCGCTGGTGCAGGTGATCGATCTCGACGCGGCTCGGCACGCCGGGGACAACCGGCTCATCGTGAATCAGATTGTGCAGCGCCTGAACTGCCAGGTCGGAGGCGGGATTCGCAGCCTTGAAACGGCGCGGGAGGTTCTGCAAGCGGGTGCGCTCAGGGTCATTCTTGGTTCCTCATTGTTGGAGGACGGCAAGATNNCGGGTTGCGATCGACGGCTGGCGCAAAGAAACTGCCGTCACCGCGTTCGACATGATTCGGGAGCTCGAACCATTCTGCGAAACTTTTCTCTACACCCACATCGATACGGAAGGCTTGATGAGCGGAATCCCCATGGAGACCGTATGCGCAATCCGGAAAGCTACGTCGCGGCGACTGGCAGTCGCCGGCGGTATCACGACACAGCAGGAAATCGATAGCCTCGACGCGCTGGGAATGGATGCCGTCGTCGGCATGGCCCTCTATTCGAGCAGGATCTCGGCGTGACTGGACCGCTTTGCTGTGACCCTGACACGCCTTCCCTCCCCATATCTCAGCTAGGGGGTAGCGGTACCCGACCGGAGCTTGAACGATCGGCGATCGGCGATCGACGATCGGGAAATCTGAACCAACTTGAGCTGGGGCGGCGCCCCCTACTCCAGCCCGCCCCACCTTTCGCAAAGAATGAGAAAGAGTGGGACAGCCTCTTTCAGCGGTATTTAAGAGTGTGCCGCCCCCTAGCCTAGAGATCTCGAAACATCAGTTCTTCCAGAGCCATCCGCCGCACCTGCCAAAAGTCGCGCTCCTCCCCGTTCACTTTCAGCCTGCACTCGCCTTCGTCACTAAAAGTCGCTGTCACCTCAAACATGGGGTTGCTTTTATCATTCCGCACTAAAATCG
Source organism: Acidobacteriaceae bacterium (assembly GCA_003156615.1). The sequence goes on along the minus strand of PMHI01000238.1, from coordinate 8,357 downwards.
CGTGCTCGGCGAGGCGGAAAACTACTGACTGTTGCAGTTCCTGAGCCTTCAAGAGAATCGCAAACTCCCCGTTATCCTCCTTCACGGAAAACTCGTACGGGGAATAGCTGGGACGCAGCGCGTTGCGAGTCTTTACGTCCTCCTCCACTTGCACTCTGAGGGTATTGAATACCTTGGGGAGAGAGCAGGAAGAACGCTCAGTCACCCAGTCGAACTTCGAAGTGCCGTTCCCGGCCTTGCCGTTGTTTTCTTCGCCATTCCCAACTTTGCCGTTGTTGTCGTCCACATTGCCCCCATTTTCCCGGGTGGACTCTGAATCGGTGTAGATAAAATCTTGGCTCCATTCAGAGAAACAGTAAAAATCTGAACTTCACTGCCTCATACCCTCCGCCGATTCTCTGACACTGTTCGTCTTCGATAGTCCGATCCTGGGACGTGCTGCTGCTCTGGTCCATTTTCCCCGCTTTGGATGCACTTCGCGAACTCTGCGACCATCCAAAATCGCACCGCCTCCAACAAACTCTAAGGCACCAGCCAATTCCGCTGGGAACGCTGTCGGCCCACCGGTGAAGCAATCAGCACCAAACGAGTCGAACTGGAGCAGGTGGAAGAGCGCTTGGCCATTGGTGCGAATTGGGTTCACGAGACCATCCGGCATCCAGGCGAGGTAGGCCGGAAACAGCTTTCGGCGGCTACCTTCGGGCCGTCTCTGGCATCTGAATGCCATGACCTTCCAGTTAAAGTCTGAAACCAGATTGCCCGTCCCCAACCGAGCGCCGGCCGAGCCGATGCCGGCACCCATAAAAGAACCGCCCAGCCCTCTGGAGAATCCTGACGCGCCGGTGCGCGAGCCTGATCCCGAGGATCCCGATCAGATCTAAGTCCCAGCTTCCGGCCGGGTCGCGATATTGCATGTAGAGTGGGCAGACCGGATTGCTGCTTTGGTGGTTCTACGCTTATCATTTGGGAAGGTCGGGAAACCATGCGCAGGAACACCTGCTGCTACGGATTCAGCCATGACCTCCTGGGGCCGTTTAAAGACTGTCTCGGCGAGTGACCTTTCAATCGAATGTCCAACGCGTAGCAGTTTTCGGGAAAGTCTGCTCGACAAGACCAAAAGCGCGTCGGGGTCGCACACGATAGAGGGGTTCAGAGCCGTCTCCTCCGCTCATCCCATACTTGCTGAGCGATGCCGGTTCCAGTTTGCGCCGTATGTCCGCGTCTGTGATCAACTCCGCAATCCCCTCTAGGATCACCGCCTCGGCAGCATTTTGAGTACCCACAATACAGTTCGGATTCTTCGCCAAGTTGTGTGCCTTTTGGGTCTTGCCACCTGTACCGAACCAGAACGCACCGTCGAACCAAAGCCCCCAAATGATCATGGCGTGGGGCCGACCATCGGGGCGTACTGTGACCATCCAGTATTCGCGAGAGTCCGTAAGCATCTTCGCTGCCCATTTCCAAGGCAACATTCCGGTTTTGCTCTTGCTGATGCCGTAGCCAGGTATGTGCGGTCGTTCAGTTCGCGGCTCTATGTCACTCGGCTTCAGTTTTGGCATGAGAACCTCCGATTTATATAGCCCATCGGCCCCGTAGCGAAATAGATTCTATCGGGAATTCGTCCGGTTTGCCGCAGAAAGGTATACGGGCGGACCAGCGAGTTCGAAGATTTCGCATCCTCTGAATCCTTCGCTCGCTGGTGCTGCGGGAGACCCCTTTTTGACCACCGGGTGGGCAAGGCCTTCTCACCGGAATCGCACCGGCATCACGGAAGTCGTAGGGCACGAGGTGCCCTGCGGTCTCGCCAGTCAACGGAGGAAAGCAGGAGAACGTCTGCGAATTCCCCAGCCCCGGCGTAAGAATCGACTACCCCGTCTGGTCGCCGGATGGGCGATGGGTGATGTTCGGCCGCTTTCGCCCGAGGGGGGCGACATCTGGGCTATGAGCGGGGTGGAGTAGCGAGGAGGGCTGTCATGCGTCGGGAACGTGCGCTGAAGGTCGTGCTTGTATTGGTGGAGGTGCTCTTTACCGCCGTGGTCTATTTGCTGCTGTTTGTGGGCAAGACCCCGGGCTGGCGACCGCGGGTGCGAGCGACACTCCCGGAGCGGAATTCGAAATCCGCGGAGCGGAAGCGCGGCTTCAGGCCGGGGCCTACCGCTTGATCGAGATGCGCCTTGACTTCATAGGCGGTGCTGAAGACGATCAATGGCTGATCCGCAGCGCAGTGGCGAGTCCCATTAAGTCGCCGACTACAATGTCTGGCGCGAATTCCCAGGGATCAAACACGGCCTCGGGACTTCGCCTAACCCATGCGCCTTTTAGGTGCGCAGACTTGGCACCGATCACATCGAACGGATTGGCGGAAACGAGCCAAGTATCTTCACAGGAATGACCGCCACGACTCACGAGATAGGCGTACACGTCAGGATTCGGTTTGAACGTTTTGAGGTCGTCCACACTGACCACCGCCTCAAAACAGGACAACACGCCAGCCTTGCCCAGTAGCGTCCGCAAACTGCTTTCGACGCCGTTCGAGAAAGCCAGCAGCGTGCAACCCGACGCCTTCAGAGTCTCCAACGCAGGTGCGACATCGGGGAACACTGGCAGGTTCAGGTAGCCAGTCAGGAGTTGTCGCTGCGCAGCGTCGGACAACTCGACATTGAATGTCTTGGTCGCGAACGACAACGCCTGTTGGGTGCAAACGTCAAAATCCTCGTAGCACCGCATCAGCCCCCGCCTGAACGAATACTCCAACTGCTTTTGACGCCACAAGGCACACATTGCACTTCCACGATCTCCGAACAGGGCTTCCAGTTGCCGCTCCATCCCAAATGGGTCTACCAGCGTCCCGTATACGTCGAATCCCAGTACAATCGCCATATGTCCCTGTATGCTCGCACCTTCAATCCTTCAGTTTCTTTGAACCCAACCTGCGCCTAGACACGCACCCTACTCCACTGCCCGACTTTCTTGACGCGCACGGTCCCGTCCGGCTGCCCTCGCACCAAGACCCTGTCGAGCCGCACGGCCGCTTACGTCAAAACGCAGGGGGCGGTTGAGTGCCGCCCCGCCGCATTGCCGGCGCTCTAGGGCTAAGGCTCGTCGGCGCTCTCCACATAGATTGCGGGAACTTTTGCTCCCATCGCCCGGAGATGCTAGCGGCGCAACTTTAGGCTAAGAGATTTCGGACGGGTGAAGAAAGATAGTCTGCCCGACAGCCAGTCGCCCGATGCGCGTGACCGTACCATATATTCCCGCGTTGTTCTCGTTGGCACGAACCGCTGCCTTCAGCACTTCGGGGGCAAGGCTCCCGTTGTCAGGATCGATGTTCACCATCGCGCAGCGAACGTCTCGCATCGTTACGGCGACGGCGGGTGCATCGTCACCGTCACCGAATGTGAGCACTCCGCCGACCCACTCATCTTCCTCAAAGGGAATGGCACGGGTGGATCGGACAACGATGTTCGGACGAAATCGCCGGACATCTGCGCGCCTCCCAGCGACTCGGCAGACCTCGCGAACGGTGTCGGATGTGATCAGGGAGACGGTCGCGTCGTCGAAAATACCGTGCTTCAACTGCATCATCTCCACGCGGGCACCGTAGCGCCGACCGACCTCTGAGGCTAGAGCTTCTCCGAACAAGGGCAGCTCTTCCCCCTCCGGCGTAAGAACGCATGTCGGCAGCGCGTCGCCCTTTGCATCTTTACTCGGTTGTGGTGTGAAGAGGATGAGGTCGGGGAGCTTGCNNCGCCGCGCTCGTCAAGCCGACGAAACGCGAGTCGCCTATCGCCATCAAGACCATGCCAGCCCAGCCCAACGTTTTCTAGCGGCTCGCCGCGCATGGATTTTACCGGATAACGGAAAATCGCTTCAATCTGTCCAATCTTGATCGGCACTTCGTGCAAGGTACGCAC
>PMHI01000238.1:2461-4353 GCA_003156615.1 Acidobacteriaceae bacterium | reverse complement strand
GAATCCGTTCCGAGACACCGGTGCCGCGAACAGAGCCGCCCGCCGCACGAAAGCTTCGCTGCGTTACGTTAGAAAGTAGATGTCGGGCTTATCGCTCACGCCAGATTCTTGCATCTTCTGACGCAGATCATCCGAGCTAACGAACGCGCGGGCCTTGCCGAGATCGCTTGTCTCGAAAAGCAAGATCGCCTCATTTGGGTTATCGGCGTTGCGGAACAAGTTGCGTTCCGTGAGACCGGCGGCTTTCCGTGCGCTCAGATGCTCGTCATACTTGACTTTCCATTTCGCAAAATCCTGGACTTTGGAACGAACCAAAACGTGCGGCATAGAGTCTCCTTGGTGAAGGGTGCTTGGCTCAACGCGAAAGGACTGTTGGTAGGGTCTAAGGGTTATGGCCCCTTGCGAGTATTGTTTGCCCTAGCTCAGCTACTCTACCTCAGTCCAGCCTAATTCGCGAATCGCAAACCGATGCTTTCTCCGGTTCCGGCAGAGCCGCCTATGCGTAACCCGACATTTGTGAGAAATTCGTGGCTCTTGTGCCAACCAGAGAAGCCATGAGACGGCGTTGGGCGCAGAGGTCTGACGATTCCATGATGTAGGAGCCCACGCTTGGAGGAGACTTTAGAGCTCCTTTTGGGGCGGTTTGCAATTTGGATAGAATTATCGACTGGTTATCGCGTACGACCGCACGGCCATGTTTATCCCGAACGATTGGAACAATCTCGGGTCGACGGCGAAGCTCAATGCCCTCACCTTGCTGGCCCTTCACTTCGAAAATGTCCAACCCAAGGGACACAATGTGACTAAGCTCCATTCGGGCCGTCGCACTCCGGCAATCTAAATCGGGTGTTTGCTTACATGCAATCGCCTGCGCGCTTTCGATTTTCGGACCTGGCCGTCTAAATGTTCGGGCTTACCAGCAGACCGCAAACAATTAGGATGGAACTCAGATGATCACTCGACGAAAAGCGGTCTGCCTTTTGGCTTCGGCCTCAGCTGGAGCGTGCCTTGCGGCAACGCAGATCGGTCTCAACGGTTCGATGGCACCCCATGCCTCCGCGGCGAAGAGTCATTCCGCTCCTCGACTCGCGCCCGGAGCTCCTACGTCGCCGGAGAGGTTGGCTTTGATTGCCGCGTTCAGGCAACAGTCGGAGGGACTCCAGAATAACTTCGAAGCGCGCACGTTCAAGGGCGACTGGGAGATGCCGTATCGCTTGTTCGGGCCAGCAACAACGCGGAAAGCACCTCTGGTTATGTATCTGCATGGCAGCGGCGGGCTGGGTAACGACAACCTCAAACAGTTAGCCTTCGGAAATATTTTTGGCACACGCCTCTGGCTGTTGCCGGGGAACCAGAAACGTTTTCCGTGTTACGTCCTCGCACCGCAGACCGACCGGGGATGGATTCGATACGATTTCTCACAACAGCCGGCCAAGGAACTCCCTGGATTCGGAGACGGAAGTCGGTTGGCGATGGAGATCGTCGATACGTTGCGCCGTGAATTCCCCATTGATGAGCAGAGTATCTACCTAGCGGGTAACTCGATGGGAGGTGCCGGAGTGTGGAATCTGCTGGCGAATCGACCAAACTTCTTCGCCGCTGCAATGGTCACTTGTGGAGGCGAATCTTCCGATGATGGTACTGGTTCGGTTGCCACCCCGCTGTGGGATTTCCACGGAGATTCTGACGAAGTTGTTCCTGTCTCCTCGGCTCGCGACCGGATTGGGGCGAGACGGAAAGCGGGCGGGTACCCGATCTATACCGAGTACCCCGGCGCAGATCACGATGGCACCACCAAATTGGCTTTTACTGAACCGGCGCTGCCGAGTTGGATGTTCTCTCAACGTCGCCGTTAGTTCTCTCCGCAAGCAGAGCCGGCTGCGGGAGGAAAC
>PMHI01000238.1:0-2428 GCA_003156615.1 Acidobacteriaceae bacterium | reverse complement strand
CTTGAGGTTAAGTAAACGCCGGAAAAGAGTTCGACTCTCTGCTAGCATGAGGGTCCAATGAGCGCGTGGACACAGGATATTCGATTCGCTCTTCGCTCCTTCGCAAAGGACCCGTGGTTCACTTTGGTCGCGGTATTGTCTCTGGCGATCGGGATCGGAGCGAACACCTCCATCTTCAGCGTTGCAAACGCGCTACTGTTCCGACCTCTGCCCTACGACAGCCCAGACCGATTAGCGATCCTGTGGAATCGTTCCCCTGGCCTGGGCATCTCCCAGGATTGGTTTTCGACGGCGCAGTATTTCGACATTAAAGGAGGGCACCACGGGTTTGAGCAGGTCGCCCTCGCGATTGGCGGCACCTACAACTTGACCGGCTGGGGTGATCCTGAACGAGTGGGAGCCATTCGTGTATCGTCGAATCTTTTTCCAATGCTGGGTGCTCGTCCGGTACTCGGCCGCCTGCTGACGCGAGACGAAGATTCGCCCGGGGTTCCGGCCACCGCTGTCCTCACTGACGGAATGTGGACGCGACGTTTCGGGCGCGACCCGCGCATCATCGGCAAGTCCATCATGATTAACGGACAGACTTATGAGATCGTTGGCATCCTTCCGCGGAACTTTTCCTTGCCCCAAGAGGTTGTCCCTCTGCTCTACGGAACAGAACAGGCGGAGATTTTTCTGCCGTTGCCGCTCGATCCCGCAGCCGCTTCCCTGGTTCGCGACCACGAAGATTACAACATCGTTGGAAAGCTGAAGCCGGGCATCTCAGTGACTCAAGCCCAGGCGGAGATGGATACTATCACGGCTCGACTGCGTCGCGAGTTTCCCGAGAACTATCCGCCCAATGGCGGCTTGACGTTCAGCATCGTGCCGCTGCTTGAACAAGTTGTCGGCAATGTGCGTCGCTCGTTGTGGGTGCTGCTTGGTTCAGTAGGTTTTGTATTACTCATCGCGTGTGCCAATGTCGCGAACCTCATGTTGTCTCGGGCTGTAGCGCGCCAGCAGGAAATTGCTGTTCGGACGGCCCTAGGAGCAAGCCGATGGCGCATTGTTGGCCAATTGTTGGTCGAGAGTCTATTGATTTCGCTCTGCGGCGGGGTGCTGGGTATCTTGATCTGCCTTCTCAGCGTGAAGTGGATCCACATTCTAGGAACAAAAAGCATTCCACGGCTGCAAGACGTGGCGATTGACGGACGCGTCCTCCTGTTTACCCTGCTGCTCTCGGTTTGCTCCGCCGTTCTCTTCGGACTTGTTCCGGCTTTGCGTCTTTCCAGGCTGGACTTGAATTCGACATTGAAGAATGCGAGCCGGGGTTCGGCAGGAGCGAGCGCGGTATGGGGGCGCGGCAATAATTTTCGGCGGCTGCTCGTTGTTTCGGAATTGGCGCTCTGCGTCGTTCTTTTGATCGGTGCGGGACTTCTCATTCGAAGCTTCGCCCACCTGCAGAATGTATCGCCGGGGTTCAACCCGCGGGGCGTGCTCACCTTCGACCTAACGATGACCGGTCAGAAATACAACGATCAGCAAAGCATACTAAACGCATATCGTCAGCTTTGGGAACGGCTTGAACATTCGCATGGAGGGATTGCGGCAGGCGGAGTTACGTCCCTTCCATTGAGCGAAGCCTATGCCTGGACGCCGATAACGGTTGAGGGGCGGACGCCGCTTCCCGGCGAGAAATTTCTCAATGCGGATGAGCGGCTTGTGAGTGGGCACTACTTTGAAGCCATGGAAATCCCGTTAAGGAGCGGACGATTGTTCAACGAGCAGGACGACAAGACCAAGCCGATTGCAGTCATCGTTGACGAATATATGGCCGAGCAACTCTGGCCTGGACAAGTTCCGATTGGCAAGCGCATCCATATTGTCGAACTCAATTCGAAAGATCCATGGCAGACAGTGGTCGGCGTGGTTGGACGCGTGAAGCAAGATTCTCTCGACTCGAACCCACGGATCGCTTTCTATCTGCCCCATACGCAATTCCCTACNNAACAGGTGGACGAATCGCTGGCTGGTCGGCGTTTTTCAACTCTGCTCCTGGGAATTTTCGCAAGCGTCGCGCTGGCTCTCTCTACGATCGGCATTTACGGCGTGATGGCGTACCTGGTCAATCAGGGAACTCGAGAATTGGGGATTCGAATTGCGCTTGGCGCTTCACCTGGCAACATCCTGAACCTTGTTGTCGGACAGGGGATGGTGCTGGCGTTTGCCGGAGTGGCGATTGGTCTGGCCGCGGCTTTCCCGCTGACACGGCTGATTCGAAGCCTTCTATTCGGCGTGGAAGCTTTTGATCCAATCACTTTTGCCGCCATTTCCTTGCTGCTCGTGATAATCGCATTGCTCGCCAGTTACTTTCCGGCACGTCGCGCCGCTCGAACCGATCCCCTGATCTCGCTGCGCTGCGAATAGCCGCCTTTGAGCATTCGAC
>PMHI01000728.1:8551-9218 GCA_003156615.1 Acidobacteriaceae bacterium | reverse complement strand
CCAGGCCACTGCGGCGGCCCAGCCTGCCGGGGACAATTCCAATCTCTACGTGCCGACCGGGATGGCGCGGCTGGAACTATTTTGCCAGGCCGGGAATCGCGTCTGGGCGCGTGCCCGTGTTTCTGCTTCCACGGGCGTGGAGTTGTGCAATGAAGCCGGGGCCGTAGTTTGCCGGATAGAAGGGCTGGCGCTGAAGCGCCTGGAGCGGTGGGTGGAAGGCACGCGCCTGGCGATTCCTGAGGGAGATGGATTCCGGCTGGCGATCCCTGACCATGGCGCGCTGGCGGAGATGCGTCTGCAAGCGGTGCCGCGACAGCGCCCCGCAGCCGGCGAAGTGGAGATCCGGGTGGCGGCCGCCGCAGTGAACTTCCGTGACGTGCTNNGGGACCGTGGTCGAGGTGGGCGAAGGCGTTGCCGACATCCACCGAGGAGACGAAGTGGTGGCACTGGCGGCGGGCAGCATGGCCAGCCGCGTCACCGTCCAAAAGGAGTTGGTATTCCCGAAACTGCGTGGCCTGAGCATGGAGGAAGCGGCAGCGATCCCGGTCGTCTTTCTCACCGCCTACTACGGCCTGCATCGGTTAGCGAAGATCCAGGCCGGAGAGCGGGTACTGATTCACGCGGCGGCGGGCGGTGTCGGCCAGGCGGCCATTCAACTGGCCCACAA
>PMHI01000728.1:2952-8540 GCA_003156615.1 Acidobacteriaceae bacterium | reverse complement strand
GGGCAAGGTGTGGATGTCGTGCTCAATTGCCTGAACGGTGAGTTTATTGCGAAGAGCTTCGAGGCTTTGCGCCGTGGAGGCCGCTTTCTGGAAATCGGCAAGATCGGAATCTGGGACCAGGAGCGGGTTCGGAGTGTTCGTCCCGACGCGGCCTATTTCGTTTACGACATCGCTGCGGAAATGGCCCGCGACCTGGACGGGATTCGTGAAATGCTGGCCCAGATCACGAACGATATGCGCNNGACCGCACGCCGGTGCCAGATCAGCCACCGGCGTCACCGAGCGTCAGTTTGCAAGCCCTTCTCGCCCACCTGATCGGATGCCCCCTGCAAGAGATTCGACCGGACGCCTCGCTGCGCGAATTGGGTATCGACTCGCTGATGACCTCGATATTGCTCGAGGAACTGAAGGAGGCTTTTGGAAGGGTCCTGCCAGTGGAAGTACTGACGGCGAGAAGTGTACGCGAACTTGAACTGCTGCTCCAGAGGGAAAACGGGAATCCTACGTCCCCATTGGACGTCGCGGCAACGCCACGTTGAAGTTGCGACCACGGCCATACCCCGAGGTTCGGGAAGCTTCCCTTGCCGCGTTCGAACAGATTGCCGCCTTGATTTTTCGTAACGGCCTGGGCACAAAGACTCGCGCGGAATGGGAGCATCTCTGGATCAACAACCCGCTGTCACAAAAGAGTTCCAAATTGGCCAGTCGGATGGGTCATCCAAGACGGTGCGGAGATCGTGGGCTTTCTCGGAAATATCCCGGTCAGTTACCACTTTAAGGGATGTGAGATTCTTGCCTCGGCCATCCACGCGTTCTCGCGTGGATGTTTCCCATCGCGGCTATGGACTGCTCCTCCTGAAGCCACTCCTGGAATCTGCTCCGGGGGTCGAATACTTCGTCGGCGGCACCGCCAATTCTTCAGGAGTTCTCGACCGGCTTGGCGTTCCCCGGTGTCCCGCCGGCGATTGAGAGAGGTCTGCATTTTGGATCACAAACCACGATGGGTTCGCGCGCTGTGCGGTTTCAAGAAAAGGTTGGCCAGGCGTTAGAACGCCGGAGTTTGCGGCTCAATATCAGAGCGTCAGTAGCGTCCATCAATCGCCGGACGGCGGCTGGGAAGTTCAATCCGGCGATCGAATTGGAACGCTCAGTAATTCGGCGGGACTCATAATTCGGAATAGGGCAACCGGACGCTTTGTATCGCGGTAAGCTAGGGCCGCGGCATAGTTCGAGGCCAGGCGGAGATCATGTAGCGTCCACGATTCTGCAGCACGCGTGTCGTGTGCGAGATGGATGAATCGGGCCGGTTGACTGGGCTGCAGTGTCACCCGAAAACAGTCTAGCGGTGTAGATAACCCGTCGCCGGTGGCTTTGACATATGCCTCCTTGCGTGTCCAGCAGAGGTAAAAACCACGTTCGCGCTGGTCCGCAGTCAGCGACATTAGTTCGGTGGCCTCCTCGGAACAAAAAAAACGGTCCGCAATAGTCTGCATATCCTGTAGCGCGCGAATCTGCTCGATGTCGACACCCACCTCACAGCCAGCCGTGAACGCAAACACGGCGAGAGCAGCAGAATGCGACACATTGAATTCAATATTCGCCGGTACAGCAAGTGCAGGTTTTCCTCTCGACCCGTACTTGAATCGAATACTGTTTGGGGAGGCGTTCAGGTAGTGTCCGAGCAGAATTCGTAGAACGCCGCGCGCGACGACAAATGAATACCGAAGATGGTCAGATCGGAATCGCGTGGCGCGGCCTTTCTCGTCAGGACCGAGATGTAGCTCAAACCGCTCCGCAACGGCACCCGGTGCTTCAGTGCGGACGGCCCATACGTGGACATTTCTCCCGGAGAGGTCGAATGAGCAACTCTCTATGTTTTGATTCTCCATCGACTGAACCAGCCCTTGTGCAAATTTGGTCGCGCCCCCGTAGGCGGGATGGCGCACATACGCTCCGGGAATGCCAATCGAGTTGAGCGATCTTTGCGCCTTTTTGCCGACGGCAACAACTTTCGCTGAAGGGAATTCCCTGACGAACATCTGTAGGGCACGCTTGCCAATTTCAAATTCCTCAGACGGTCCCAATGACCGTCGGCATACCAGAAGTGATCTGTTGCAGATCAAGGAATCGGCTCCCGATTCCTCCCGGATGACAGCCAACCAGAAAGTCATTCTCGACACGGCGAGTTGAGTGGGCGCGGACCAGAGTTGGCACCCTAGTAACGCTTGTCAACGATTCTGGCGGATGACAGGTCACATAGCGTTCTTCTCGCGCTGATCTTTCCCGTTTATTCATCCTAAACCACAAAAAGCGCCGTCCCTCGACGAATGCATAAAATGACGACCCTGCCCAGGGTGTCGCCCGCTATTACGAATCGTCTGACCGTATTGGTATGATGCATACAAACCGCTCGGATTATCTTCGAATTCAGCGCGCGCAAGTGGCGGTGAATGATTCTAATTCGTTGGATTTCAGATCGTTGGATTTCTAATTATCGGAGTGGCTATGAACGGATTCTGGGAACGGGTAACTTTTGCCTTTCGGTGTTTTTTTTCAATCCTGTTCCACGTTGACATTCCCAACGAAGTCGCACAGAAACTGGTCAAGCTTGCCCGTCCGGTTCCGCAGCCGGCGACAGTTGCTACACCTTCCGTCTCTCGTCCGACGGAAGTGGAAGGGCCAGCCTCGGAAGCGTTCGATCGCGCCGTCCAGATGCTTGCGCTGCTGCAACGCGATGGGCGGCTCATTGATTTCCTGGCGGAGAACATCTCCGCCTATCCCGACGCGCAGATTGGAGCCGCGGTCCGCACCATCCACGACACTTGCCGACAGGTGCTCGACCAGTATGTAAAGCTGGAGCCGATTCTGAACTCGGAAGAGGATCAACCGGTGACGGTGCCGGCGGGTTTCGACCTGACGGCTATCAAACTGATCGGCAACGTGGCAGGTGAGCCGCCAGTTCGCGGTGTGTTACGACACAAAGGCTGGCGCGTGAAGGAAGTGAATCTTCCCCCGTTGCCGCAAGGCGCCGGCCGGATGGTGGTTGCGCCGGCTGAGGTCGAACTTTCGTAACGGCTGATCCACATCCGCCCAGTAGATGTTGGGCTTGAGGAGGAGACTTTCATTGGCGGCCAAATACATTGTTGGCATCGATCTAGGGACCACAAATTCGGCGCTGGCGCACTGCAACGCCAGTGCTGCCGAAGAGGAAAGACGCATCGAGGTCCGCAGCATTCCGCAACTCGTGAATCCGAACGAAGTGGCGGAACGCACGTTGCTGCCGTCGTCTCTCTATATTCCGGGCGATTTCGACTTTCCCAAGGGCAGCCTCGCCTTGCCATGGGAAGCCGAGCCGCAGTTCGTGATCGGCGAACTGGCGCGCAAACGCGGCGCGGAGAGTCCAAACCGCCTGGTCGCCTCGGCCAAGTCCTGGCTCTCTTACGCCGGGGTGGACCGCACTGCGCCGATCTTGCCTTGGCAAGCGCCCGAAGAGGTGCCCAAGCTATCGCCGGTCGAAGCGTCGTCGCAGTTCTTGCAGTACTTGCGCACCGTGTGGGAAAGCGGCGAAACAGGGGAGCTAGGAGAACTCGCTCTTGCGCAGCAAGACGTGCTGCTCACTGTGCCCGCTTCGTTCGACGAAGAAGCCCGCGAGTTGACCAGGCGCGCCGCCGAACAGGCCGGTTATCCGCACGTCACATTGCTGGAAGAGCCACTGGCGGCATTTTACGCGTGGCTTGAAAGCCAGGGTGATGCCTGGCGCCGCCGCATCAAGGTCGGCGACCTCGTTCTCGTGTGCGACGTCGGCGGCGGCACCACGGATCTTAGCCTCATCGTGGTTTCCGAAGAGAACGGTGACCTGACGCTGAAGCGCGTCGCCGTTGGCGATCACATCTTGCTGGGCGGCGACAACATGGACTTGGCGCTGGCGCGCGTTCTGCAGCAGCGGCTTGAGGCCTTGGGCAACCGCATCGATACCTGGCAGTTGCACGGTCTGTGGCATCAGTGCCGCATCGAGAAGGAAAAACTGTTCGAATCGCCCAAGACGCAGAAGCGCCCAATCACGTTGCTGGGCAAGGGGACGAAGCTCATCGGCGGCACCATCAAGACGGAACTGGTGCGCCAAGACCTCGACCAGGTTCTGGTCGAAGGATTTTTTCCCAAGGTTGCGAGCGGCGAATTACCGACACGGCAACGCCGGGTTGGCTTTCAGGAGTTGGGTCTGCCGTATGCGGCCGATCCCGCCATCACCAAGCACCTGGCGCGGTTTCTGTCGGAGCAAGTTCGCAACAGTCCCGAGGCGGCGGGCATCCGGCGCGGCCCGAGCGGACTGGCATGTCCCACGCACATCCTGTTCAACGGCGGAGTGATGAAAGCGGCGGTGCTGCGCGACCGGGTGGTCGAGGTGCTGAACAGCTGGTTGCGACAAGAAGGATTCGACGCGCTCGGGGCAGAGCAAGTCCTCGAAGCTCCCGACTTGGAGCACGCCGTTGCGCGCGGCGCGGCCTATTACGGGAAGGCTCGTCGAGGTCGCGGTGTGCGCATCCGCAGTGGCGCCTCGCGCACCTACTACATCGGAATTGAAAGCGCAATGCCGGCCGTGCCCGGCATGGAAGCTCCGCTCAAGGCCCTCTGCGTCGTTCCCTTTGGCATGGAAGAGGGCACCGAAGCCACGATTACCGGCCGAGAGTTCGGCCTCGTCGTCGGCGAACCAGCCGAGTTTCGTTTCCTGAGTTCCAGCGTCCGTAAGCAAGACCATGTCGGCAGCCTGCTGGAAGATTGGGGTTCCGATATCGAGGAACTCAGCCCGCTGGAGGTCACGCTCAAACTGGATGGCCAGCAAGGAACGGTTGTACCGGTGCGGCTCGAGACTCGGGTCACCGAACTCGGCACCCTCGAGGTCTGGTGCGTATCTCGCGACGGCACCGAGCGCTGGAAGCTTGAGCTGAACATTCGCGAAAAGACCGGGAGGTGAGGCCGCCGGTGCCTTCTCGTTATCTGATCGGCGTTGATCTGGGCACGACAAACTCTGTCGTAGCGTATATCGACGCGTACATCGATACTCCGGAAGTCGCCGATGCAGGTCCCCCTATTCGTGTGTTCCCCATACCGCAGTTGGTGGCGCACGGGGAAGTCCTCACGCTTCCCGCACTTCCTTCTTTTCTTTACTTCCCCACCGAAGATGAGTTGTCTGCCGGAGCCGTGAGCGCCACGTGGGATGAGAATCCGCCAATGGTTACAGGTGTGCTCGCGCGCGAACAGGGAGCGCTGGTACCGAGCCGCCAAGTTTCATCGGCCAAGTCGTGGCTCTCCTATCCTGGTGTGGATCGCCGCGCCAAGATTCTGCCGGCACAAGCGGAACCGCCGCAGCCCATGATTTCCCCGGTCGAAGCGTCGGCGCGCTACCTCATGCATTTGCGCGACGCCTGGAACGGCGCCATTGGGACTGACAACGAAACGCGTTTTGAGCATCAGGAAATCGTCCTCGCTGTGCCCGCTTCTTTCGATGAGGAAGCGCGTGAGCTGACGGTCGAAGCCGCCCGCCGTGCCGGACTCGAGACGCTCACTCTGCTCGAAGAACCGTTGGCCGC
>PMHI01000728.1:0-2936 GCA_003156615.1 Acidobacteriaceae bacterium | reverse complement strand
GGCACGACCGACTTCAGCCTGGTGCGCGCTCGCTTGGTCAACGGCGAGTTGCAGTTTGAGCGAACCGCCATCGGCGAGCACCTTTTGCTCGGCGGCGACAATCTCGATTTCGCCTTGGCCCGCCGTGTGGAAGACAAGCTCGAAGAGAAGCTCAAAGGTATCAAGCTCACGCTGCGACAGCGATATGCATTACGCCGGGCCTGCTGTGCCGCGAAAGAGCGGTTGCTCAGTGATTCGTCTTCGGAACTGTCGCGCGTGCCGGTCACGGTTTTGGGCAGCGGCCGTGCCGTCGTCGGACAGACGCTCAGCGTTGACCTGACGCGCGAGGAAGTCCTGCAGATTGTGACGGCCGGGTTCCTACCAATCACGGCGCCAGATGAGATGCCGGCGCATAGCCGGTCAACCGGGTTGCGCGAACTCGGCCTGCCCTACGCCAGCGATCCTGCCATCACGAAGCACCTTGCTGCATTTCTGACGCAAGCGGCGGTCGCCATGAACGGTTCGTCGGCAAGCCAAAATTCTGCAAACCAACGTTTGGCAAACCAAAGAATGGCTCGACCCGACGCCGTGCTCTTCAATGGCGGCTTCTGTGCGCCGGCGGTCACTCGCGAGAGGATTGTCGAGGCAATTTCCGCCTGGTTCGGCGGAACCCAAAGCGGCTGGCGGCCTAANNGCCTACTACGGCCGCGTGCGGCGCGGATCCGGTTTGCGCATCCGAGCCGGCAGCGCGCGCACCTACTACATCGGGTGGCGTTCGGACGACGGTCTGCAGGGC
Organism: Acidobacteriaceae bacterium; assembly: GCA_003156615.1. Next base: position 2,161 of record PMHI01000728.1, on the reverse strand, counting down.
ATCTGTGTTTTGCCTTCCGGAGTCGAAGAGGGCACCACACTTCCGCTACTCAACCGCGAATTCTCCGTGCTGGCGAACCGCCCGGTGTCGTTCACGATGTACAGTTCGCGCACACGCCACGACGCGCATGGCGAAGTCGCCGCGTTGGACGAAGCGGACGAACCGAATGTGCATCGTCATGCACCACTCGTGACCTTGTTGCGCTACGGCAAAAAAATGCGCGAACTCTACTTGATTGTGCGTCTCCGAGCCAGTTTCACGGAGGTTGGCACGCTTGAACTCTGGTGTGAATCGCGCGACACACCGCATCGCTGGCGGCTGCAATTCGAACTGCGCGGCGAAGAAGCACAAGCGCAGCAGCTCGATACGGCGAAAGCACAACCGGTGCCGGCTCGTTCACCGGCTGTCGCGACTTCCGATGCAACTGTCGAATCCGCGGCGCAATTGATCCGCCATGTTCTTGGAGGTTCGGCTGCTGGCGACACGCTGGCGTCCGAGACGCTCGTCAGCCAAATGGAAACGGCGCTCGGCGCGAAGAAAGACTCGTGGCCGGTCTCGGCCATTCGCCGGTTCAGCGATGTGCTTATCGAAGTTGCCGCCGGACGCACAAAATCTCCGCGCCATGAGGTACGTTGGCTCAATCTATCCGGCTTCTGCTTGCGGCCGGGGTTCGGTGCACCGGGAGATGACGCGCGCGTTAACGATCTGAGAAAGATCGCGTCGAACGAACTCGTCTTTGTCGACGATCTGCAATGTCAGGTCGAACTGCTGGTGCTGTTGCGCCGGATCGCCGGCGGCATCAATGCCAGCGAGCAGCAGGCGCTCTATCGCAAGCATACCCGTCGTCCCGGTAACAAGAAGAAGGGTCGCGTGAACCGGCAACTCGAGTACGAGGAGTGGCGCCTGGCTACGAGCCTTGAGCACCTGCTAGCCAGCACCCGTGCTTCGCTTGGCCAGGAGCTGGTGGCGAAGGTCAGAAGAGAACCTGGAGATGCCATTTGGCTGTGGTCGCTCGGCCGGCTGGGCGCCCGCATTCCGCTGTACGGGCCACGGCACGCCGTCGTGGCGCCTGAAGTTGCCGGCGAGTGGCTGAAAGCCGTGTTGGACTTATCCACCTTCACGGCGGCAACGGCTTCCGCCATCGTACTGTTGGCGCGGCGCACTGACGATCGACGGCGTGACATCGATGATGCAATTCGCGAAGAGGCAATCTCCCGGTTGATGGCGATTGGGATCGCCGAAGAAACCATTCAGCTTCTGTCAAAGTACGTCCCGCCTGAACCGGCGGACGCAGTCCGCAGCTTCGGGGAATCGCTGCCGCCTGGGCTGCAACTTGTCAGCTCTGCGAACTGCTTGCTGTCAGTACCGGCCTTGCACAGCTCTGGCCCGACTTTTTCGAAACCGGCGTGAACAGCAGGTACCAATCGAAGCAGAAATCGGCGAGACGCGAAGCCGAAGCCATCTTTCATTTGCTCAATTGTCCCATCGGATTTCAGCGCGAACATCACGAACGCATCGGCCAGGGCTCGATCTCGCGCTGCGCGGTGCAGGGCTTCGCTCCGCTACGGCGGCGCTTAGTGGAATAACTGTTTTCGGTGTACGCAATGGGAAGAACTGCAGAAGGACATAGGCAAATCGTCTGGAGAATGGCACTTTACCTCGAGGGGAAAGATAACCGCTACCAGGAATTCTCCCCTCAAGGAGGCAACTAAAAATGAGTTATGACGTCAAATATATCGGCTATCTCGAGGTCGACATAGCCGATATACCCTCCGCCCCGTGTATGCGTGGAAGTGCTCGATGAATTTGCAACAATGCTGCCCCAAGACAATAACGAAACTGGGGATCAGGCAAGGCTCCGGCTGCAACCAAAAGGTCAATCACGCTTTGAACTTGTCTTTCATGTTCTGGACCGCGGCCCTGCTTCGAAAACCTGTCCGCTGCTAGTTCGAGCTGAGCTAGATGCAGTGGAGACATGTTCTTATCGTTCTTCGCATTTACGTTGGCTCCTTCTTCGATCAGCGCCTTCACTGCATCTTGGTCGGCCCGCTGTGCGGAGTAATAGAGGGCGGTTTCTCCAGTAGTGTTCTTGTCGTTGACGGAGGCCCCCGCAGCGATGAGCATTCTTACTTTAGCGAAGCTGCTAGTGTAGTGTCGCATA
>PMHI01000152.1 GCA_003156615.1 Acidobacteriaceae bacterium | reverse complement strand
AAGCGCTAGTGTTGTATCGGATGCGCCCCATTGGAAGAACGCAGGTAGGTCCGGGACGTCGTGCGGGGCGCGTCCGATACAACTGTTTGAAGGAAGCCGCCCGTGGGGAGGGAGTTATGCAAATTGAATGGTTTTGGGGTGATGGGAAAGGCTTCGGGAAGAGGGAGAGAAATTAACCAGAGGGCAGAGAGGATTGGTTTGGCGGTGGGCTGCGTGGGGTAGGGCTGAGAGTTTGAGGTGCGGTTGGAAGTGGGGAGCTGGTTTGGGGGCGAGAAGGGCGCACCACGGCGGCAGGTGGTCGGAGGCACCGAGAAAGGGAGATGGGAATTTTCGTATCATGCGGCGACCCCGGTGAGAGAGGGTGGAGAACGGAGTTGGATCTGGGCAGCCGTAAGTGTCTGGATGACCACCATGCGGCCGCCGCACTGAGGACAGAGCCAAAGCGGACTGGATTCCTGGGCAGAAGAAGTTTCTGGTTCGGTCGGTGGAGGGGGTAGCGCACCGAGGAATTGAAAGCAAAGCGGCAGGAAGGTGGCGCGGCGCCGGTTAGCGAGGAAGCCAAAGTGGCGAATGCGGACGAAGCCTTTGGGAAGCAGATGCAACAGGAAGCGGGTCAAGAACTCATCCAGGGAAAGGGTCATCAACTTCTGTTCATTGTTGTGAGCGGAGTCGCGCCAATGAAAGGTAACTTGGTCGTCGACCAAGGAGACGAGTCGATGGTTGGAGATGGCGACGCGATGGGTGTAGTGGCCCAAATAGCGCACCGCATGGTCTGCATCTCCGAAGGGGGGTTTGGAGTAGACGTGCCAGGGATGTCGGTATAGGGTTCGCAACCAGGCAGAGAAGGCTTTGGGGTGAGCCAGGGGCTTTAGAGTGCCATGGAAGCCAATCTTGCCCTGACGGAAGTTGCGTTGCAGAGCGCTGACAAACTTACGGCGAAAAACCTTTCGGAGCACGGGGATGGGAAGAAAGAAGCGAGAGTGCGATGGAACCCAACGAGAGTGATCGAGCGATAATCCGCCGGCGGGCACGACACAATGCACGTGCGGGTGATGTTCGAGTTTTTGATTCCAGGTGTGGAGCACACTGAAGAAGCCGATCTCGGCGCCGAGATGTTTGGGATCGCGAGCGACTTCGAGGAGGGTTTCGGCGCTGGTTTGTAGCAACAGATGGTAGAGGGTTTTCTTGTTCTGTAGGGCGAGCGGCGCCAACTCATGGGGCAGGGTGAAGACAACATGAACGTAACGCGTCGGCAGAAGTTCCTGGCGACGTGCTTCAAGCCAACGGTCGCGAGCGTTGGCCTGACACTTGGGGCAGTGCCGGTCCCGGCAGCTGTTGTAGGAGATGGGCGGACGGTACGCGCAGTCGGTGCACTCATCGAGATGCCCGCCCAAGGCGGCGGTGCGACAGCGCGCGATGGCCCGCAACACCTTGAGGTGTTGCCAGGTGATCCATTTACGGCTGCGCTCGATGAAGGTGCGTCCCGCGGCGCGAACCAGATCGGCCACCTCGAGGGGTGGCCGGTTCATCATTCGCTCTGGGGTACCTTGCCTTTCAGCTTGAGCGAGTCCAGTGGACTCGGGGTTGCGTTGAGGTGCCGTTGTGAGAGATGGAGATAGATCGTGGTCTCTTTCAGATCGCGATGTCCCAGGAGCAGTTGAATGGTGCGTAGGTCAGCTCCGTTTTCCAGTAAGTGAGTAGCAAAACAGTGGCGCAAGGTGTGGGGATGAACCCGGTTCTGAAGGCCCGCCCGCCGGGCAGCACGTTGGCAGGCATACCACACGGCTCGGGGAGTGATGGGACGATCGGAGGTGTGCCGGGATCCGCCCGGGAATAACCATTCTGTAGGTTTACGTCTCAGTCCACGCCAGTAGTCGCGCAAGGCTTTCAGCAGCGTCGGACTGAGCATGACATCGCGGTCCTGACGCCCCTTCCCGCCGCGGATGTGGATTACCATGCGCCGACTGTCGATATCGGGGATTTGCAAGCGAGTCAACTCGGACCGCCGTACCCCGGTGCCATAGACCGTCATCAGTACCACGCGATGAAACTGAGTCTGGGACGAGTCGATGAGGTGGGCAACTTCTTCGGGGCTCAAGATGTTGGGTAGGTGTCGCGTCTTCTTCGGATACGGTGTATCGGCTACGCTCCAGGCTTTCTTAAGCACCCGAGTGTAGAAGAACCGCAGAGCCGCCAGCCGTTGCGTTACGGTGGATGCGGCTAGCTTTCTCTCGCGGAACAGATACGCCTGGTACTCGCGGATGTGCTCAGGAGTGAGCTGATCAGGAGAGCGTCGAAAGTAACGCGCGAAATCCTCAATCGTCTGGATGTAGCAGTCTATGGTAGTCTGGGCGTAATTACGACGCTCGAGTTCTTCGAGCATCACTTTGCGAAGGTGGGTCATAGGTTAGCTCCTTATGACCCAACTTTACCCAACTTTATCCTCCCACCACTGCTGCCGGCACCAGACACGCGAAAGCGTCTGCCGCAAAGCGGCTTCGTTCAAACGGGCTTCGAGGAAATGGA
>PMHI01000292.1 GCA_003156615.1 Acidobacteriaceae bacterium | reverse complement strand
GCCACGATCGGTTTGATCGCACCGGATTGAAGTAGAGAGACAATTGAGTTCCAAGCGTCGGTAACGGTCGCCCGCGGTTGACGGAACATATTGAGACTCAGGATGCTGGCTTGTGGCACGATCAGATCTGTGACGTCAATCGTCGTCTTACGGCTGGCGGAATATCCTAGGGTTGTGAGGCTTCCTCCCAATGCGAGCGCTTTGAGCGCCTCACTCAAGACTTCACCCCCGATCCCGTCGATGACAATGTCCGCGCCGTAGCCGTCCGTGATACGACGTACGCCGTCACTTAACTTCTCCAAGGAAGTATCGATGACCTCACTGAATCCGAGCGCTTTCGCCTGCTCGGCTTTCGCATGGTTGGTCGTGCTGGATATGGCGTGTTTTGTCCCAGAGCGCGTGCCAGTTGCGTCACCGCGTTGCCGACCGATCCTCCGATCGCAGGCGCCAGAACGGTTTTGCCCGGACGAAAACCAGCCAGGGTAAGAGCCACTTGTGCGGTGAGATACGCAACCGGAATGCTTGCGGCGCTTATATCGTCGACCCCGTTAGGTATCAGGCAAAGATCTTCCTTCCGTACGGCAATCCACTCACGGTAGGTTCCGTCTTCAAAAGCGCCATAGGTGCCCCAGAACATCACACGTGAGCCAGCAGGAAAGTCCGTTCCGCCTCCCTCCTCCACCACGCCCGCTCCTTCGTTGCCCAGGACTAGCGGCGCCTCCGGGATATGAAAATTGCCGAAGAGAATCGTGTGGTCGAGCGGGGTGACGCCCGCCGCCGTGATTCGCACTAGTACTTTTCCGTCTGTGGCAGCCGGCTTAGGAAGATCGACCAGCTTTAAAGCTTCAAAACCACTAAATCGCTCCGCTCTCATTGCACGCATAATGGTTCTCCCTTTTCCCATGTCACTCCTGGCTTGCGCCGCTAGGCCGCAACCCGGAAATTGTTAATGTCGATCGAGACCACCAGCAGGTCGCGAATTGGTTGAGTCTTTGGCCTTCGCCGAACAAGTCCTGTGGATTATTGTTATAATCCACATACAGGATTAGATTCGTAATCCTGATTTGGTTGCAGATTATTTTGAGGAGGTTCATATGGGCTATTCCAAGGTCCAAAAGGAGCAAACTCATAAACGCATCGTTGCCATTGCCTCAAAGAGATTCCGCGAAAAGGGCCTCGCGGGACTCGGAATTGCGGAGTTGATGAAGGAAGCCGGCCTGACGGTGGGCGGATTCTACAAGCACTTCGACTCGCGTGACGAACTAGTGGCCGAAGCACTCAGCGCCGCATTCGGTACGTGGCAGCGACAAAAGGAAGCTTCTCAACCCGGCGGGCGGCCGCTATCCTTCGCGAAGCTTATCGACGACTACCTGAGCGACGCGCACCGCAACCATCCCGGTACGGGCTGTGCCTTCAGTGCACTGGCGCCGGAGATCGCTCGCAGCGATAAGCGGACTCGTGCGCTTACCTCTGAACAAGTCAGGAATGACCTTGAGTTGATTGTCGGGTTGCTGCCAGGCAAGGACAAGCGCGCGGCGAGGTCGAGAGCGATCTTGACTTTCAGCGCGCTCGTCGGAGCGATGTCGCTGGCCCGCGCCGTATCGGATGAGGTGCTTGCGCACGAGATCTTGACGACGGTGGCAGACCTTCTCCGGTCGCTTCGCTCTTGATGCAGGCGTTCAGCGCGCGGCCATTCCTGCTGCTACCCCAGCACAATCCAATCCGCCACCTGAAACGCTACAATTCAAGCGAATCAGGACTGAAGCCGGAGGAGATTCCCGGTTTTCTTCAAGACCAAAGTCCCTCAGAATTCCTTCTAATTGCCGTAGGCGGATCATGATTCCCAATTCGCAATGGCCGTTGCATGGCGATCGCCCAAGCGCGCCCGAATGACTAGCCCTCACTCGACATCCGCAATTTCGCCGCTGACCTTCCGCGAAAAGGATGTTGATTTGAGACAGATTCCTAGCTGTTCTCGAAGTTGCCGATTCGGACCTTAGAGACAAAGTCGAGATGGACTAGCGAACGCAATAAACCCTCTAGCTGACCAGCGAGGCCTCACATCGTCAATTCGGATCCTTCGGCGAACTCACTCATGGGTCGCTGTCGTGGTTGGAAGATCCCAAGCCTCTTCATCTAGCGGCCTGATATTGAGAAACGNNTTTGCCGCCAGTTGTGGCGGGGGACCGCTGGCCATCATCAAGAAATACGTTGAGCAACAAAAGACCCCGCTTTAACCCATATCCCCGCCCTGAAGTACCGGGGCTTTACGGCCCGACTGGATAACTGACGAGTCGCCGATCTTAACCGGCCAGAATGGGTGCAACACCCTATGGAACTGCTGCAGAGGCTATAATTGCGCCCACGGATGGCTCTTACTCCTGGGACAAAACTCGGCCCCTATGAAATCCAGTCGCCGCTGGGCGCGGGCGGGATGGGAGAGGTATATCGCGCGCTTGATACGCGCCTTGATCGTATCGTGGCGATCAAGGTTCTGGCTTCTCATCTTTCTTCTTCGCCCGAACTGAAGCAGCGCATGGAGCGCGAAGCCAGGACGATTTCGTCGCTGAACCATCCAAACATTTGCCATCTCTATGACATCGGGTCGCTCGATGGCACCGACTACCTGGTGATGGAGTTTCTGGAAGGCGAGACTCTGGCGGAAAAACTGCGTAAAGGTGCGATGCCGCTCAACGAGGTTTACAAAATTGGCATCGCTATTGCCGAGGCGCTCTCAGTCGCGCATCGCCAGGGCATTGTGCATCGCGACCTGAAGCCCGGGAATATCATGCTGACCCCGGGCGGCGCCAAACTGATGGACTTCGGCCTGGCAAAACCGTTGGGCGCGCAAAACACGTCGTCGGCTGCTGCTCCTCCTTCGTTTACGGCTGCAGCCACGTTGAGCGGCCCCAGCCCACTGACTCCGCTCACACCGCTGACCACGGCCGGCAGTGTCATTGGCACGATTCAGTACATGTCGCCGGAGCAGATCGAGGGCAAAGAAGCGGACGCGCGCAGCGATATCTTTGCCTTTGGCGCAGTGCTCTATGAGATGGTCAC
>PMHI01000431.1 GCA_003156615.1 Acidobacteriaceae bacterium | reverse complement strand
GCCTCACTCGCAGCAGCCTTGTTCTCGGCGGCCTTGTTTTCGCTCGCCTTACTCGCAGCAGCCTTGTTCACGGCGGCTGGAGCCTTGTAAGGTGCTCCCGCCTCTTTGGCCGCTACCACCCCAGACCCGCTAAACTCGCCAGGCTTCGCCGTTGCAGCGATTGCCGGCCGCCCCTGGTTCACGGATGCCAGAAGTGCGTGGTTCGTACTGGCAGCGTGTACATGCTGGGTTTGCAGCGCCGTGGGCGGCGTGTGTTGCGCATGTGCCGCAGTCTCTTCTGCCGCGGTCGGTCGGGCGGTCACTCCACCCTGGCCGCCGTTATAGCTGACATGGTTCACCGTGGTTACGTTGACGACCGTCTTGCTGTAAACATTGGTGATGTTCGTGACGTTCACGTTATTCACGCTGGTGTTGTAGCTGAAGGCTCCGTTGTTCCAATATCCGCCCCCATAGCCGACGCCACCATAACCAAAGCCGTAGTTGACGCCACCATAGAAGCCGACCTGCGCACCCCAGTAGCCTTCATTCCAGGCGAAGGCGCTGTTGCCCCAACCCCAATAACCCGGAGTCCAGAGCAAGCCAACGGTGGGCGGCTCGACCCATGTACCCGGCACCCAGAAGTAGCCTTCATCCCCGTAAGACCAGTAGCCGGGCGTCCACAAAAAACCCGCGGAAGGGACCATCGGTTGCGTGTAAACCGGCAGGGCCGGCGGAGCGATTGTGATCGACACGCTCACGCCGAACTGCGCGAACAGGGCGTACGGGACGGCCATTATTAGAACTACTAGCAAGAGTAAACGGGAGATACGCATTTTAATCACCTTGCCGTATCATCCTTCGATTGCCCGGTTGAACCGTTGCTGCTGCGGGCTGCGTGGATTGAAGGGCGATGGTTTACGTGACGAGGATTCCACGGATGCACTGCCAAGTCTGTGCAATATGGCTCACTTTTCGTGGAATGTCCCAGATTGAAGCTGCTGAATCGGTTCTTCCGAGATCACCTTTCTTCTACCGGAAAGAAAAGAGCGCGAGCCCAAACCGCCGACCCGCGCCGGTAACAATTGAACTGGTTACTTGTTAGAACACAGCGGATGGCCGCTAGATTTGCTGTTCGATCCTGATTGGTGAGTTTTGGTTGTCTACCGGGGACAGGTGCTTTGGGGTTCAAGGGGACACAGCACCGCTTAAGATTCTGCTGCCGGTTCCCCCTTTCGGTGTGCGATGGCGTTGAGAATTGCCCGAGCCACGGTCAAGGAGTTCAACCGCGACGCTTCAACAGTGATGAGTGACACTGTGACTGATGTGGAACCGTGCACCTATCGATGCGAACCAGTCCGCGAGGAGGTGAATTTGGCTGCCTCTTCTGAATTGCGAAATCGTCTTGCGGACATAGCACTCCTCATGGACAGCTTGCCCATTTTCATCAGTCTTGCTGGTTTCGAGGGAGATTGGCATAGTGCAGACAGTGCAGACGAGGCTCTGATGCGACGCGTCTTGGGCGGAGCCCGTCATAGAATGATCCTCCTGGTTGACTACGGGGTTTAGCACGACAAGAACTCAACACAGGTGCAATTCGGCAACCAAATCGACCCAGACCCGCAAAGGCCTCTCTGATAGAGAGTTAGGGTCTCAACTGAGACGCCCTCGTGAGCGACCCGAGGCAAGAAATTCATGGGACTGGAACATTCGTCCGAACTCACCTCGGCCAACCAAAGCGAAATGGTGCTCTTCTCGAGTATGTGCCGGTTCAGCCTGAAATGAAGAAGCGGCGTTTTCCGTTGGTGTAGATTCCGCCCCGAAAGGGCGGGTATTTCAAGGCCTCGGGTGTATCGTCCGACGTCCTTTCGTCGGTGTAAGTACGCAGCGCGAGAGCATTAAGCTCCCGCGCTCCATCCCAGCTCGACGAACTCCATCGTCCCGTAGCCTAGCGGCATTACCACGATCATAGGCTTGGCCTTGCCTTGCACGATCAGACTGCCGAGAATCGGCACCAGCGCAGCCGCTTCATGGATGATCCTGCGCCCGCCGCTGGCCCGCGCAACTTCCATTGGCATCCAGCCAAGTTAGTAAAGAACGTACGCTCGCCCGAGCCAGGGCGATGGCGCTGTCTGCGGCTCCGTAATAGATGTTGAGCGTGTCGCCATCGGCGTCCATCGTATATCCGCAGGGGAAGACAACATCGTCGACGTCGCCGTGGACCTCGTACTCCGCCTCCGGCCCAAAGATCCACGAATCTCCCCGCAGCAGGCATTTCGCCGGATTCTCCAGATCGAAAAGGGCCAAACCCAAGCGGTACAGACAACCCGAAGGCGTTTGTCGAACGCCGTGGTAGAGCACGAGCCATCCCCTGGACGTTTCAATGGGCGGCGGCGACATACCAATTTTGTTCGCGTCCCACCAGGCGCCGCGGTGTGCCTCTAACATAAGCCGGTGTCTTCCCCAATGCCGCAAGTCCGGAGAGTAGGAAATCCACATATGCGCTCCGAGATTGGTTGCGGGCCGATGGATCAGCGCCCAGTACCCATCGATCCGGCGAGGTAGAAGCGCCGAGTCTTTGTCATCNNTAGGTGACTACGTACTGTTGTAGTTCGGGCACGAAAGTGATGCGAGGATCCTCGATACCCCAGATTTCCTCCGGATAGTCCGTGGGGCTCGGCATCAATGTCGGCTCGCTATCAATTTCCCACCCATCGACACCGTTTCGCGAGCGCGCAGCGCAAAAATGCGACAAGCCGCGTCGATCCTCGACCCGGCAAAGCAGCAGGGTAGAACCATCCGCGAGCAGCGTCGCGCCGGGATTGAACACACTATTAATGGAGTATGGCCAATCCTTACTGGTCAGGATCGGGTTGCCGGAATGCCGAAGAAGAAGGGGTTCGTAGCGCGTACTCAGAGGGCTCATAGGCTCCTGAGCGGGTATCGTCATGATGGGATTTCCTTTTGTCCAGACTCTCGTAGAGCGTACATCTCCAGCAGTGACATCAGGAACGAGAGCGTCGATTCTGCGCCCTGGTTCTCATTGGCGCGGTCGGGATGCAGGCCATCCCGGCAGCCGCCGGTGACAGAATCATAAAGTGGAACTTGCAGATCGTTGTCGCCGAGGAACCAGTTGAAAGCCGACCAGGCGTAACTGCGCCAGCGGCCTTCGCCTGTTACGCGGTACGCTTCGAGACACGCAGCAACCGCGCCAGCAGCTTCAATTGGTTGTTGATCGAATCGAGCCGGTTCACCGCCTTGGCGGTAAAATCCTTGCGAGCCGATGGGTACGAAGTGGCCGTTGGTCTGACAGCACTGCGNNAGCCTGGCGTTTCCGTAGGCAAGAATATCTTCAAACCACTCCCAGCCCGGACGTCGGATCTTCTGATACATATCCAGCAATCTTCGAGCCAAGGCGAATCGTACGCGCTGCGCATCCCGGTCTCCGGGGTAGGAATGGAGGTACTCCTGAATTCCGAGCATGGTGTAGGCGCAGGCCCGAGGACTGTGGAATTCGACCGCTGCTGGCAGGGAGAACTCGAACAAACGCCCGGCCGCACCCCTCAATCCATGATTTGCGGACCGAGCTAAAACCGTCCCCAGAGCCCACAACGCGCGGCCGTGAGAATCCTCCGATCCCTGATCTTCCACCCAGCGACGGTCGTAACCGAGGAAGTTCCGGAACCGTTTCTTCTTTGCATCGAAGGCGTGTTCCAGGAATGCTAAATAACGGGAAGCCCAGTCTGGGTTGACTGACTCGGCTTTTCCGAGACAGTCCATTCCGGGTTGGTCGCGGCCGAGTTGGTCCAGTACTACCGTAAAGATGAGTGCGCGCGCATTGTCGTCCGTACTATAGCCTTCTCCCCGATTAGGGACGGTGAAGATCGCGTGCTGCAGCATCCCCGTGTCGTCGGTCAGCGCATTTACGTGATTGACGTTTAATTCGGGCAGCTGATTCAGCGATTTGTGAGTAACGCGGGCCAAGAGCTGAGCTTGTGGATTTTCCATACGGTCACTGCGCACGCGGGCAAAACTTTCCATGTAGCCTTGCGCAACTCTTTTCCAGATCATCTGCCGCGCGAACAGATAAGCGCGTTTGCGCATGGCATGGCGTATCGCGGGAGTATCCAAGAGCTCGATCGTCTTTTGGGCAATCGCATCGGGATTTTGGAAGGGGACCAGCGCGCCCCGCCGGTCGTCTAACAGCTCAGTGGCGTACCAATATGGAGTCGAGATGATCGCTTTGCCCGCACCGAGTGCATAGGCCAGCGTTCCGGAAACTACTTGCGCCTCATGCCGGTAAGGAGTGATGTAAATGTCTGCGGCGCCAATGAACTCGACCATCTCTTCCGGACTGACAAAGCGGTCGTGGAACATCACCTGCGACTCCACTCCCACTTGCTTCGCCAGGGCTTGCAAGCTGGCTCGATACTGATCACCCTCGCGNNTAGACAGAATCTGCGGCAGCGCCTCAATCACGTTTTCGATTCCCTTGTTAGGCGAGAGTAGGCCGAACGTGAGCAGTACCGCTTTCCCTTCCACACCGAATCTGTCTTTATAGAAATTAGGATCCAAAAATGGCAGGTCCGGAACGCCGTGTGGGACCATGTCGATCTTGCTGCCGGGAACCTTGAAGGTTTCTTGCAATATCTGAGATGAGAGCTGGCTCATGACGATGAGGCGGTCCGAGAGTTCTGCGATCTCTTCCATCACCATCAGTTGGTTCGGGTCTGGCCCGCGGAGAACCGTGTGCAGCGTGGTCACCACGGGCATTTTCAAGCCGCGGAGCAGATGCAGAATATGGCTTCCGGCCGCGCCGCCGAAGATTCCATACTCGTGCTGCAGGCACANNTTGTTAAAGTTCAGAAAGTCAGCCGCTTCCTGATAGGTTTTCAAGTCGTCCTGGGCCAACGACCATCGCACACGTGCGGGATAGTCATATCCTGGCTCGGTGTCGTTGACCGGGAGGGCCAACAGTCGAGCCGTGCCGTACTCTGCTGCAATGGCCGCGCACAAGTCCGTGGTGAACGTAGCAATTCCGCATTGCCGGGGAAGATAATTCCCGATCACCGCGATTCGACTGGGCAGCGATGGCTTCGGTTGCAACCGCGCAGCGGTCGCTGACTTTCTCTCTCCCACCCGCGGGCGAGAACTGACGACTTCCAAGGCCCGATTTGGAAACACTGTGATGGGTATTGCCATTTTCCCTAAACCTCTAGTGAGAACAATTGCTGCATGAGGCCCCTTCCAAGCAGGGCCGCAAGCAATGACGATGGATGGAACTGGTACCTTTGAGTATTCAACAAAAGTGGAGTTGCAAACTGGTCAAAATTGATCAGCCATTTTCCGCGCAGCGGTTCATCATGCGCCTATGAAGGCCAAAAAAGACCAAGCCCTTTCCGTTCGTTGCCGCACGTGTGGCGCCAAACCTGGAGAGAAATGCGAACTCAGCACTGGCCAGCCCCGCACCGCGCCGCATCGAGACCGACGCTCAGAGGCTGCAGACAAGAACCTGGTCAGCAAAACCGGTCTAGATAACCCTACCAAGGTTGCGTAAATCAACGCCGCAGAATTCAGCCCAGCACGGGGCTCGGCGAGCGCTCGGCCGAAACAGTCGAAGGCTTGGTGTACCGAGGCCGCGGTTGCTGTGCCCTCTTCGACCGGGAGCGTTCCAATCTGTCTTTTGAGGTCTCGCGGAACCGTTGCCTGGAAAGCCCGCGGGAGCCGCTGGCTCCGCCTGCTATTTCATGGGCGGCAGGTACGGAATGTAGCGGGCAAACAACCAGCACAGGAAGAACACGACCGGGATATGAACGATTAACTGCAGCACTCCATATCCCACAATATCGCGCGCCTTCAATTTCAATATGCCCAGCAGAGGCAGCATCCAGAAGGGATTCACCAGATTGGGCAGCGCTTCCGCCGCGTTGTAGATCTGCACCACCCAGCCCAGATGTACCTGGTGCAGATTCGCGGCCTGGAGAACATACGGCGCTTCGATGACCCATTTGCTGCCCCCGGAAGGAATAAAAATGCCGAGCACCGCCGAATACATCGCCACCAGCAAAGGATAGGTGCCGTGGGTGCTGACCGAGGCGAAAAGTTTTGCCAGCAAATCTGCAATGCCCGTTCCAGTAATCATCCCGAAGATCACTGCGTAAAATGGGAACTGGATGAGCACGCCGCCGGTAGCTGGAATGCACTCCACGACGGCACGCATAAAGCGCTTTGGGCGCCAGTGCAATAAAAGCCCAACTGTGATGAAGATGAGGTTGTAAGTATTAAGGTCCAGCGCTGCCAGGGCGCCTTGCGGGGAGGTGCGGAAGACATCCACCAGGTAATAACACAGCACTGCCGCAACCAGAACCGTCAGCAGCGGACTGTATTCGAGCCATTCGCCGGGTTTGCCCCTGACCTCGAGGCTGGAGCGAATTGGCTCGTATTGGATGCCATACGACTCGGCAGTTCTGGCGTTCTCCGGCGAGGGCGTGGACAAGTAGGCGAT
>PMHI01000370.1:8266-9320 GCA_003156615.1 Acidobacteriaceae bacterium | reverse complement strand
GCTGGAATCCACGCAGCCAGAAGCCCCAGCAACGCCATCGCTAGAACAACCCCAGCTAATATCAACGGATCGTGGGGAGTTGCCTGATACACGACGAAAGCCAGCACCCGGGACGCCAAAATTCCGAGGAGCAATCCCGCAGCCGAACCAATCGCGAGCAATTTGACGGCCCGTCCCAACGCAGCCTGTAACACCTCCTTACGTTGCGCGCCGAGCGCGACCCGAATACCCAACTCCCGCAACCGCTTGCTGACCGAGTACGCCGCCATTCCAAAGATGCCAGTTACAGCCAGCATCGCGCCCATTAGGCCCAGCACACCCAGCGACACTGTGGCCATACGCGGACCGAACAGAGCTGTGTCCAGCCCTTGATAACGCGTTTGGATGTAAACCGGCAGCCCTGCATCCAGGTCCCGCAGCTTTTCCCTTATGACTGGCCCCAATTGCTGCGGATCGCGGTCCGAGCGCACCACTAGCCAGGTCGAACTGGAAGGCGATTGCAGGATGGGGAGAAACATCGCCGGCTGTGGATCTTCGGTCAGGCTCCCATACTTTCCTTGTTCTGCAATGCCCACCACTTGTATGCGCGTTCCATCCGGCATCTTGTAATAACCGCCCATGGCGTTGCTGACGGAGCCAAAGATTTTGCGCGCAAACTCCCGATTCACCACCGCTATGCGGGGCGAGTTTTCGTCGTCATGCCAGGTGAAGGTCCTCCCAGAAAGCAAAGCTGTGCCCGCCGCGTCGAAGTATTCGGGAGAAATTTTGAACATTAAAGAGTTAGCCGCCGCGTTCGATGGCCTCAGATCTGACGTATTGTCGGTGAAGACATTCGAGCCGCCCGGGCTATCGCCTAATGGCACCTGATCGGCCAATCCCACAGATTCGACACCAGAGATCGTCGCCAGAGCCTCGATCATGCGCTTTTGCATTGGGGGCACTCGATTGCCGCGATAACTGGCCGTATTTAGTTCTGTATCCACCAGCATCGTGTTCTGCAGCTCAAAACCAAAATTGTTGTGCAGCGAACGCGCCAGTCCACGCACCGCAACCA
>PMHI01000370.1:5573-8253 GCA_003156615.1 Acidobacteriaceae bacterium | reverse complement strand
TCATACGGATTCGTGCGGAGTACCTGGCTTACCGGGACCGCGCCGAAGAGGAATCCACTCACCAAAGCCAGCAGCAACGCTACTCCATAAACATGTGCATCCGGGTTTACTGATAAATGGATGGGCCATCTGGNNGCTCCTCCGGCGAGCGAAATCAGCACGGCTTCGATAAACAACCCGCCGAGGATGCGCTTGCGGCTTGATCCCAGTGCGAGCCGGAGAGCAATTTCTCGGGAACGGTCAGCGGCGCGTGCCGCAAATAAACTGCCCAAGTTGGCGCATGCGGCCAACAGAATCAACCCCGATAACAGCATCAATCCTGTCAGGAATTCTCGTACGGGGCGGCCAAGATAGTCGCCATAAAGGCTTGGACGCGCCAAGCTAAAGGTTACTGTGCTGTCGTCTTTGGGGTAGGTCTTTTCCAGATACGAGGCAATCGAGTTTAGATCGGCAATCGCCTGGGCCGGAGTGACTCCCGCCTTCAGCAGTCCCATCGTCATGAAAACCCAACGGTTCCCGCGCGCGTTCAGGTCATCCGCCGCAAGCTGCTCGTGATTCACAATTGGCAAAAAAAAAGCAGGATGAAAAAACAACAGCGTCCCGTTGAACTCAGGCGGCGCGACACCGACGATGGTAAAAGGATGCTTGTCCACCTGAACCGTACGGCCCACTACGCCACGATCATCTTGAAACTGGGTGTGCCAAAACGAGTAGGTAAGCACGATATACGGAGCACTGTTCGGGCCATGCTCATCGGAGGCGTGGAAGAAATGGCCAAGATACGGCTGCACGCCTAATGCGTCAAAGTAGTTCCCTGTAGCTTCCTCGACCCAGGCGCGGGATGAACCTTCGCCCGTATCGAGCCCTATCTCGGCAGCGTTATAAGCCACGAGAGCATCAAAGCTGCGGTTACGGTCCCGCAGATCGAGATAGTCGGGATAGGACTCTGCCATGTCATTGGCCGGCTGGCGCCAGAGTCCGTAGAGGCTCTCAGCGTGAGCCACATTCAACGGGCGCAGAATGAACGCATTCATGATGCTGAACACCACGGCGTTTGCGCCAATTGCCAAAGCCAGCGTCAGAACGGCGGCGGCGGCGAAGCCAGGCGACCTGCGCAATTGGCGTAGGGCGAATCGCAGATCCTGTAGCAGGGTGGTCATGGTCGCCTCCGGGTGGCTGATCTGGCCACACGAAAAAAACGTGCAATTCGCGAGCCAAAGTGTTGTGACTACAACTTTATTAGAACAAAGCCGCTTGCGGGATCTCGCAGGGGTATGGGAACCGAACAATGTGTTCGGTTTCACCGGAGAGTGTGCGTAAATGAACAGGGGAAGGCGGCGAGCGACGCTTCTCGGAAGTGGCGCCAATAGCAGGCCGGGAATTTCATATTTGCTCTGGCTGAGCGTGCTGCAAACAATATGTAAGAAATCACTGACTCAGAAGACTAGACCTTCCTTCCAGAGCCCGATTGTGGATCGCTTCACACTTGTTTTCGGGCTGACGGCTATCCAAGAACACTAAAGACCGCTCGAGCTATGTCAGCGTTCTTTCTTCTCCGCCCATCGGGCGCCTGTAGAATCAGTTCGAAGATTGAATCTCCGAGTGGAGAAAGAGCGATGACGATAGAGAGGCTCGGGATCTGGCCGACCATTGGGTCGCAGCGTGGAACGCTCATGATTTGGATTTGATCATTACGCACTACGAGGATACCGTCGAGTTGACTTCGCCAGTTGCCGCCCAACTCTTGGGCACATCTGACGGCAAGGTGGTCGGAAAGGTGAGCCTGAAGGCCTACTTTCAGCGCGGGCTACAAGCCTACCCGGAACTGCACTTTCGGCTCTCCGACGTGCTGTGCGGCGTAAACAGTGTGGTGCTCTACTACATCAACCAAAAGGGCACGCGCACGGCGGAGTTCATGGAGTTGTCAGCAACAGGAAAGGTGGCAAGAGTTGTGGCGAATTACGGTACGTAGAAGAGAGCCCGCCGCTCGCCATCGACCTATTTTGCCATGCCCGATCCAGAAGCAACTGTCGAAATATCCATTCCCCTCATGGACCGTAGCGCCGCCTGTTAAACGGATCGGAAGGCCCCGCTATCGCAGCCGGAATGGTTGTGCTGACCAACTTCGTCGAAACCAGCCGGAGTCCGCAGGTTCCGGGTTTTAAGACAAAGCTTTCGGCAAAGAATCAGGGTCGGAAATTGGTCCGAACGGGCTCATTTTTGAACTGCCCCCTCGCCCCGCTAGACACGCGATACGGGTATAATCGCGGCGACCTATGCCACTGACCTCCGGTGCGAAACTCGGGCCTTACGAAATCCAGTCCATCGTGGGTGCGGGCGGCATGGGCGAAGTGTATCGGGCGCACGATTCCCGGCTGAACCGCACGGTAGCCATCAAAGTGCTGCCCGCCTCTTTTTCGGCGGATCGCGACCGCCTGCAGCGCTTTGCCCAGGAAGCACGCGCGGCCGCGGCGCTCAATCATCCCAACATTCTTTCGATCTTCGACATTGGCGAAGAAAAGGGCGCGCCCTACGTCGTCTCCGAGTTGCTGGAAGGCGAGACTCTTCGCGAACGTCTGAGGAACGGGGCGCTGCCCATCCGAAGGGCGGTGGACTATGCGTTACAAGTGGCGCGCGGACTGGCGGCGGCGCACGAAAAAGGCATTGTTCATCGCGACCT
>PMHI01000370.1:0-5566 GCA_003156615.1 Acidobacteriaceae bacterium | reverse complement strand
CCGGGTACATGTCGCCCGAGCAGGTGCGCGGTAAGTCGGTCGATCACCGGTCTGACATTTTTGCCTTCGGCGCCATTCTCTACGAAATGATTTCCGGCAAACGCGCGTTTCACGGCGAAACCACGGCCGACACCATGAGCGCGATCCTTAAGGAAGAAACGCCCGAACTGGCCGAGACGGCGCGCACTGTTCCGCCGGGTCTCGAAAGGATCGTGCGGCACTGCCTGGAAAAGCATCCCACGCAGCGCTTCCAATCGGCGGGTGATCTGGCGTTTGACCTGGAAGCGCTGACCGAGATTTCCGCCGGCAGCAAGTCGGGCGCGCAAGTGGCGGTCGAGCAAACCGCCAGTGCGAACTCGCGACGACTGCTCATCGCTGCTGCGGGAGTGCTCGTGCTCGTCGGTGCTGCGTTTGGTTTGGGCTTGTGGGTGAATCGCGGCGCCGGGGCTGCGCCTCCAGCCGAGTACAATCAGATCACGTTTCGGACAGGCGCNNTTCACGCCCGACGGCAGCATCGTGTACAGCGCATCCTGGGAAGGCGGCGAAAGGGAGATCTACCTGGCTCGCACAGGCGATACGGGTTCGCGCGAAGTGGGGCTGAAGCAGGCCGAATTGCTTTCCGTGTCGAAGAGCGGAGAGCTGGCCNNCGCCTCAATACCGTTTATGGCGATGGGTTCGATCGCACGGGGACGCTGGCCCGCGTTCCGCTGGGTGGGGGCAAGCCGCGCGAACTGCTGGAAAATGTACAGGACGCGGAGTGGGCCGCGGACGGCGAGAACCTGGCGGTAGTCCGCTATGTTCCTGGAAACCATCACTGGCGGCTGGAATTCCCCATTGGCCACGCCTTGCTCGACGGCGTCAACTGGATCTCCAGTCCCAAAATTTCCGCGGACGGTCAGTCGATCGCGTTCGCCGACCACGANNACCGGCGGCACCGATAATCTGCGGGGCGTCAATCTGGCGGGCAAGCTGCGCGCCATCACCAACGTGCCTGGTGGAATGTCGTTGCAGGATCTGCGCAACGGCGTCGCTCTGACCGTCACCACTCAGACGCGCCTTGGAATTCGCGGCGTGCCTCCGGGAGGCAAGGAAGAACACGAACTGGGTTGGCTGGGATGGGCGATCGACCGCGACATAAGTCGCGACGGCAAGAAGGTTCTGTTCGAGGAAGAGTCGGACGGCGGTGGCCCGAACTATACCGTCTTTCTGCGCGACACGGATGGGACGCAGCCGGTTCGCATCGGCGAAGGGAATGGGCTGGCGATTTCTCCCGACGGCAAGTGGGTGATCACGAAACCGGCCAATGGCGGCCCATTAAGCGTGGTGCCGACGGGCGCCGGCGAAGCCCGGCAGTTGACGCACGACAATGTCGGCTACAAGGCCGTCCGCTACCTGCCCGACGGCAAACAGTTGCTGGGCAGTGGCATCGAATCCGGCCATGGCGCGCGCGATTACCTGGTCGACGTAAAGACCGGCGATGCCGCACCGCTTACGCCCGAAGGCGTGAGCGGTGCGGTCTTGTCCCCCGATGGCAGTAAGGACGCCGTGACCGGGCCCGACGGCAATTGGGCGGTCTGGCCGCTGGATGGGAGCGGACTGCACCCCGTTCCCGGACTTGATTCGAAATATGCGGTGGTGGGCTGGAGTCCGGACAGCAACTCAATTTACGCCGCCTCCGTTCAGGGACGGGAACGAATTCTGACCGTCTATCGCGTGAACCCCACGACTGGAAAGATGGAGCCCTGGAAAAAATTCGGCGAAGTGCTCCCCTCCGGAGCCACCGCCTACGGAGCGCTCTTCTCCGCCGACGGCAGCGCCTACGCCTACAGCTACGTCCAGATATTGTCGGCAGCCTACATGGTGAAGGGATTCAAGTAGGACAGACCTGTTTGGAGAAACACGAGATAATGTCTCCCGGAGTTTCTTCTATTGTCGTCCCGTAATTGGCGATACATCCCCACAAGAATTTCTACATTCGTACCACCCGAACTCCTAATCTAGCTCCCTTACCCAAATATTCCTGAAGCTGATGGGCGGGCTCGGATCGTCGTGGGCTTGAAGCTTGATGGGTGCACCGTCGAACTTCTTGTAAAAGGGCTGGCCAATGTATCGCGTCTCGCCCTTCAACTCGAAGTGGTTCTGGATCAGCACTCCGTTAAGGAAGACGGTGACATAGGCGGGTTGCTTCAGCGAGCCGTCCGCATTGAAGATGGGAGCAGTCCATACCACGTCGTAGACCTGCCACTCCCCGGGCTTGCGCATCGAGTTTGCCAGTGGAACGCTCTGCTTGTAAATGCTGCCGGCCATGCCGTTGACGTAGGTCTTGTTGTTGTACGAGTCGAGGACCTGCAACTCATATCCGGCGTCGCCGGGGCCGGTCGAAGCCAGGAACAATCCACTGTTGCCGCGCAACTGACCTGAACCGGAGACGTTCTCGGGAATTCTCCACTCCATGTGGAGTTGATAGTTCTTGAAGGTGCGCTGGGTCTCGATATTCCCCGCTGACTTATTCACTGTGACCACGCCCTTGGCAACGATCCATTGGGCCGGGGCAGAGCGGTCTTGCGCTGAAACCCACTGGTTCAGGCTCTTGCCGTCGAATAGGATGATTGCGTCGGAGGGAGCTGTGCCGCGGTCGGCGCCCGGCGTTACCACTTTCGGCTGCGGCTGCCAGACTTCCGTGTCTTCAGGCTTGGCAGCCTCTTGAGCGGCAGTCTGAGTTCCGAGATCAAGGGCATTGGCGACAAGAAGAATGATGGTGCCAAACATCGTTATCACACCCAACTTTTTCATGTGTTTCTCCGCATATCGCCTCTGAGGGTGTCGCATCTCCCCACCGAAGTCAATCTGTGTAATCGCTGTTTAAAACAGTTCTCCTCAGCGGCATCCTTTGTTCGTTGCACCGCCTACGCAAGATGTCGAGGACGACAGAATGAAGCAACCTACGACCTCCACATTACTGCCGCTTGAGCGTCCCCTGGATGTAGACAGCGCTTACGTTCCATTGTGAGGCGTCATCCATTTGGAACCTCAGGTGAATGATGTCACCCTCAATCGTGCTGTAGAGACCGGCCTCGGCAACTCCGTGTGAGAAACAAGGTGCGCCTTTTAAGTTGATCACTCTGTCAGCAGATAATGAATTGCTTGTCGCATTTTCCACCCGTGACGCGCGCCAACGAAAGCGACACACCGGATTCAGCGGTATCAGTTTTTGAGCGTAATCTGGTTCGTCAATTGACTGACACACACTCGCAGAGCAGCTATACTCGTAGGCGGTGCTATCATGAATGCCGCATCTCCGGCGATGCGTTCCCGCGCCATCGTTAGAGCAATCCTATACCCGAACTTCTTCTTGTTTGCCTTGTTCGTGATACCGACAACACACCATTGGGTAGACCTGGGGTTTCTCGCCATGAGGTCTATCCATTTGGAAGATGCCGTTGGCCGATCTATGCAAGTCTGGATTGTGGCATCAACGATCCTCGCCACCGTATTGTTCGGTCTAGTTGTTTGGAAGAATCGACGGGCAGCATCGCCCATTCGATCGATTCGATTTGACGGAATCTTGCTGCTTACGTGGTGGATTGCGCTGCTGGGAGTGTGCGCCTACGGCTTCATGCTAGGTATGGGAGGCTAAGTTCGAGTTCCCTCTAGTTGTCGAAATATCCGCCATAGCACTCGCCGACAGATCCCGCACCATTTTGCACACTATGCATCCCGTGCACTTCTGACTCAGGACAGCAGCAGTTTGTCGAACGCATTCGGAGCGAGCTCGGCTAGCGAGTGCGTTGCGAGGTCGGCGGGCAGGGGTTTGCCTTTGCCCGTTACGCCGATGCTTTTCATGCCGGCAGCGCGGGCGGCTTCGATTCCGTGCAGGGCGTCTTCGACGACGATGCAGTGACTCGGTGGGACGTTGAGTTTGGCGGCGGCGACCAGGAAGACTTCCGGGTCGGGCTTGCCGCGGTGAACGTCTTCGGCGGCGACGATGGCTTCGAAGCACTCGGCGGTGTGCAGGGCTTCGAGGACGGTTTCGACATTCTTGCGCGGGGCGGCGGAGGCGATGGCCTGGCGCCATCCTTGCTGGTGCAGACGGTGGACCCACTGGGAGACACCGGGAAGTGGTTCGATGCCTTGCTGAACCACGTGCTGGCGATAGAGGGCTTCTTTGGCGTCGCCGACGCGCTCGATGAGTTCGGGGGTGGCTCGGTCGCCCAGCCATTGGCGGAGGATAGAGTCGTTGCGCTGGCCGAAGGTGGCGAGGAATTGGTCGTGGGTGATGGGATGGCCTTCGCAGGCCATGGTGTCGCGCCACGCCTGCCAGTGGTAGTCGGCGGAGTCGACGAGGGTTCCGTCCATGTCCCAGAGTACGGCGCGGGGGGATGTCATTGGGAATTTGATGTTAAAGCACTCTGAGGGATTCTTGTTGGTGGGGGACGCCTCGAAAGGCGCATTCGATATGAGGATCGAACTCAAAGAACTAAATCGGGGGCAGCAGGTGCGCGATTGGAGTGCCAGAAAAAAAGCTGCGGTGGAGAAACCGCTATGTAAGGGCCGTGCGACATCAATGAAAAACGCAGTGAGCCTATGACTGGAGCATGGAAGGCGAGAAAGGTCAGGGCTCGTCGTCTTGATCGTCGAGAACGTGCTTTTCCGCGAGCATACGCTGATGCAGGATGCGGGAAACGAGGGTGCCTCCACGCTCTTGCCGGTAGAACAGGACCTGTTTGCCATGCTCATGACGGCGCAAGCCAGGGCGAATGTCATCACAGACGCGGCCTAAAGCCGGGTTTTCGGCAAGCATCTGGGAACAAACTTCAAGCTCGTCGAAGTAGCGGGCAGTTTGGGCTTTGTCCCATTCGCCTAGCGTGTAATCGGCGATGGAGAGGAGGTCGGCTTCGGCACGGCGCGAGAATCGAAACTTGGCAACGGTTAGCGGGACACGGGAAGCTTGACGGCCTTNNCAATAGCCGTTCGCAGCGCGACAATCTTTGCTTCGTATTGTTGCTCCTCACGCTCGAGGGTCCGCAACCCGGCGCGCACGACTTCGCTGGCGTTTTCGTAGCGCCCGCTCTTGAACTTTTTGGCGATGAAGTGGTCAAGCTGGTCGGTTAAATTCACGTTCCGGGTAGGCATGGCGGCGGTCCTTTCGATGGTTAGATTTGCATCCGATAATAGCAGTGGTGGCAAAGATTGCTAATCATCTGGAAGAGGCTGACGGCACAAACGTTGTGTAAGGGAACAGGACACTCGGCATGCATTACCTTTTATTCTATGAAGTTGGTGAGGACTACGCTCCCAGGCGCGCAGAATTTCGGGATGCGCACCTCGAAAAAGCCTGGGCGGCGGGTGCGCGCGGTGAACTCATGTTAGGCGGTGCGCTGGCGGATCCAATGGACGGCGCCGTGATGCTTAGGTGACGAGCGGCACAGTGAAGCGCTGGCATGTACGGGAATATTCCGGAAATTCTGGCACGCCTAAGGACCACCCGAAGCGTTAAGACACTCCCTGTGCTCCAGCTGTGCCGGCAGCGGAGGGAGGAGGATGTTGGGGATGCTAAAACGACACG
>PMHI01000332.1:15172-17446 GCA_003156615.1 Acidobacteriaceae bacterium | reverse complement strand
GGCCACTTCCAGCCATCGAGCGCCCATGCCCGCGAAACCAAGTAAATCACCGTCAAGCTAAGGCTCGCAGCCCACTGCCATCCCAGAAGAAGAGCGCCCACGCCGTACGCCCAACGGCGGACGCGGGACGGCGAGAGGAACGCCGCCCGCTCCCGCACCAGCAGCAGAATTGCGGGCAGGAGAAGAACCTGGTTGTAGGGCGCGTACATCGGTATCACGAGCACCGTCAAGGCAAGCACCAGCGCTGTCGCAGCGCTGAATCCCGAGTCTTTTGGCTGCTCTCGTCGTAACCTCCACAGCGCCGGCCCGCACGCGAAAACGGCCAGGCCAGCAAGGATTTGTCCGCTAAGGCGGCCCGCGGCCCCGCCCCCGACGGAGCCCAAAACCTGATTCATGATGACTTCGAGCACGGACTGGTTCTGCGTGTACTGGTGGTATTGCCCGATGCCCTCGGCAAACATTCGCCACCAACCGGGCAGGATGATCTGCGCCCCGGCCAGCAACAGAGCCAGCACCAGCCCAAACCCAAACACCAAGTTGCGCCGCGCCTCCCAGCGGCTCACCGCCCATGAAAGCAGCCATGCCGCCAGAGGCCATGCCAGTTGCGGTTTGATCGTCGCCAGCGCCAGCAGGGCGCCGCCGAGGAACAAAAACCCGCTGCCCACGCAAGCCATCGATCCCGCCAGCAACGCCGCCACCAGCAGGCTCAATTGCTGCAACTTGATCCCTTGCACCGCCGGAAAACACCCCAGCGTTAGCGCGAGGCAGGTGGCGACCGCCCTCACCGGCAACTCCCAGCGTAGCGCCCGCAGCCATAGCCAAACGCTGGCTGCCGTCAGACCCACCAGCAGCCAGTGAAAAAATATCTGCACCCCATGAAACGGAAACCCGATCATCGGCGCCAGCAGGAACACCACATACACGGGATAAGCAAATCCTTGTCGGTCTCTGGGATCGCCAGGCCGAGCCGGATCCAGTTCGCGGCCGTAGTATCCCTTCTGGATTTCTGTCGTAATGTCGTTGCCGTAGGGATTGCGGTGATGCAGCAGCAGTTCGCGCCCCCCCAGCCAGCGCGGATAAAGATCGGAAAGATTGCCCCGCGGACGTTGGTGCGCCGCCGAGTCGGCTTTTTCATAGGGAATCAGCACGCGCTGCACGTAGAACCACATGCTGCCTGCGCACAGCAGCGCAACCCACACTTCGAGTTGAAAATTCTTACGCAAGGTGAACAGGGGAAGCGCACCGCGACTGCGGCTTGGTCCAGCCCAGGATCTCCGGCTCCCTGGCCGTCCATGTTACAACTTATGCTCTGAAGAACTCCTCATGAAGCTGCGCATCGCAGTTTCGGCGGCTATCGGCTTGGCCAGCGGCGTCTTCTGCTGGTTCTTGATGAAGCACTTTCATCAGGACGCCGCTGATTTCCGCTGGGCCCTGCATCTTGCGCAAAGGCTGCTCGCCCGCGAAAATCCATACGACACTCCGTTCGAGCAGTATCCCTTGACGGCGGCCCTTTTCGCGCTGCCCCTGGTGCGCCTGCAGCCAGAGATTGCGGCTGGTCTGTTCTACGGAATCAGTTCCGCTCTCCTGGCTTTTGGACTTACGCGCCATAGCTACCGCGGTCTCATGATATTTCTCGCCTACCCCTATTGGGCCGGATTGCTTACGGTTCAGTGGTCTGCACTCATCGCAGCCAGCGCCTTTTTTCCCTGGTTGTTGCCCGCAACTCTGGCCAAACCACAGATCGGGCTGCCGGTTTTTTTCACCCGCGCCAGCCGCCGCGGTATCGTGGCCTGCTTCCTGGTTGGTGCGTTAAGCCTCGCCGTAATGCCGAGGTGGCCTCTGCTTTGGATCGGGCAGATGGGGCACTATGAACACTTCGTCCCACTTCTGGTCTTGCCCGGGCCGCTGTTGTTGCTTGCTTTATTGCGTTATCGCGACCGCGACGCGATTCTGCTTTTCCTGGCAGCCTGCATGCTGCAGCGGTGGTTTTTCGACAGCTTCGTCCTGTGGCTCATTCCGAAGTCACGGCGTGAGATTCTCGCCACCGTTTTCTTGAGTTGGGGCGCGGGGATCTGGCGCTGGTACCATGTTCCGCACGGCTTCCATGAGGTGGGAAGGTGGGCCGTGATTTTTCTCTACCTGCCGATGCTTGTGGTGGTCCTGTCGCGAAGCGATCGCAATCAATCCCCGGCTAGCCAGGACTGACGCGGAATTGTGAATCGCACGATACTTCCTGGCCGATCTCCCTTACCCACCACAGGAGGGGAATCTGTC
>PMHI01000332.1:5378-15130 GCA_003156615.1 Acidobacteriaceae bacterium | reverse complement strand
TCGTCACGGACTATTCTTTGTCGGCAGACAGGATGGGATTGCGATTTTACCTTTGCGCGCGAATCACCCGCTATGATGGAATCCTTATGAGAGGGTTGCCCACGGCAAAACACACTTTCCTCGCAATCCTCTTTCTCGGCCTGTTCGCCATGGCAGCGCGCAATGTCACCGATTCCGACGTCTGGTGGCATCTCAAGACCGGGCAGTACATTGCCGAGCACGGAAGCATTCCTCACACGGACCCTTTTTCCTACACTCGCGCCGGAGAGCCCTGGGTTGCGCATGAGTGGCTTACCGAACTTCTCCTCTACGGGCTTGAGCGCACCACAGGTTTTGGCGGGTTGATCATTGTCTTTGCTACGGTCCTCTGTGCGGCGTTCTTCTTGCTTTACCTGCGCTGCGGCCCCGATCCCTATGTTGCGGGCGTGGCCATGCTCTACGCAGCCTGGGCCACTAGGCCTGTGTGGGGAGTACGTCCCCAGGTTCTTTCTCTTCTGTTAACCAGCCTATGGCTGTTGATTCTCGAGCGTTCCGAACGCAATCCAAACCTTCTTTGGTGGACTCTTCCGCTGACACTGCTCTGGGTGAATCTGCACGCCGGGTTCGCTCTGGGACTGGTCCTTTCGGCCCTGTTCCTCACCGGAGAACTAGCCGAACGCGTGCTTGGATACAGCCAGCAGAGCGCACCGCGTTTACGGATTGCGGCGCTCATACTCCTGCTCGATCTGCTGATTGTGCCGCTGAATCCCAATGGCCTGCGGATGTTCTCCTACCCGATTGACACGCTTCGCTCGATCGCCATGCAGAACTACATCGCCGAATGGGCCTCCCCCAATTTTCACCATGCCGAGTACTGGCCCTTCCTTCTGGTTGTGCTAGCTACATTCGCAGCTCTCGGCTGGTCTCGCCGCGGGCTGCGTCCGCGGGACCTGCTTCTGTTACTCGTCAGCCTGTACGCGGGCCTGTGCGCAATCCGCATGATGCCGTTGTTCGTTTTGATCGCGGTACCGCTCGTCTGCCAGCGGCTGGGGGACCGGTCCACGAGCCGGTCCCATCCGCTCGGTCCGCCTCCGGTGTCACGGCCCTGGCTCAACGGCGCGATCGTGCTGGCGATGGCTATGTTTGCCGGCGTCCACACCGTCCAGGTGATCAAACGCCAGCCGCAGGCTGAAATTGAACGCTTCCCTGCCCGCGCGGTGGCATTTCTTCAAAGCCACCCCTCCGGCCCCATCTTCAACCACTACGACTGGGGCGGTTACCTAATCTGGAGGCTGTACCCTTCCACTCGCGTCTTCATCGACGGCCGGGCTGATCTTTACGGAGAGCAGTTGCTGGATCAGTTCGCAGACACTTATCAGTTCAAAGGCGCCTGGCAGCAGACCTTCGAGCGCTGGGGCATCGCGACCGTGCTGGTTCCCTCGGATTCTGCCCTCGCGACCGGTTTGCGGAGCTCTCCCGGTTGGACGGTCGCCTACGAGGACTCCCAGGCCGCCGTTCTGACTGCTCCTCCTCCTGATTCCGTCCAGATGAAGGCCGCAACCCAGTTACCTTGGGTATGCAAGAAAATACCCCTTCTGGAGCATTTTGCGGGTTATGATGAGTGGTATCAACTCGGGATAAGTTTCTCTGCAGGGCAATGCGAGGAGCAGGGGACGTAAGTCTCTGAAAGGCAATGAGCCTTTCGTCTGCTTTGGAAGCCCGTTTCGAAGCTTGCTGTTTTCTTAGGAGGTCGGGAACTATGGATCATCTTTGGAGATTGTGGCGCGAGGAGGAAGGACAGGACATTGCGGAGTATGCCGTAATGCTGGCCGTGATCCTTGTGATCGTCGTGGGCACGATTCGGCTCATCGGCTCCAACGCGAATAATGTTTTCTCCAACGTCGCCAGTGCGATCCAGTAAGGGGTCCGCACGGCGCAGCATGAGCGAGACAATTCTTCCCTGGTGACGACTGGGAGGATTACGTTCGCCCATCCTGATGGAGCGCTATGAACCGCACTCGTTTGTTGATGATTGGAGGTCTGGCTCTGGCCTTAGGGGCCTTGGTCAGCCTCTTCGTCTACAAGAACCTGCAAGGGAGAGGACCATCGAGCAACGAGCCGGGTGCAGACGTGATCGTGGCCCTCGATGACGTTCAGGTAGGAGCCCGAATCGAAGAGCATGACGTACGGATCGCCAGGTTCCCCGCCACTGGCCTGCCTGCCGGAGCCTACAGCCGGAAGTCGCAAGTGCTGGGCCGCGGTGTGATCATTCCCATCTCCAGGGGCGAATTCATTTTGCCCAGCAAGCTGGCTCCTGAAAATGCCGGATCCGGCTTGCCTTCTCTGATTCCACCGGGGATGCGCGCCGTCTCGGTGCGAGTGAATGAGGTGGTTTCGGTCGCTGGTTTCGTCGGTCCAGGAACCCGCGTTGACGTACTGCTCACTGGAACTCCCAACGGTGGCTCGGAACCTCAAACCACTACCGTCTTGCAGAACGTGGCCGTGATTGCCTCCGGCCACACCCTCGAGCGCAACGCCTCCGGGGAAGCTCAGAGCACCCCGGTAATCACGCTTCTGGCTTCGCCCGAGGATGCCGAACGCCTGACCCTGGCCAGTTCCGAAGGCAAAATTCAACTCTCGCTGCGTAACCCGCTCGACACTCATCAGGATTCGGTGGACGCAGCCAACGCCAAGGGTCTATACAAGGGCGGTACCCCGCCCGCAGCAGCTCCGCGACGGGTGTCGGTTCGTCCCGTAAGGCAGCCGAAGACTGAGAAACCGCCTCCCTCTCCATCGGTTCTCAGTGTAGAGGTTTATAAAGGTGACAAGAAGACCGTCGTCCCGTTGCCGGAACAGGGCAGTGAAGACCCCAAGTAGCCGGAGAGCAGTTTCTGACCGCGCGTTCGGTACATTGCAGAGCAGGTTTCCTCATGTGGAGAGGAATCACACGATGAAGGTTCGCACGACACTTTTCGTAGCGGTCGCATTGTCGTTTCTGTTCCTGGTGTTCGTTCTGCCAGGGTCTGGCCTGGCCGAGGCGCTGCCCCAACAGCCCGCGACTCAGGCGCCTCAGGAACCAACTCTACCGGCCACCGCTCAGACCACCCTTCCGCCGCAGTCGGCTCAGCCTCAAGGTTCGGCGCCGCTGCGCGTCATGGTCGACAANNACCCAGATCCTGGTTCACGGGCGAGCCCCGGGCGAAGTCTCCCTGATCATCTGGGACGAAAACGAACGCTCGCGCAGCTTCGATCTCCGCGTGGATGTGGATGTCAGCGCCTGCGCCGAAGAAGAACATCGCGTCTTCCCCGAGGAACAGATCTCCGTCACGCCTTCCCGCGCCGCCATTGTTCTTTCCGGTCACGTTACCACGGAGGATGTCGCCAAGCGTGCTGGAGAACTGGCGTCCGCTTATTCGAAGAATGTGGTCAACGTGCTCACCTTCGGGCCGGTAGGCGCGCAGGAAGTCCTGCTGGAGGTGAAGTTCGCCGAGGTCGACCGTACCGCATTGACCCAACTGGGGGCCAATATCTTTTCCACCGGCGCCGGCAATTTGGTCGGAACCTCAACCACCGGCCAATACGGCGGCTTCGCCTCCCAATCGATCGCCCAAACTCAAGGACAAAGCCCCCCCTACTCAGCCACCCAAACCATCAGCAACGTTCTCAATCTGTTTCTGTTTCAGCCCAATATCCATCTGGGCACCGTGATCGAGGCGCTGCAGACCAAGAATCTGCTTCAGATTCTGGCCGAGCCCAATCTCATCGCGGTCAATGGCAAGAAAGCCAGCTTCCTCGCGGGCGGCCAATTCCCCTTCCCCATCGTGCAGCCCGGTGCAGGGTTTACGGCTGTGACCATCTCCTTCAAGGAGTTTGGCGTGCGGCTCGAATTCACCCCCGTGATCATGCCCAACGGCAACATTCACCTCACGGTTGCTCCGGAAGTCAGCACGCTGGATTTCGCCGACGCGCTCACCATTTCCGGCTTCACCGTCCCGGCTTTGAGCACGCGCAAGGCTGAGACCGAATTCGAGTTGAGGGATGGGCAAAGTTTCGTCATCGCCGGTTTGATCGATAATCGTGTCACCGATATTTGGAACAAGGTTCCCGGCCTGGGGGACATTCCGATCCTGGGTGCCTTTTTCAAGAGTAAGAGTCTCCAGAGGAGCAACTCGGAGCTGATGGTCCTTTGTACGGTGCATCGGGTCTCGCCTAACACCGAAGCCCCGCCCGGACCGAAGAATCCGGAACCTTTCATCAACAACGATAAGTTCGATGGGAAAAAGCCTTCGGGGAAATAGACCCATGGGCACGACGATCATGCGAATTAACTGGAAACTTTACACTGGCCACGGGGTTTGAGGAGTCACGAAGGTTATGCCCGAGCTTTCGGTCGTTATCGTGGCCACTGACAATGAGCAGCGCACCGTGCTCCAGGTGTTAGTGGACGGCACCAGCGTGGCCCGGACGGTCCATACCTGCGCCAGTTTCCCGGTAGCGGCATCGGATCCGGTCATGCGGCGTGTGCAAGCGGCTACTCCTGACGTCATGCTGGTCGATATCCCTGGCGATAATCCGGTGGCGGCCATGCGCGCCATTGAACTTCTGCACCAGGAACTTCCCGACTCGGCCGTGTTCGCCATCGGAAATCTCAACCAGCCGCAGGTCATCGTGAGTGCCATGCGCGCCGGCGCTCGTGAGTACATCGAGCGCCCCACCACCACCACCGATTTGCTGGAGGCTTTTGTCCGCCTGACCACGGCCCAGCGCCGGGTGCAGAAGGAAGGCCCCCGCGGTAAGGTGTTTACCGTCGTCAATGCCAAGGGCGGCAGCGGAGCCACCACTGTGGCCGTCAACCTCGCCCTGGCGCTGCAGTCGGCCCATGGTCACACCGCTCTTGTGGATCTTGCGCCTCTGGGTCACTCCGCACTGCATCTGAATCTCAAGCCCTTGTTCAACCTGTCTGATGCCACGCGCAACCTCCACCGCATGGATAGTTCCCTGCTGGAAAGTTTTATGACCCGGCATGGCGGCGGCCTGCAGTTGCTGGCTGGAACCAACGCGCCGGCCTCGATCGAACCGTCGACCACCGAGTTTGTCCGGCTGTTCGACATGCTGGTAACGCACTATCGTTATGTGGTGGTGGACAACTCTTGTCGCCTCGATGCCGCCAGCCGCCTGGTCGCCAACTTGTCGGAATGTGTGCTGCTGGTGGCCTGCACCGACGTGGCCTCTCTCTGGAGTGCGGCGCGCGTGCAACAATACCTGGGGGAAACGGGGCACCGTGACCGCGTGCGGCTGGTCCTTAACCGTTTCCGCAAAGTACCGGGCTTCAGCGAGGCGGATGCGGAAAACGCAGCCGGCGTCAAATTATTGTGGCGGGTCCCCAATCAATACATCGCCATCTCCTCGGCCATTGATCGGGGCACGCCGGTCATGGAGCAAAGTCACACCGAGATTGCCCGTTGTTTTTCCGGGCTGGCGACCGAATTGACCCGCAATGACATCGACGTGAAACGTGCGGCTTGGTCTCTGTTTAAGACGGTATAACATTCTATGGCCAATCTGCAGACCTTCGAGCACAGCGAGTACCAGCAGGTAAAGTCAGACCTGCACCGCAAGATCCTCGACCGCCTTGATCTCGAAAAACTGGGCCGCTCCGCCGGCGATTCGGCCCGCGAAGAAGTTCTCATCCTCATCCGGAACGCGGTCAACAGCGAAGTCATTCCCCTCAGCTTTGCCGAGCGCGAGCGCCTGTCCCGCGAGATCCTCGACGAGATATTCGGCCTCGGTCCGCTCGAGCCCCTGCTCAAGGACCACACCATCTCCGACATTCTGGTTAACCGCTTCGATAAGGTTTACATCGAGCGTGCCGGCAAGCTGGAATTGACCGGCTTGTCTTTCAAAGACAACCAGCACCTCATGCAGATCATCGAACGCATCGTCTCCCGCGTGGGCCGCCGCGTCGATGAGTCTTCTCCCATGGTCGATGCCCGCCTGGCTGATGGCTCCCGCGTAAACGCGATTATTCCGCCCCTCGCCTTGGACGGGGCTTGCCTTTCGATCCGCCGTTTCGGGCGCGATCCGGTCACGGCCCGCAACATGATCCAGAACCATACCCTGACCGAGGCCATGCTCGAACTTCTCTCCATCATGGTGAAGGGAAAATTAAACCTGCTGGTCTCGGGCGGCACCGGCGCCGGCAAAACCACATTGCTCAATGTGCTTTCCGGCTATATCCCCAACGTGGAGCGCGTTGTCACCATCGAAGATGCCGCCGAACTGCAGCTCAAGCAGGAGCACGTGGTACGCCTCGAAACCCGCGCGCCCAACATCGAAGGCAAAGGCGCGATCCGCCAGCGCCAATTGGTCATCAACAGCTTGCGAATGCGTCCGGACCGCATCGTCGTCGGCGAGGTCCGCGGCGAAGAAGCCTTCGATATGTTGCAGGCCATGAATACCGGCCATGAGGGTTCGCTCACCACAGTCCACGCCAACTCTGTGCGCGACGCGCTGGCTCGCGTGGAGAACATGGTCTCGATGGCCAATCTCAACATTCCCGAGCGTGCGGTGCGCCATCAGATTGCCTCCGCCATTCATGCCGTCGTGCAGGTCGCCCGCTTCTCGGACGGCACCCGGAAGGTTACCTCGATTTCAGAGGTCACCGGCATGAATGACGAATCCATCTCCATGCAGGATATTTTCGTGTTTGAACGGAAGGGCGTTGATGAAAGCGGAAAGGTGCGCGGAACCTTCCGCGCCACCGGAATCCGTCCGGCATTTGCCGACCGGCTGGCCACGGCGGGCGCGCGACTACGCCCGGCGTTATTTGAATCGAAGACTGAGATTTGAGGGGGATGGCATGCAATTGTTGATCGCTGATTGAAAACCCGAGTCGAATGGGTTGTACCAAGTCGACAATCAAACATCAACAATCAACATTGTCATAGGCACCTCGAGCAACGTTAGGGGAATTTTTGAGTTAGAGAACCACGATTTATGCCCGCACTCTTCATTGCTCTTCTCGTGTTCGTCGTGGTTGCCCTCGCAACCTTCGCCGGCGCGTCTCTGATCGACGAGCGCCGCGCCCAGGCTCGCCTTATCAAAGATCGTCTAGCCACCGTGCAGAAGGCGCCGGAACGCGAACCGGACGAAGAATTCGCCTTGCTGCGCGATGAGCAGCTCAGCAAGATTCCGGCCCTCGACACTCTGCTGCGACGCTCGGAGCGGGTTTCCGCCATCCAGGATTCGTTGTTGCAGGCGGGCATGAAATTTCGCGCGGGTAACTTTCTCGTGCTGTGCATGGTCTGCGGGATTCTGGCCGGACTTGCGGTTTTAATCGTGAGCAAGAATCCTGCCATCGCCTGGGCTGCCCTGATCATCGGCGCGTTCCTTCCTTACGCGTTTGTGTCCTACCGCCGCCAGAAGCGTTTTGAAAAAATCGAAGAGCTTTTTCCCGAGGCGATCGACACTCTGGCCCGGGCCGTCCGCGCCGGACACGCTTTCACCACCGCTCTGGAAATGATTTCCAACGAAATCTCCGAGCCTCTGGCCAGCGAATTCCGCCAACTGTTTGAAGAGCAGAAGTTTGGCCTGCCAGTTCGCGATGCCCTCATGAATCTCACCGTGCGCGTGCCCCTGGTGGACATAAAGTTCTTCGTCACCGCCGTCATGCTGCAACGCGAAACCGGCGGCAACCTCGCCGAAATCCTCGATAACTTGTCCTACGTGATCCGCGAGCGTTTCAAGATTCAGCGCCAGGTGCGGGTTCATACCGCGCAGGGCCGCCTCACCATGGCCCTGCTCATGGCCATGCCGCCGACGGTCGTGGCCGTTCTGTTGGTGTTCAGTCCAGACATTGTCCGGCCTCTTTTTTATGATCCCCTCGGCCATGTCTTGCTGGTGGGGGCCATTACTTTGCAAACCATCGGCTATTTCGTGATCCGGAAGATTATTAAGATTCAGGTATAAAGATGCCTGTGCTGATTCTCACCATCGTCGTATTCGTGACTGTCGTGCTGGTGGTGTTTGCCTTCGGCGCGGCCGTGGTCACGCCCAGTTCCGTGCTCGGAGCCCGCCTGCGCGCTCTGGGCGGGCAGACGGTTCAGACCCCCGAGAAACCGGCGGCGAAGGTGAGAGAGCGGCTGGAGCAGGCCCTCGATCCCATCAGCAAGGCCATTCCGCTGTCTCCCTCCGACGTCTCCCGCACTCGCGCCTGGCTGATCCAGGCCGGGCTTCGCGAGCCGCGCCATGTTAGCTACTATTTCGGCGCCCGCCTGCTATTAGCGTTTCTTGGCTTGGCCGGGGTTGTGGTTTTTTCCGGCTTCCACAGCGTGGCCTTGCTGGTCTGCATTCCCGCGTTCGGTTTCTTTCTTCCCCGCTTCTTCCTAAAGCGCATGATTAAAAGCCGCCAGCAGCGCATCCGCATCGCCCTGCCGGATGCTCTTGACCTGACGGTGATTTGCGTCGAAGCCGGATTGGCCCTCGACCAGGCGTTGATGCGCGTGGGCAAGGATTTGCATCACGCCCATCCCGATCTCAGCGAAGAATTTCACTTCGTCAACCTGGAGATGCGTGCTGGCAAACCCCGCGCCGAAGCGCTGCGCAATCTTATCGACCGCACCGGTGTGGACGATATTCGCTCGCTCGTGGGCACACTCATCCAGACGGATCGCTTTGGCACCAGCATAGCCCAAGCTTTACGGATTCACTCGGACTCTTTGCGCACCGCCCGCCGTCAGCGAGCGGAAGAGCAGGCTGCCAAAACCACCATTAAGATGGTGCCTCCCCTGGTTATATTCATTCTGGTACCGTTCCTTGCCGTCACGGTTGGTCCGCCGCTCATTCAAGCCTACCGCTCCGTATTCGGGAAGTGACGAGCGACCGGGGCACATCCAACCCAGGAACCCAGGAGTGCTCATGCCGGGATTAGTCCCTCAGGGCCAGGCTTTCAACCAAACCCGCCAGCTCTATCTCGCCACCGACCTCGCCATGGCCCAGACGCACTGGTCGCGCTTGCGTGGCCTGTTGGGCGTTTCGGGGGGTGACTTCGGTAATGGCCGCGGGCTCTGGATTCGTCCCTGCCGGGGAGTTCATACTCTTGCCATGCGGTTCCCCATTGACGTAGTCTATTTAGACCACGCCGGGACGGTGGTACATCTCGAGCAGAATCTCCAGCCTTGGCGCTTCTCCCCCGTCCGAATGCAGGCGGCCTCAGTACTGGAGTTACCGAGCCACACGGTAGCCAGAACAGAGACTGCATTGGGCGACAGTATCGAAATCAAGATGAAGGAGAGTATCTAGCCTCGTTTCCATTCGCTACCCCGAAGCCAGATCAACACACTCGCGTTGACCGAAGCTCTCCAACTCGAAGAGATCGCGATCGTCCAGCTTCATGACGCGCCGAAGTTGCTGCTCGAGTGGCCCTCGCGTTGGGATGAATTCGTCACCAACA
This sequence comes from Acidobacteriaceae bacterium, assembly GCA_003156615.1. The sequence continues at coordinate 5,700 of PMHI01000332.1, read as the reverse complement.
TCGGTCCGGCCTTTGCCCACTCGGGTCCCCGCCTGGCTGGGGAAGCTCCTCACGGTATTTTCCCGTACCGGGGGATGCTCGCTTCGTTCTTGCTGGAAGCCTTTCTAGTCTTCGTTGTCATGGTTCTTCCGCGGCAGGTTGCTAAGCTCCGTCCCTACGCTCCAGCCCAGCGCCCCTACGAAGTTATCTATTACTCCGGCGACGAGCTGCCGCGCACCGAAGACCTCGGCGGCGCTGAGTCTGGCGCCAACGGCCAGGCCGGCGGAGAGGAAGCGCATCACCGCACCCAGACCATTCACGTGGCTCGCGGTGGTTCGCTGGC
>PMHI01000332.1:233-5316 GCA_003156615.1 Acidobacteriaceae bacterium | reverse complement strand
GTCCCGCCGGCTCCCAGTATCTCTACCGACAAATCACGAAGCGCGCCTGCTCTGAATGCAGCCGTCGTGCCTCCCGCGCCCGACGTCCGATCCGAGCACACACTGTTTGCGCCATCTCTCGATTCCAACATCATTGCCCCGGCGTCGACGCGGGTCTCGAGCGACCATGCCCGTTCCACTCCGGCTCTCAACGCCAGCGTGATTCCGCCCGCGCCTGCGGCCATCGGCCGCGAAGTATCGCCCTCGCGGGTGCAGATGAACAGCGCCGCAGTCGTGCCTCCGCCAGTTTCGGCACCGGAGAGCGAGGCTGGCCGCGATGCGAAACTCAACCTTCCTGCGCCCTCCGTCATCGCACCACCCCCATCCGCCGATTCGGCGCGCGACCTGCGCCGGCTGGAAAGCGGCAACGCTGGCACCTCGCCAACCGTGGTTCCGCCGCCACCAACACAAGCTGGCAGCGGATCGTTCGTGAGCAGCATCATCGGCAAGCTTTTCGGCACCCAGGACGTGGTGCCGCCTCCACCCGCCGTCTCCTCGGGAAGCGCTTCAGGAACTGGCCGCAGCGCCGCGGGCGGACCCGGCGGATCCGTCGGCGGCAACGTCATTCCGCCTCCGCCCCAGGTCGGAAGTTCGACGGGAGGCTCCGGCACGGCAACGCGAGGCTCGGCCTCCGGAAGACCTCAGGGCGCGTCCCTCGGCGCAACGAACGTAATCCCCCCGCCTCCATCGGTGACAGGCTCAGATACAGGCCACGGCTCGACATCCGGCTCGGGAAATTCTGGCGGATCTGGCAACGGCGGTCTCTTAGCCGGCAATGTCATTCCGCCACCTCCCTCCGTCGGCTCAGGTTCCGGCCTCTCCGGCTCTGGTAGAACAGGCTCAGGCCTCGGCGGTCCGGGCGACTCCGGCTCAGTTCTCGCTCCTCCCGAAGGCGCAGGCGGAAATGGCGACAATTCCGGGGTAGTGATCTCGTCCGAACCCGGCTCGAAAGTCGGGATCCCGGGCAGCGGCGGCAAAGGCTCGCTTGCGATGTCTCCCGCCGGGGGAGACAAGCCGGGTCTAGGCGGTTCCGGCGGAGGCGCAAGCATCGGTCACGGCGAAGGTCCAGGCAGCGGTTTGACCAGAGAGAAGACCAGCGAAGGCTCGGGCGCTGGCAAGACTGGAACCGGCCTAGGCTCCGATCCCAATGCGCGTACCGGAATCTCTCCCACACCCGGTCCCGGCGGCGCCGGCACTGCTCCGACCGGCACTCCCGCGGTGCCCGGCGTCGACGTTCGCGGCGGCAGCACCAGCAACGTCGTCAGTCTGCCCGGTTTCGGATCGGAAGGCGGGAGCAATCCCAATCTTCCCGGACGCTCTTCTGTAAAGCAACAGGAAGGGCCGGCCATCACCATCGTCGCCACGTCGAGTTCCGGCGGAGGATTTGATTTCTACGGCAAGCTCCCGGGCGACAACTACACAGTCTATGTGGATACGGCAATCGGAACGGTAGTGATGCAATTCGCCGAAGTCGATCCCGCCTCGCATCCTCACGCCGGAGCGCTCATCGGCCCGCAAGGCCTGCGCACCGATCTACCCGCGGACCTACCCCACGCCCGCGTCGTCATCAAGTGCAAACTCGACGCTTCCGGCAACCTGAAAGATCTCCAGGTCCTCGAACCCGGCCCAGCCGCCATGACCGCGAAAATCATGGCTGCCCTGCCCACCTGGAAGTTCCGCCCCGCTATGCACGGTGTGCAGCCGGTTGAAGTGAACGCCATCCTCGGCTTCAACATCGACACCAACGACCGCTATTAACGCTGACGCGAGCCCATATCACAATCTAACCTTGCCATCTACCGCCCAACCGACGATCAGGGCAGCGGAGGCAGTGCGCGCATGCGATTTGTAACGCACCGGTCAAGGAATTCGAACTGGCCTGTGTCTTTCACCTCGCGTGCAGCATCGAACTCCCCAACGCGTTCTTCTCGGTCTAGACTCGGGTGATGCGAAACCTTCGAGACAAGTCTGTCGCCGGGTTTTCCTTCGTTGTGGGCCTGCTAGTTTTGCTCGCCGTAGGCATTCCGTTCCGCGCTCAGACCGACATCCGCTACGGCATCGCCGAAACAAAAGACGTAATGGTTGCCATGCGCGACGGAGCCAAACTCGCAGCGGACATCTACCACCCCACGCAAAACGGCCAACTGGTTGCGGGCAAGTTCCCGGTAATTCTGCTGCGCACGCCCTACAACAAGGAAGGCTCGACACAGATTGCGAACTCCTTTGTCCCTCACGGATACGTCGTCATCGTCGAGGACGTGCGCGGTCGCTACCAATCGGAAGGACACTGGCGTCCACACGTCGATGACCCGAACGACGGATTCGACACGGCGCAATGGATCGGCTCGCAACCGTGGTGCGATGGCGGCATCGGGACCCTTGGTTCGTCCTACGCGGGAGCGACGCAACACGCCCTCGCCATTGGCAACGCCCCCTATATCAAGGCAATGGTCCCCCGCAATGCCATGTCGGACTATGGCCGGTATGGCGTCCGCCATAACGGAGCCTTCGAACTGCGATTCCTCAATTGGGTATTCACCCTAGGCAATGCCGCCGGAACTCCAGACGCGCTGCCGGCGGCCAAACGTGCCGCAAGCGATCCCGCCTCCGTGAAAGCTCTTGTCGATATGGGCAGTCAAGTCCGCGACTACGTTCGAGCCCTGCCCTTGCGCCCCGGCACCACTCCGCTCAAGTTCGCTCCCGATTACGAGACTTGGCTGATCGAAGCGATGAGCCATGGCGATTACGATGATTTCTGGAGGAACTCCGGAGCCAGCGTCATCGACCACCTCGCCGAATACAAGGATGTCCCCGAATACCACACAACCGGCTGGTACGACTCCTGGGCCACGCAAGTCGCCAACATGAATTACGTCGAGCTGCGCAGGACTAAGAAAAGCCTACAGCGGCTGATCATCGGACCGTGGATCCACAGCAGCGAGAATCTCAGCTACGCCGGGGAGGCGCAGTTCACCGACGATGCGGCGCTTGATCTCACCGCCTTTCACCTGCGGTGGTTCGATCACTGGTTGAAGGGCGTCGACAACGGGGTCGATCACGAGCCGCCGGTGCGCATCTACGTCATGGGCGGAGGCGACTCCCACAAAACGCCGGAAGGCCGCATCTTCGTGGGAGGTCATTGGCGCGACGAAAAGGAGTGGCCGCTGGCTCGCACTACCCCAATCCCTTACTATCTGCATGCGAAGGGCGTTCTTTCTCCTGAGAAGCCAACAGAAGATCAGTCCATCATCTATCAGTTCGACCCGCGGAACCCGGTGCCGACGATCGGCGGCAATGTTTCCTCGCAAGGGACGCTGATGTTCCAGGGAGCGGCGGACCAGCGCTGCCGCCTCGATTTTTGGCTTTGCTCCGACGCCAAGCCGCTTTCTGCCCGAAGTGATGTGCTGGTATTTCAGACGCCTCCGCTCGCCAGTGACATTGAAGTTACGGGTCGGCTTATCGTGAAGCTGTGGGCGTCTTCAGACGCTCTCGACACCGATTTCACCGCCAAGCTGGTTGACGTCTATCCTCCGAACGCCGATTTCCCGTCAGGAGTAAACCTCAATATCGCCGACAGCATCGTGCGCGCTCGCTACCGTAACGGTTTCGGCAAGGCGAAATTCCTGAAGCCCGGACAGCCCTACGAGTTCACCATCGAAATGTACCCCACCTCGCTGGTATTCAAGCGGGGCCACCGCATCCGTCTCGACATTTCAAGCAGCAACTTTCCCCGCTTCGACATTAACCCGAACACGGGAGAACCGCTCAACAACAACCGCCGCTCCCAGGTGGCCGATAACACGATCTACCTGGATGCACGGCATCCCTCTCATATTATCTTGCCGCTGATTCCAACCGAGGCGACGGATACGTCCTACCATCGGAGTGAAGGCGATGACGGCATGCCTGCGAACCTTAAGCTTTCGGGGGAACTTGCTCCCGATGGGACCATCCTTCGTTGGCTTGGGAATGCTGCATTCGTTCAGTGAAAAACAACTGGTGCTCGAAATACCTTCGGCCGCGACCAAAGCGGCAGCTTCTGTGTCCAACTGACCTTGTCGCTGGCTGAGTTTGCTCGGCGGCTCCTGGCGTTTAACCCGAGACCGGTCGCCCACGACTCGACGACTCGGCGGGCAAAACGCGTCTCCAGATACGGTTCACCAAGAATGAGGCCATCACGCGTTTTCAAGGACAGGTCACGCTCGATCGTTACTTGGTTACGATTCGCGCTGGCTGCAGTCGATGACAGAACAGTCAAGGCCATGCGGGTTTGTGTTTTCATTTCTGAGCTGAAGTGCACAGAAACGCTTTCCCCTAGGTGGCAGAATCTCAAGTAAGCTCCAGGGAATAAGGGGCGCCGATATCGCGCCCGCGGCACACCGTGAAGTTAATCCCAGCACGTCGGCTGGGAGCGCGCCACAAGGGTTCGAACTGCAACCCGGCAGCGCGCCTGTCTGTCTTCACAGCAACCGGCATGGGTGGAAGGCGATAAGGATGGGAACAATGCGGCTCCCGCTCTTGATTCTGCATATCCTCGCGGGAAGCATCGGCTTGCTCACCGGCACGCTCGCCATGGCTGTGCGCAAAGGCGGTAACCTTCACCGCGCTTCCGGCAACGTCTTCACCGTTGCCATGCTGACACTGGCCAGCAGCGCCTTCTGCCTGGCCATCCTGAAATCCCAGCCGGGCAACATCGTCGGCAGCATTGGCACTTTCTACCTAATCGGCACGGCCTGGCTGGCCGGCCGTCGCACAGAACGCACACGTCTGATGGACTGGAGTGCGCTTTTCATCGGTCTCGCCGGCGCAGTTGCGGCTATCGCCTTGGGCGTTTACACCCTCCACAATCCGGACGGCGTCGACAAAACGACTGCCCCAGCCGGCATGAGCTTCTTCTTCGGCGCCATTCTACTGCTCGCCACTGCAGGAGATGTCCGAATGCTCGCACGCGGCGGAATTTCGGGCCGGCAGCGCATCACTCGGCACCTGTGGCGCATGTGCTACGGACTCTTCATTGCGACAGGCTCTTTCTTCCTGGGTCAGC
>PMHI01000332.1:0-146 GCA_003156615.1 Acidobacteriaceae bacterium | reverse complement strand
TGGACGGTCCCGTTTTCGGGGGTAGTGGAAGACTCCAGGAAGAGGGCGAACCCGTCCTCCAGCGGGAGGACCCGACCGCGCTCCGTCAAAACGGATTTGAGATCAGCCGCTGCATCGTTTCCCTGTAGGTCCTTCCGGAGCGAAGC
>PMHI01000273.1 GCA_003156615.1 Acidobacteriaceae bacterium | reverse complement strand
GCGAACGGATTGGTTTGCGCAAACCATCCGGTAATGGTCGGAACCAACTGTGAGATGAGTTCTTTGCGCACGTACAGGAAAGCGAGTCCGGGAGGGCCGAGAAGATATTTGAGAGTTCCGGCTACAAAAAAGTCCAGGTCCAGGGCTTTTACGTCAACCGGGCGGGTTCCGCAGTCCTGGTAATCATCGAGCATTACGAGAGCGCCCGAGCGATGGGCGATTTGGGTGATGGCGTTTACCTCAGAACGAAATCCGTTCTTGAAGCAAACGTGCGTGAGCGGCACGATGAGCGTATTGCGGTCGACCATCTTCTCGTAGTGGACAGCCGGAATGCGGTCGCCCTCTGATCCCACGAATTGCACCTCGGCGCCTCGAACACGTTGCGCCAGCCAGACATGCCCCATGGTGGGAAATTCGAACTCACCCATCACGACTTTCTTGCGTTCCCGGAAATTCAGCGCGCTGGCGACGCCATTGATAGCCGCCGAGACGCTAGTCACGATGGCAACCTCATCCGGGCTGGCGTTGATGAATTGCGCAAACGCGGTTCGCGCCTCCTCATACCGGTTTACCCACGTCTCCCACGGCGAGCCTTGCTCGTGCCAACTCGCAATGTAGTCCCCGAGACCGGTCTCGACGGCATCCGATAGCGCCCCCTGGGAGCAACTATTGAGATAGATTTTGCGTCGGAAGATGCTGAAGCGAGAACGAATCTCCTGGATTTGCTTGTCGGTCAGCATGAGTGTTGCTTGAGTGTCAGCGCGCCCAACCTATACCCCGCTCGAGCCCTCGTCAAGAGCGCACTTTGCACCTTTGAGGATAGAATGTGTTCGCTTCGTTGGCCGCCATAAAAAGAGAGCTTCGAGGGTCCGCGGCCGCGAGGGCCCACGGGCGGCACGACATCAAGCACGACAGCGAACCTATGCCGGTATCTTTGACTAACTCCAGGCTGATCTACGACGCTTTGAAGGAGTGCGACATCCGCCTGGTCTCAGCCCTGCCGGAGACCTGGTTGGTGCATCTCATCCGGTTGGCGGACGAAGACCCCGAGGTGATTCTAGTGCGACTGGCAAAGGAGGAGGAAGGGGTCGGCGTCTCAGCCGGAGCGCACTTTGCCGGAGTCAAGTCGGCCATGCTAATGCAGAACCACGGCTTGCTGGCATCCATGAACGGCATTGTCTCCTTCGCACATCTATACAAAATTCCACTCGTAATGCTGATCAGCTATCGCGGCTCCTTCGGCGAACGCGACCCGTGGCAAACGCAAGGCGGCAATGTCACTGAACCGCTCTTGCGGGCGCTCGGCATCCCTTATGTTTTCCTTGACGCGGTCGAGACCGTCAAAAAGCGCATCCGGCAGGCGCAGACTCTCGCCGAAAGCAGTTTGCAGCCGGTTGCCCTTCTGTTGACGCGCGACCTGATGTGGGAGGAGTGATGCTCCGCCTTGATTGTCTTCGGTCGGTTTATTCGCAACTGGAAAACTGTCTCGTCGTCACGATCATGGGAGCAGTCGCGGCTGAGTTGCAGTCCTTGGGTCACCGTCCAAATTTTTTCTACCTGCAACATGCGATGGGACTGGCCTCGTCGACTGGGTTGGGCCTGGCTCTGTGCCTGCCGGAACAAAAAGTGATCGTATTCGATGGCGACGGTTCGCTTTTGATGAACCTCGGCAGTCTGAGCACAATGGCGCGCTACCGCCCCAGGAAACTGGTCCACGTTGTCTTCGACAACGAAAGCCTGCTCTCGGTCGGGGGTTTCCCAACCGCGACCAGCACAGGTACAGACCTCGAAGGGATCGCCCGCGCCGCCGGTATTCCCCGAGTGGCTACAGTTCGTAGTGTGGAGAGTTTTAAAGCCCGTGTGAGCGACGCCATAGAGGGCAGTGAACTTACTACCATCATTGCTAAGGTCGAAGCCGCGGGTCCCGCCGCTTATGTCACCGACCTGTCGTTGCTCGAGAATCGGTTTCAATTCCGGCGGCATATTCGGTCGCTCAAGAAGCTCGAATGATCGGCGAACGTCGTGCGGATCCCAAATCGAGGAGCAAAATGCTGAACCCAAAAGCTTGTGAGGTACGCCAATGTCTAACGTCCTGGCTAAACTGCTTGAAGAATTAAACGCTGGCCGGCTGCGGGTTGTGGACCTGACCCAGCCCTTGAGTCCGCAGACGCCTTTGCTGCCGCTGCCGCCACAGTTCAACAACACGCCTGCGTTCAGAATCTGGGCGCTCTCGCGCTACGATGAGCGCGGTCCCGCCTGGTACTGGAATGCGTTTGAGACCGGTGAGCACACCGGCACCCATTTTGACGCTCCAGTCCATTGGGTCTCTGGCAAGGACCTTCCCGACAACACCGTGGACCGCATCCCGCCAAAGAAATTTGTCGGCCCCGCCTGCGTGATCGACCTCAGCGCGGAGGTGGCAGAAAACCCAAACTATCTGCTGACGCTCGAGCGCGTCCGCCAGTGGGAGGAACAGTACGGCCGCATCCCGGCGGGCGCATGGTTTCTCTTGCGAACAGACTGGTCGAAGCGGGCGGACCCCAAGGACTACATCAACCTCAAGGAGAATGGACCCCACACTCCGGGATTGGCCAAGGAAAGCTCCGCCTTTCTTGCCCAGCAGCGGGATGTGCTGGGCGTCGGCGTGGAGACGGTCGGGACCGATGCCGGTCAGGCCGCCACCTTTGACCCACCCTTCCCGAACCACTACCTCATGCACGGGAGCGGCAAGTTTGGGCTGGCCAGTCTGTACAACCTGGATCAGCTTCCGCCGACCGGCGCCATCGTCATTGCGGCGCCATTGAAAATCGTAGGCGGCTCCGGCAGTCCGCTGCGGGTCATTGCCGTCACACCATGAAGCACGGTCGACCTCGGCCTTGGCTGTGGCCGAGCCGGATACCAGAAAGCGGAATACGGTTCGATTCCGCGGGGTCAGCGGGAGAGACCGGGGCAACCATCCAAGAAAATTAGCTTGCATCCCCGCTGCGGCAGTGCTTTCTCGTGATACATTGTTTCGCAACTCAGAGTGCCTGGGTGGCACGCACTAAGACTGCTACTAGTTTGAGAGTGGAAGCAGCTTGACCGCCGCATCTTCATGCCGACGATCCCCAAGCCTTCGCCGTTTGACCGCTCGCCGAAGCCGGAGTACCGACAGGCGGTAGAGAAACCTGCCTGCATTCCTCCGGAAATCGCTGGAAATGGCAGCAATTTTCGAAATTTTGCCCTCAACCCGGACTGGAGAAAGTGTCCCGCTGAACTCTGTGAACCAGCTTTGCCGCCGTTTTCTCGAGAGGGCCCATTGGCAGTCTGGCCTCAACGCCCCCATCAGGCGAATGCAATGCGAAGACGGACGACCCTCGTCGGCCATGGTCCCTCAGCTCTTTCCAGCATGCCCTTTCGGGACCTTCCCCAGTTCATGCGCAAGGACTATCGTGGCTTTCATTCAAATCTAGGGAGCTGTCGGAACAGTCGGAACAGACTGAATAGGTCCCACATGAAAAACCTCCCCGCTCGTTGGAATGCGCTCGCTATCGTGCTCGCCTTGGCAACCATGCTGGGCTGCCAGGGACTCAGCACGGGCAAAACCGCTTTGCAAGGTACGACGAATCCCTCACCCGGCGCACTCAGTGCTGCGCCCTCAAGCGTAACCTTCGGCAACGTGCAGACTGGCACGAGCCAATCTCTTTCTGACGCGCTCAGCAATACTGGCGGAACAAGTCTCACCATCACCCAAGCGACCGTTTCTGGGGCCGGTTTCAGCACCACTGGCCTCAATCTGCCATTGACGCTGGCCCCGGGACAAAACAGCACGTTTAGCATTGTTTTGAATCCGCTGTCGGCAGCTAGTGTGAGCGGGAATCTGGCAATCACCTACGACGGCTCAGGCAGCCCGTTGAATATCGCGCTTTCCGGAACGGCGGTCGCGGCGGGGAGCCTGACCGGGAATCCGACCAGCTTCAGCTTCGGCAATGTGATGGTGGGCGCGAATCGGACACTGACCGAAACCTTGAAGAACTCCGGGAGCGAGAATCTCACAATCTCGAAAGCGACCTTTACCGGAGCGGATTTCGGCCATACCGGATTGAGCCTGCCGCTTACGCTGGCGCCGAATCAGAGCACTACATTTGGTGTGGTTTTTACGCCGTCGACGGCGGGCGCCGCCGATGGGATTCTATCGCTCACTACAAACGGATTGAGCACTACACTCGATCTTGCTCTTTCTGGAATAGGGGTGTCGCCAAGTCAAGGCACGTTGAGTGTTAATCCCGTTAATGTCGGGAATGTCGAAGTCGGGACCCATGGCACTCAGACCGGGACGCTCACTGCCACCGGGGCAAGCGTATCGGTATTTTCGGTCAGTTTGGGTGGAACCAACGCTTCCAAGTTTTCTGTCAGCGGCCTCTCGTTTCCTGTGACCGTTACACCGAGCCAGCCTGTATCTTTCACCGTGACTTTTGCACCTGGGGCGAGTGGCGCCGCTTCGGCAACGGCCTCCTTTGCCAGCACTGCGTCCAATACGCCAAGCGCCGCGACCCTAACGGGCACTGGCACGGCGGCACCCGTCTATAGTGTCGGCTTGTCCTGGACGGCTAGTACCACCTCGGGCGTCACCGGCTACAAAGTCTATCGCGCCGTCAACGGGGGGAGTGGCTGTGGTTCCTTTTCGAACATCGGTTCCACACCAAGTTCCGTCACAACGTATACCGACAGTGTGGTGCTCGACGGCACGACCTACTGCTACGCGACCACGGCGGTGGATCCGAGTGGCGAAAGCGGATATTCCGACATTACCCAAGTCGTGATTCCTGCTCCGTAGCGCGCGCCGCGCTTCGCTGAGCACCGGAAAGCGGGCACATCCTTTTCGTCCTTTGGAAGATCTGTGTGCCCTCGCCTATCCTAAACGCAAATTCCCCGGATCGATGAGAGACGGTGACTGCTGGTAGATCGAGGGAGCCTTTC
>PMHI01000567.1 GCA_003156615.1 Acidobacteriaceae bacterium | reverse complement strand
TCGTCAATCGCGGCTGCGCCACAGCCTCCGACGTTCTCGCCCTGAAAGAACAGATCCGGCATCGCGTGGAAGAAATCTGGGGCGTCCGCCTGGAACCGGAACGAGTCATGGTCGGCTTCGAGAGAGTTTCACAAATCTCAGGTCTTATAATAATTGTCTCGTAATGCGGCTGGCCTCTGTGACTCCCCGATGAAGATGAAGTATGACGAGTTCCACAATGCCGTAGGCAAACTTCCTTGCGGCCGCGCTGTGAGCACGATGTTGTACTCTCCAGTGCTGCCCAGGTTCAAGTCTCGTAGCACATCGTCTCCGAGGACATCGCCCAACATCTCGGCTTGCGGACCTCTTCGCGCCTGAGGATCCGCCTTCGCCTCGATTACCGCCAGCCGCCCCAGAAACTGGTGCAGATCGGCGCCACGATGATGCCCGGAGACCACAAATGAAACCTCCGCATCCTGCGAAGAGAAGTGCCATGCCAGAGACGCTGCCAGGTTCACCGCTCGTTCGTACGCCTGCTCGGAAATCAGACCAGCCGCAGGATTGTCGAAGATAATGCACAGCTTGCGCTCATCCTCGCGGTTGAACTCACGCACCTTCAACGAGCCGGACTTGGCCGTCGCCTTCCAGTCTACGTGGCGCGCCGAGTCCTCAGGCATGTACTCGCGAATGCGGTACAAATCGGAGCCGCGGCCGCGCACAAAACTTTCCCACTCCCCGCGCACCAGTGGCAGGACTTCAAACAGCTCGTCGGGCGGCTCAACCGCCGGATACACCAGGATCTCGCGCTTCAGCGCAACGTCCCGAGTCTTGGTCAGGAAGGCGAACGGAAAACGCGTGGCCACTCCAAAACTCGATTCGCAGTACCGTCCCCGCCGCTCAAAACGCAGCTCAAGATCCGCCGTCAGATCGGCTCCCGGCGGTAAATACGGGAAATAAATCATCCCCTCGAAAATTCCCGGCGCCGGCGGCGCCACCTCCACCCGCATCACCCGCCAGTCGCGCAGCCGCACCCACTGATCTTCGGGAGCGCGGTTCAGCGGAAAAGTGAATGTCGTTCGTTCCCACTTCCACTGCTTGCGGATTTTGTTTTCTTTTTCCTTGCGGGCCGGCACAACCCGAATCGAGAACGAAGGCAGGAACCGCCGCGAGTTACGGAGCACGATCCGTCCCGCCACCGGGCGACCGGCAAACATATGCTCGGGAAGACGAACCTCCAGTTCGAGACCGCGCAGCACCAGTGCGGAAACCACTCCTGATACGAGGATCGCCGCCAGCATCGCCGCCACCACGATGTACAGGAGATTGTTTCCCGTGTTCAGCGCCGCAATGCCTATCACTAGCGTGACTAGCACGTAGACCATGCCCGCCTTGGTAACTTCGTAGTGAAACGTCTGGCGCAAACGCTCCAGCGCTACGCGCCGCGCCAGGTACGGCACTGTAACCAGTCCCACAAACGCCGCCATCAAAAGCGCCAGCGAAGCCAGAATGACTGACGCCCACAGATTGCCCGCTTCGCCCGACACCGTCGAGATCAATGCTGCCCCGAAGGCCAGCCCCAATCCCACCAGTGCCAGCAAAAACTTTACCCACACTTCCGCCGACGCCGATTGCAGCCACGCTGCGGCGCGGCCGCTCCCGGCTTGTCTCAACCTCACGGAATTGGTGTAAGCGGAGTTCACTACTCGCAGCCTAGCATCGCTCCCTGAGAACGAGCAATCCTGATCGCCTTGCGCCCAAAGCCTTCGTAACCTGTGGGATCGCTACACAAAACTCAGGCCGCGCCTACGTACTCGCAGGCGGCAAGGACAAGGCCCGCGCCGCCTACGAAGATTTCCTCAGCCTCAGGAGAGATGCCGACCTCGACATTCCCATCCTGAACCAAGCCAAGGCGGAGTACGCGAAGCTGCANNGGCTGGTAGGCCACGAATGTGTCGGCGGCGGCCACGCGGCGCACGGGTGCATCCAGTTGGTCGAAGAGTTGATCGGCGATGCGGGCGGCGATTTCAGCGCCGTAGCCCCAGCTCAAGGTGTCTTCATAGGCGATGAGAGCGCGATTCGTTTTCCCGACCGACGCCGCAATCGTCTCCCAGTCAAACGGACTCAGGCAGCGTAAGTCGATCAACTCCACCTTCACGCCGTGCTCGCGCTCAAGTTTCTGCGCCGCCTGCAAGGCGCGCGGCAATACCGCACCGTAAGTGATCACGGTCAAGTCCGTCCCGGGATGCACGATCTTGGCTTTGCCAAACGGAATCATGTAGTCGGGACCGGGATAGGGCGCGCGCCCGTAGGTTTCGCGGTACAACCGCTTGTGTTCGAGAAAGAGCACCGGATCGTCCGAACGAATCGCGGTGCGCAACAGTCCGGCCGCATCCAGCGCGTTCGACGGAAACACCACGCGCAATCCCGGAATATGCGTGAATACGCTCTCGCCGCATTGCGAGTGATAAATCGCGCCGCCGGTAAGATATCCGCCGATGGCCACTCGAATTACCACCGGGCAAGAGAAGGCATTGTTCGAGCGCCAGCGGATCACCGACAGCTCGTCGCGAATCTGCATCATCGCCGGCCAGATGTAATCGAAGAACTGAATCTCCACGACAGGCTTCAGCCCGCGTGTGGCCATGCCGGTGGCGCGGCCCACGATCGCGGCCTCGGCCAACGGCGAATTGAAGACGCGGTCCGGGCCAAACTCGTTCTGCAAGCCGAACGTCAGTTTGAAGACTCCGCCTTTGCCTTTGACCAGCTTGCGCTTCAAATACTCTTCGCGGCTGCAATCGGCCACGTCTTCGCCGAAGATTACGATGCGCTCGTCGCGCTTCATTTCGTCGCGCAGGGTTACGTTGATCAAATCGGCCATGGTCTTGGCCACCGGCTTCTTACCGTCGGCCGAATCGGGCCCGATCACCGGCTCCGTGTCGAACGACGACGCCGTGGGATCGAGATCGGGCGAATACACATACTGCAGCACGCTCTCGGGCGCAGGCGGCAAGGCCGCGAGGGCTTGGTCGACCGCCGCCTGCAGTTCTTCTTCGACCTTCTTTTCCAGTTCGTTGATGCCCTTTTCGTCGAGGATTCCCTCGCGCAGCAGAAACATTTGCGTGCGCGAGACCGGGTCGCGGGCGGCATCGCGCTCCCGCTCGGAATCTGGACGGTACAAGCGTTCATCGTCGGAGAGCGAATGCGAATATGGGCGAATCACGTGCGCGTGCACAAACGCCGGCCCGTGGCCCTCCCGGCAATATTTCACGGCACGCTGAAACGCAGCCGCGCTCGCCACCGGATCGGTGCCGTCGACTTCCTCAAAATGGAAATTCGGAAAACCCGAGACCAGGCGCGAAATGCTGCCACCGGCAGTCTGTATCTCCACCGGCACAGAGATGGCGTAGCCGTTGTCCTGCACGGAAAAAATCACGGGCAGCTTGCTGAGAGCCGCGGCGTTCATCGCCTCCCAGAACTCGCCCTCGCTGGTGGTGCCATCGCCGAGGGAAACGTAAGCGATCTCGTCGCCTTGGAACGTCACCTGTTTGAACTGGCGATAATCCGGCCTGCTTGTCGCTGGAATTTCTGCTGCCTTCGGGCGCTGCACAAAGTAACGCCCGGCCTCAGCGCATCCTACCGCCTGCAGAATCTGCGAGCCCGTCGGGGACGACTGGGTTACTATATTCAGCCGCTTGTAACCCCAGTGCGAAGGCATCTGGCGTCCGCCGGAACTGGGATCATCGGCCGCTCCCACGGCCTGCAGAAACATCTCCAGCGGTTTGACGCCCAGCGCCAGGCACAACGCGCGATCGCGATAATAAGGATAGAACCAATCATAGCCCGGCTTGAGGGCCATCCCCGCCGCCACGCCGATGGCCTCATGCCCGGCTCCCGACATCTGGAAGAAGA
>PMHI01000763.1 GCA_003156615.1 Acidobacteriaceae bacterium | reverse complement strand
AAGGCCGCGCCCAGCCGATCAAGCCGATCACGCTGGTCAGCAGGAAGAAGGTGCGCAGCGTACTGAGATGTAAGGGCAGAAATGCACGTACGCCGAGCAGGAAGTAGAGCCAGGGCAACGAAAGGAAGAGCTCGGTCACCCCCATCAGGGACTCGTCAATCCATCGCCCATAGTAACCGGCGATGATGCCGAGAATACTTCCAGCGAAAAGCGCAATGAGAGTCGCCGTGATTCCGGCGGCAACGGAGATCTGGCCGCCCCACAGGACGCGTGAAAACTCATCGCGTCCGTAACCATCGGTGCCAAATAGCAGTACCCTGCCCGGTTCGTCGACTCCGAATAAGTGGACAGTCGTTCCGAAAACACCAAGAAGTTTGTATCTCGATCCACTTACCCAGAAGCGTAGGGGATACTCGCGGCTGCGGTCTTCCTGATAAGTTCCGGNNTGTCCTTGAAATGCAGCCGCATGGGCGGAGCGTAAGGGAGCCCGCGGTCCTGGGTGGTGGGATCTTCGGGCGCGAAGAAACCGGCGAGCAGGAGCACTAGATGTAATGTGGCGAGGGCCGCAACCCAGAGGGCGGTCTTAGTTCGTATTATCTTAGTTCGCATCCGTCCCCTCCCGGCGAATGCGCGGGTCCAAGGCGAGGAGCATTACATCGGCAACCAGATTTCCCCCGACCATAAACAGCGCCGAAAACATGATTCCGCNNGGGCCCATGCCGGGCCATCCACAAACGACTTCAACGATCAGCGATCCACTGAGCAAGCCGGCCAGGGAGAAGCCCAAAAGGGAGATGGCGGGATTCGCGGCGACGGGCAGCGCGTGCCGGAACAGCAGGCGGGCGCTGCCGATGCCAAAACCGCGCGCGGCCTGCATATAAGGAGCGCCCAGCACTTCGAGAACGCTGGCGCGAACGTGCCTGACAATTACGGCTGTTTCGCAAAGCACGAGGATCAATGCCGGCAGAGCCAGGTGCAGCATGATGTCCTGCAATTTCGCCCAGGTAGAAAAATCCTCGAAATCAGCCGATACCATTCCGCCGATGCGGAAGACTCGCCAGCGAACCGCGATTGCAAGCAGGCCCACCGCAATTACCAGCTCCGGTACCGAGACCAGGAGAGAACTCGCCAGGGTCACGAGCTTATCCAGCAGGCCGCCACGCCGGTTCGCTGCCCACACTCCGAGCGGTACGGAAATTATCCAGGTGAGAGCGAGCGCCGTCGTTGTCAGAAGCAAAGTATTTTTCGCCCGGCTCCACAGTAACGGCGCAACGGGCACGTTGTACGCGATGGAATAGCCAAGGTCGCCGTGCAAGGCAGATTTCATCCAACGGCCATATCGGATGAGCAACGGCTGGTCCAATCCGTAATGGGAGCGCAGCGCCAAAATCGTTTCTGGAGAGATCTGCGGGTTGAGCCGCATTTCGTCGAAGAAACTCCCGGGCGCCATTTCAGTGAATAGAAAACAGAGTGCCGACACTCCGATCAGTAACACAATCGCGCGCAGCAGCCTGCGGCCGATGAAACTCACTCCGCCGCTCCCGTGACCGCCGCGAGATTTGACGCCGCGGCTTTCGCCGAAACCAGAAGTTGCTTCGTGGCCGGGTGACTGGGATTGGAAATAATCTGCTGGGTTGGGCCGATCTCCACGGTCCGACCTTGGGCCATGACTCCGATCACGTCCGCTAACTTTGCCACCAGCGCCAGGTCGTGAGAGATCAGAAGATAAGTCAGGGAATGCTCGGCTTGCAGATCGAGCAGCAGATTGGCGATTTGCGCCTGGGTCGACAAGTCCAATCCGGAAAGAGTTTCATCCAGAACCATGAGCTGCGGACGCAAAGCGAGTGCGCGCGCCAGCGCGAGCCGCTGGCGCTGGCCGCCGCTGAAGTGGAGGATCGATCGGTGTATCCAGTCGGAAGAGAGCCCAACTTCAGTCATCAAGGCGCGAGCGAGATCGCGGCGATTCTTTCGATCGTAGCCAGCTTCACGGCTTCCGTCGTTACCTGTTCCACGATGGATCAGCAGGGGCTCCTCGATCACTTCCAGCGCTGAGAAACGCGGGTTCATCGAAGTAACTGCGTCCTGGAACACCATTTGGATAGCCGAGCGAAAGGGCGCCAGTTCGCGCGGATGAAGTTGTGCGATGTCAGCGCCCTGGATCAGGATCTGGCCCGAGTCCGGCCTCTCCAGACGCGCCACGCATCTCGCTACGGTAGATTTTCCCGATCCCGACTCGCCGACCAGCGCCAGCGTTTGCCCGCGTGGGATCTCGAAATCAACGCCGCTTACCGCCGGCACGGCCACCCGCTTGCGCCACAGGCCGCCCCGGACATATTTCTTGCAGAGCCCTTGGACACTCAGCAAGACCTGGATTGGCTTCTGGTCAGCGGGCGAGTTGGCAGGCACGCGGGTCGGCAAGTTACTCCCCATACTTGAAACAATTTACGGGTCGCGAGGGCTCCGGCGTGAACTCGCGCGGATAGCGGCGCGAACAGACGTCCATCCGCTCGGAGCAGCGTGGCTCAAAACGGCAACCAATCGGCAGGTGCGCCGGATCCGGAGATTCACCGGCGATTGCCGGAAGTTGTGAGAAGCCTTTGGGATCGACGGTTGGGCGGGGCCACTTCTCAAAGGCNNCGATTTCCGCGCTAGTCCCGACTTCGACAATGCGCCCCGCATACATGACGGCGATGCGGTCCGCGAAGCCTGCAAACAGCGATGGATCGTGGCTGATTACCAGAATTGCGGTCGCATGTTGCCGGCGAATCCGCGACAGGAGCGCGACGATCTCCGCCTGCAGGGTCGCGTCGAGTTTGCTGGTAGGTTCATCGGCGATCAGGAGCGCGGGGCGGCACGACACCGCCTGCGCGATCGCGATCCGCTGACG
>PMHI01000554.1 GCA_003156615.1 Acidobacteriaceae bacterium | reverse complement strand
CAGTAGGGCTTCACGGCGGCAGTTGTGAATTGGGTCGTGCGAGGACGATCTACGTAGGACCGGGGAATCCGGCGAACGCATCTTCGTTAACGGAACGCTCCTTGGGCAAATCCGGGGAACTCTTGCCAAACGACACCGCTTAGTGTGGGAGTTTCATACCGTGCGACGATTGGTTCCCGCCCAATCCAAGCGAGGACTTTTCCCCGCTTATCACCAGCAGACGATCAGTGCGGTGCATCGCCTTCCAGTCGTATTCATAGGCATTGCCACAAACGACACAGACTTGATAGTGCTGTCCATTGTCACTGAGTCGTGGCCAAGCAAACCGATGGGAGCAAAGTTCTCCGACGAGCCGCTGCAAGAATGTCATGTCTGTCCTTCGCTTTCAAAAAACGAGCCCGACTTTGTGGCGTCCGCTGTTCTGAAAGTGGCGAGTGAGTCAATTTGACTACCACCGGGGCGAACTTTCAAATTACGAGAGTGCATTATGGGTGCCGGTTGGGGAGTGGCCGATAGCCTATTGCAGTTTCGCGTACCCGACCTTGGATTCCTCGAGGGTGGGAATACCCGGGTCGGCATCTTTCCAGAGCGTGAGGAAATCTTTGTTGGTCTCGTGACTGCAGACACGAATGGAAGGCGTTCGATCCCCGAGGCGTGCGCCCGGCCTGCTTCCACGGTGGGCTTCAACCCATTCCTGAAGCGTAAGTCCCGACTTTTCATCCGTAGTTCGAGCGGCTTCTCGCCAGTGTTCCCGCAACTTGTTGAGCAGCAAGCGACGGCATCGGCGATCTGGGGTGGCGAGGAGGGTCAACCTTGTAGACCTGTGTGTGGCATTCACTTCGCCCCGTGGCTGCTCAGTCGTTGGTTCGTCTGGATACCGACTCTATTCGGAGGGTCTGGGGCGGCAAGGGCTGACTACACTCTCTCGGCGTTTGATAAGACGCTCAATCGCGGGGGAATCGCACGCTTCGCAAAGTACGCAAAGGGATGTAGCACGCTCTCATCCCCGCCCGGCTTCTGATCACATAGGAAGCGGCGCCAGAATTCGCTGCTGACGCGGTAGACTGTAGCGGGAAATTCTCATGGCCAAGTGTTCATCCTGCGGCACTGAGTTATCGGCTAGTGCGCGCTTCTGCCCGGCGTGCGGCGCGCCAACGGCCAACACGGACGACGTGGCGACCCTCGACTTTGCCACGGCCAGTTCCCCGCTGCCGCCTCGTCCGCCTTCGAAATCATCGTCGCGGACGTCTTCCAGTTCCGCGGAATACTTGCTGAACGAAGGCCGATTTCTGCCGGGGCGGTTAGTGGCGTCGCGCTATCGCATCATCGCCTTGCTCGGGAAAGGCGGCATGGGCGAAGTGTACCGCGCGGACGACCTCACGCTCGGCCAGGCGGTCGCGATGAAATTTCTGCCGGATGAAGCCGGGCACGATGAGGGACTGCTGGAACGCTTTCGCAACGAAGTACGTATGGCGCGGCGGGTGTCGCATCCGAATGTTTGCCGCGTGTATGACGTGGGGGAAGTCGATGGCCAGACGTTTTTCACCATGGAATATGTCGATGGCGAAGATCTGGCTTCCCTGCTGCGGCGCATCGGGCGACTGCCTCCCGACAAAGCGCTGGACATCGCGCGTCATCTCTGTGCCGGGCTGGCCGCGGCCCACGCCAAGGGCGTTCTGCATCGTGACCTGAAGCCGGCCAACATTATGCTCGACGGGCGCGGGCAGGTCGTGATCACGGATTTTGGCCTGGCCGGAATCGCCGACGACATTCGCGGTCCGGAGGTGCGTAGCGGGACTCCGGCGTACATGTCTCCGGAACAGCTGTCAGGGGAAGCAGTCACCACGCGCAGCGATATCTATGCGCTGGGCTTGGTGCTGTACGAGGTGTTCACGGGCAAGCGCGCCTTCGCGGAGTCTGCGGCAAAGTTGGTGGCGCACGGCGACCGCACACCCAGCCGGCCGTCTTCGGTGGTGAAGGATCTTGACCCGATTGTGGAGAAGGTCATTCTGCGTTGTCTGGAGGCAGAACCCTCGGGACGTCCGGCCACGGCGCTGGCAGTCGCGGCATCGTTGCCCGGCGGCGATCCGCTGGCGGCGGCGCTGGCCGCGGGAGAAACGCCGTCGCCGCAACTGGTCGCGGCTTCCGGAGAAACCGCTGGGCTGCGGCCGCGAATTGCCGTCACGTGTCTGATCGCTGTGCTACTGGGCCTAGCCGTTGGAATCTATCTCAACATTCGCTACAGCGCCGTCGAAAAGATGCATCTGGAGCAGACTCCTGAAGTGCTGGCTCACAAGGCGCGCGAGATCATGGCGCAGGTTGGCTGCCCGGAGAAGCCCGCGGACAGCGCGTTTGGCTTCGACTACGACACGGATTTCCGCGATTCAGTGGAAAAGGAGAGCAAGACGCCTCCGAACTGGGATGTGGTGCTGGCTGGGCGTCCAACGACGCTGCTGTTCTGGTACCGGCAAAGTCCAGACCTGTTGGGGGCCGACGGCTACCATGACAGCTTTCTGACTCCCGGCATTGTCACCGACGATGATCCGGCAACTACTACGTCGGGCATGGTCAACGTGAAGCTCGATGCCAAGGGCAGGCTGATCTACCTGCAGGTGATTCCCCCGCAGAAAGACACCACGACCGCGCCGACGACGACGCCGGATTGGAACCCCTTATTTGCCGCCGCGGAGGTGGACGCGTCTAAACTGCATTCCGCTGAGCCGGAATGGACATCGCTCGGAATGGCCGATGCGCGTGCAGCATGGACGGGATTGTGGCCGGGCTCCAACCGCCTGCTGCGAGTCGAAGCCGCCGCCTGGCACGGGAAGCCGGTGTTCTTCGCAATGATCGGCGACTGGAATAAACCTTGGCGAACGGTTACGGATCATTCCGCCGAAGAAAAGAAAAATCGGGCAAGCCAGATGATCAGCGTGTTTCTGCTAACTGCCATCCTGGCTGCGGGTGCGCTGTTGGCCCGCCGCAATTATCGCCACGGCCGGGGCGACCGCGAAGGTGCGCTGCGGCTGGCGGGCGTCGTGTTCGTTCTGGAGATTGGAATCTGGTTATGCCGCTCGCACTTTGTGGCTGACTTCCAAACCTTTGGGTACCTGATGGTGGCGATTGCCAGCGCGCTCCTTTGGAGCGGCGGCATGTGGATGCTGTATCTGGCCATCGAGCCATGGATTCGCCGGAACTGGCCGCAAGCCATCATTTCCTGGAGTCGATTGATTTCCGGGCAGCTGCGCGATCCGGTGGTGGGACGCGACATCCTGTTCGGCGTCGCCTTCGGCACGCTCTGGCTTGTGATCTTTCAGCTGAGCAACATCCCGGCGGAACGCCTGGGCGCTGCGCCCCAGCTCAGCAATGCGGCCTACTTGATGGGAGGGCGCCAAGCGCTCGGCCAGTGGCTGATGCAGATTCCTTCCTCGATTTTCGGCACAATGCAATTCTTCTTCCTGTTGCTCGGGCTGAAGGTGCTGCTGGAGTTCCTGTTCCGGCAGTTAGGATTGAAGGCGGTTCGCGTCGATTGGATTGCCGCGGTCTTGTTCGTCGCGGTCTTTGTCGTGATGCGCGGACTGCAGAGCACGCATCTTGTCGTGGATGTCCCGGTCACTGTCCTGGTCTTCGGCATCCTGACGTTGATCGTCCTTCGCTTCGGTTTGGTACCGCTGGCGGTCGGGGCCTTCACCGTGGACATGCTCGGGAACGTTCCTTTCACCACAGACTTTTCGGCTTGGTACGCGGCCACAGACTTCTTGGCGCTGCTCAGCGTAGTTGCGCTGGCCGGGTGGGGCTTCTACCACTCGCTGGGCGGACAACCGGTGTGGATGGTGGAGATGGAGTAGGG
>PMHI01000550.1 GCA_003156615.1 Acidobacteriaceae bacterium | reverse complement strand
AGTATCAGGCCTGCACCATGTGCCACACGCAGATCCATGGCTCCAATTTCAGCGACGTGTTCTTCAAGTAAGGAGTGCCGATGGAGCTGCCAGGAAAAATCGTCCAGCGATCTTCTCTAGTGGAGAGACTGACGTGCCTGCGCGCGGAAGCGGACCGCAACTTGGCAGCCACCTTCGGTTACAGCAGCCGTCCAATAGCGATAGCTCTAGGAGTGCTTGTGTGCGCAATGATCGTGTGGTCGTCAGAAACACTCTTCGCCCAAACGCCCGCCGCGACCCCAATCCCAGCCCCAGCCCCCCCCGCGGAACCCGATGGCGTGAGCCGCGGCGGATACCTAATTCACCAGTCCGTCGAACTCGGATACCGGAGTACTGACGTAACCGGCAGCGGCGATATGTACGACACGCTGGTAAATCTGCAAACCGGCCCGCGCATCCTTGACCAGACGCTTACGATGCAGTCGGTCGATCACCAGGGCCTGCTGTTCGACGATCTTTACCTCAACAGTTTTGGATGGGGAGGCGATCCCAACAACGCCTTGCGCCTGCGGGCGGACAAGAACAAGTGGTACAACCTGCAAAGCAGTTTCCGTCGCGATCAGTATTTTTCTGACTACGACTTGCTGGCGAATCCACTGAATCCGCCGCCCCCACCTGCTCCTGGGGGCTCTACTCCGTCGATCCCGATATTGAACTCGCCTCACGAATTTTCTACCACGCGACGCATGAGCGAATTCGACCTCACGC
This sequence comes from Acidobacteriaceae bacterium, assembly GCA_003156615.1. The sequence goes on along the minus strand of PMHI01000550.1, from coordinate 3,284 downwards.
TGCTCCCGCAGTCCCGAGTGAGCTTTCGCTTGGGATATTCGCATAAATACATGACCGGGCCCTCATACAGCAGTATCCACGAGGGTACAGAAGCTTCGCTGCTGCAGGATTGGAACACAACCATGAACTCCTACCGCCTAGGGGTTGACTTTAGAATCGCGCCGCGAACCGTCCTCAGCTACGACCAATTTCTCGACTACTATAAGGGAGATACAGACTACCAACTGAATCCAATCAATGAGGCGCTCTTGCCCACAACGCCGGTAAGCTCCGTTTCGTTGGGCTTGTCCATCGACACGGTGAACAAGGAGCCCTGCGCCGTGCCGACCGGGCAAACCAGTCTGATCAATTCCGGCGGGTTCCTCACCAATACTACATGCAGCGCGTACTTCAGCTACTCGCGGAACCAGCGGATTCGCACGTCCACGCCCACCGAGCGCATCAGCTTGCGCAGCAATTACTTCCGGAAGTTAGAGCTGGTTGGTTCTTATTCCTATAGTTCCGCGGTTTCGAGCACGCCGTTGGACGAGTCTTTCAGCGGCTTGATCACGCGCACCAGCACTCTCGCCTTCACCGGCTCTGGGACTGCCGCGGCGAACCGCATTTCTGACGTGGCCGATCTCGGGGCCACACTGCACCTGACCCAGCATCTGCGTCTGATCGAGAAATTCTATTTCTGGGCCTATCGCATCCCGCAGAATGGCAATTTAAACGAAGTCGACAGTGACTGTCCAACCACCACGCCACCGACACCGTGCACACTGTTGACTCCGCTGAGCGCGACCACGCCCACGGCCATCCCCACCGTTATCCAGTCATCCTTCAACCAGACCTGGACGAGAAATCAGATTGAACTGGCCTGGGACATTTCGAAAAAAGTTGGGGCACGGGTCGGCTACCGCTATGGCGACCGGGACTTCAACCATTTCAATGATTTTCTGCCCGGCGACTTGGACCATTTCGTGGGCCTGGAAAAAACGGCGCTCTTCGGACTCTGGGCACGGCCCACCCACACTTTGCGACTGAATTTCGACTTGGAGCACACGAACTACAACGCTGTGTTCGTCCGCCTGTCGCCGCGCAAGGATGCTCGCTATCGCTTTCAGACCACCTACACGCCGCGCCCGTGGGCAACCCTGGGTGGTTCCATCAACATCCGGCAAGAATCCAATGCCGACGCACAGACCCAGTACGTGGGCCACAACCAAAACTACGGGCTGACCGCGTCGCTGGCGCCGCGCGAACGCTTCGGGCTGGACGTCGCGTACAATTTCAACCGCGTAATCCAGAATGCCATCATCTGCTTCAACGACACGCCGCCAACCGGAGTGGTCCTTCCCTTCGTGGCCAACGCCGACAACAATAATTGTGGAGGAAACGATACTTCGAATAACCTGATGGCCAACTCGTACTACACCAACCACACTAATTTCGGCATGGCTGCTGTCAGGTTCAAGCCGGCGAAGCGAGTGACGGCCAACATCGGCTACAGCATCACCAGTGTTGACGGCAGCGTGCCGCAGTTCAACATTCTGCAGCCTCTCGGCTCGTCGCAGTACAACTTCCAGCAGCCGGTGGCCAACCTGAGTGTGGATATTGGCCACAAGCTGGCCTACAACATGGGCTGGAATTATTACCAGTACGGGGAAGGTTCGTTTGTCGGCCCGACCGCGCCACGCTATTTTCACGCCAACTCGCTAACCGAATCCCTGCGTTATTCATTCTGATGTTCTCGTTTTCCTGGAGGTGCAGAGCGGCCACAGAAACCGCAACGTGAAACAGGATTCAATTTGTTGGATCTAGCAATGCCTCGCATCTGAACACGACAACCGGAGTCTGCATGCCACATGAGAACGCGAATATAAATCACCGATCGAATGGAGCCTGAAGATGAAGATAATCAATATACACGTTACCGTTACTTTGACAGCCATCGCTTTCATGTTTTCTCTCTCCTTGTCGGCGCGTGCGCAAGACGCGTCGGGAGCACTCTACAAATCGAAATGTGCCGGCTGCCATGGCGTGGACGGAAGTGGTTCGGCGATGGGGAAGAAAATGGGCGCCCACAATTTCACAACGGCCGATGTGCAGGGAATGTCGGACACGGAGCTCTCCACCGTCATTACGAACGGCAAGAACAAGATGCCCGCGTACGGAAAGTCTTTGAAACCGGATGACATTAAGGGGTTGGTGGCTTATATCCGCACACTGAAAAAGTAGTCACCGGCGGGTTCGTGGCATCAAGATTGTGAAGAATTGTTTCAAGGCGACGGAGATGATCTGCCGCGACGCATGAAGGTGTGTGCGCCGAGCCGCATCGAGTTAGGAAGAAGGAGAGGCGCGCTTTCCAATGAATCTGCGGGAACGCATCCGAGACTGGTCACAGCCCATCTATTTCCTTGGGCAGAATCCCGTCTCGCTCACGGGTGCGGTGGTCGCGACGAGCACCGCGCTTACCACGATTGCCTTCTGGTTCTATGAGATCTTCCTACCGGGACCGCCGCATCCCTACATCGGCATCCTGGTCTTTCTTACCCTCCCTGCCATTTTTGTGCTGGGCCTGCTGCTGATTCCACTCGGCATCTGGCTCAGGCGCCGAAGTCTGCGCGGAAGTGCGCAACTGCCGGCAGTTTTCCCTGCCGTTGACCTGCGCCTGCCCGTGGTGCGGCGCACCTTGGAGTGGGTGGTCGTGGCCAGCGGGCTCAATCTTCTCATAGTTGGGACTGCATCCTACCGCGGCGTGGAATACCTAGATTCGTCGAATTTCTGTGGAACGACTTGTCACGTCATGCTTCCGGAGAATACTGCTTACCACCTTTCTCCGCACGCGCACGTGGCATGTGTGGACTGCCACATTGGCCCCGGCCTGCCCTGGATGGTGCGAGCCAAAGTGAGCGGCTTGCGGCAGGTTTTTATGGTAGCGACCCACACTTATCCGCGCCCCATTCCTTCGCCGGTAAAAGATCTCCGCCCGGCGAGCCAAACCTGTGGGCAATGTCACTGGCCCCAGCGGTTTGTGGGCGATAAATTACTGGTTCGCACCAGCTACACGGATGATGAGAAAAACACGCCTCAGACAGACGTTGTAATGCTGAAAGTGGGAGGAAGTAACGGGCAGGGGGCGACCGGAATCCACGGGCATCATCTCGCCGACACGGCCCGGATACGCTACATTTCGACCGACCCACAGCGGCAGACGATTCCGGCCGTGTACTACACCGACGATCAAGGAAAGACCATCGAATTCATTTCCAGTGATGCCAAGCCGACTAAAGAGCAGTTGG
>PMHI01000254.1 GCA_003156615.1 Acidobacteriaceae bacterium | reverse complement strand
CTGCTGAAACGCAAGCAGGCGCACCGGGAATATTCAGTGCGGGTGTGGAGCGCGGGCTGCTCCACCGGGCAAGAGGCCTACACGCTGGCCATGATGGCAGCCGACACGCTGGGCTACTACTACCTGCGCAATCCGCTGCCGGTGGAGATGACGCTGCCCAAGCCCTTGATTCCCCCGCCCTGGCGGGTGGAGATCCTGGCCAGCGATATTAGTTATTCGGTGCTGCGCACCGGGCAAGAAGGCTTTTACAACGAGCATCAAATGGAGAACGTGGATTACGGTTTTCGCCTGCGTTACTTCGATAAGGTCGGCGACCGCTATGCGGTCCGGAAAGCACTGAAAGAGATGGTTCACTTCGATTTTCACAATCTGAAGACGGAGTACCTGCCGCAGCGCAATGACGTGATCTTCTGCCGCAACGTGATGATGTACTTCGACGAGGCGGAGCAGAAGCGGCTGGTCGAAAAGTTTTACCGCTGCCTGAACCCGGGCGGCTACCTGTTCGTGGGCCACGCGGAGAGCCTGCTGGGCCTGAGTGAGAAGTTCCACATGGTGCATCGCGCCAGCGGCACGGCTTACCAGCGGATTGAGGTGCGCCAGTGACGAATCCTCCCGATGAGCGCGGCGCGGAACTGCGGGAGCTGTTTTTTGAAACCTCGCAGGAACTGCTGCAGGCGCTGAACGAGGAATCTCTGAAGCTGGAGAATCATCCCGGCGATGAAGAGATCGTGCGTTCGATCCGGCGGACGGTGCATACCTTGAAGGGCGACTCGGCGGCTTGCGGGCTGCGCGAGTTGAGCGAACTGGCGCACCAATTCGAAGATGCGCTTTCGCTCGAGAGCGCGGCCGCCCATGGGGCGCTGGCAGAAATCGCTCTGGCGGCCGCAGACGTCTTTGCCGAGATGCTCGCGGCCTACCAGGGTGGAAGCCCGATGCCCGCCACCGAAAGCCTGCGGCAGAAAATCAAGGATCTGACCGCGGCCCCCTCGGCCAAGAAAACGCGACGCAAGTCGAAACCCGTAGAACGCGCCCCGCGGTCCGACAAAGACTGGACGGATGCGGAAAAGCGCGCTCTGGCGCAGGCGCAAGCTGCCGGCCTGGGGCTGTACGACATCGTGGTGAAAATCGATCCCCACTGCACCATGCCGATTGCCGCGCGGCAAATGCTGCAGAACGCGATCAGCCAGATCGGCCAGGTGCTGGTGGTGCGGCCGGACGCGAAATCGGCAGCTGCCTCCCGGCAGGTAGAGTTCGTCTTTGCCAGCGTGCAGACGCAAGAACAGATCGCTGCCAAGTGTCAGATCCCGACGATTGCGGGCGAGATCAACGTGACTCTGATTCAGGCCGCAGCGCCGGCCCCAGCCTGCACAACAGTTGCCGAGCAGGCCGCCGGGCCAGTAGCCGAGCAGGCAGCTGCGGCGATCACGGAGGATACTCCGACTTCGCAAACCCTAGCTTCGGCAGCCCCAGCTTCGGCAACCCCAGCCCCAGCCGAGCCGGCTCCGACCGAGGCGCAAGCCCCGGCGGCCGAACCTAGCCAGCCGCAAGTTTCGATGGAAAACATACTGCGCGTTGAGGCGGGCCGAATCGACAACGTGCTTAACCTGGTGGGCGAGCTCATCATTGGCAAGTCGATGCTGCAGCAGGCGTTCAGCGAGTTTGGCAAGCGCTATCCCAAGGAACCGTTGCGCGGCAAGTTCGCCGATGCCATGGCCTTTCAGGCCAGAGTGCTGAACGATCTGCAACGCTCCGTGATGAAGATTCGCATGGTGCCAGTGGACCAGTTGTTTCGGCGCTTCCCGCGCATCGTCCGCGATGTGGCGCGACAATGCGGCCGCGAGGTGGATCTGGAAGTGAGTGGGCAGGAAACCGACCTCGATAAGGGCATTCTCGACGCCATCGCCGAGCCCCTGACGCATCTGGTGCGGAACGCGGTCAGCCACGGCATCGAACCGACCGAGCAACGCCGGAGCCAGGGCAAGCCGCCGCGAGGAAAGATCCGGCTGAATGCCTATCACCAGGGCAATCAGGTGGTGGTCGAAATTGGCGATGATGGGCGGGGCATCGATACGCAAAAGATTCGCAGCAAAGCGATCGAACTGGGAATGCTGACGGCGGAGGAAGCGGCGCGTTTGAGCGAAGCCGAGACCATAGACTTCATCTTCCGACCCGGATTCAGCACAGCGCAGGAGGTCACCGAAGTTTCCGGACGCGGGGTGGGGATGGACGTGGTGCAGAGCGTGCTCCATCGGCTCAAGGCGACGATTCAGGTGGAAACTCATGTCGGCCAGGGGACGACGTTCCGCCTGAAGCTGCCGCTCACGCTGGCCATCATCAAGGCCTTGATGTTCTGGGTGGAGCAGCGCTTGTATGCCATTCCGCTGAACGCGGTGAGCCAGATTGCCCGCTCGTTCGAATCCGAAGTCCATCAAATCGACAACTATGAGGTGCTGCACTTACGCAACCAGGTGCTGCCGATGCTGCGCCTGGGACGTCCCCTCACGACCGATGCAGACCGGCGGTTGCTCAAGCTGTTCGTCCTGGTAATTACCGTCGGGGAGAGAAAATACGCGCTGGTCGTGGACGCTTTGGAAGGGGAAGAAGAGCTGGTTATCAAAGCTTTGGACGAGAAGACTTTCGCCACCAATCTGGTGAACGGCGCTTCGATCCTTGGAGATGGCAAGGTTGTGCTGATCCTGAATCTGCTCGCGGTCGTCGAACACGTCGCACGCATGCGTCCGGAAGCCGCCGGGCTGACCAATTGCGGACTCTTACTCAACCATGCCGACCGCGCCCGGTTGGCCCAGAGCGCGGCGGGAGGCCGGGCATGAAGCCCGATATGAAAAAGGTGCGAGTGCTGGTGGTGGACGATTCCGCTGTGATGCGGAAGATGATCCCGGATATGTTGGAGGCCGACCCGTCGATCGAGGTGGTGGGCACCGCGATGGACGGAACCTTCTGCCTGAAGAAGATCGAAGAGCTGAAACCCAACGTGGTCACCCTCGACCTGCAAATGCCGGGCATGAACGGCATCGACACGTTGAAAGAGATTATGCGTTGGCACCCGGTGCCGGTCATCGTGGTCAGTTCCCACAGCACCGAAGGCGCTTCCATCACCTTGAAGGCCTTGGGGCTGGGGGCCGTCGATTTCGTCACCAAACCGCAGGATGCCTCGGCGCACAAGGAAATGGCGACGGTATTGATCGCCAAGATCCGGGCGGCCGCCGATTGCAAAGTCGTGCGGCCTGGAACCTTGCGGGGGGCACCTGCGCCCGCGGAAAAAATATCGACCGGCAAGGCCGTGCCGCTAGCCAGCAAACTGGTGGCAATCGGAATTTCCACCGGAGGTCCACAAGCCCTTGAGTTCCTGCTGGCCCAACTGCCTCCGGATTTTCCGGGAGCGATCGTAGTCGTGCAACACATGCCCGAGGGCTTTACCGACATGTTTGCGCGCCGCCTGGACGAGTTGTGCTCGCTGCGCGTGAAGGAAGCTCAATCGGGTGACATGCTGCAGGCCGGGCGCGTGCTGGTCTGCCCCGGAAGCCGGCACATCAAAGTAAAACGGCTCGCCATGGGAGATGTGGTGATGCTCAATGAGGAACACCGAGTCAACGGCCACCGTCCCAGCGTGGACGTTTTGTTCCATAGCGTGGCTGAAGAATTCGGCTCGCACGCAGTCGCGGTGCTGATGACCGGCATGGGCGACGACGGCGCGGAAGGGTTGGGCGCGGTAAAAAAAGCCGGCGGCATGACCATCGCTCAGAGCGAAGAGTCCTGTGTGGTCTTCGGCATGCCAAGGGTTGCCATCGAGCGCGGTTATGCCATGCGGGTGGTGGCTCTGGATGTGCTCTCCTCCACTTTGCAAGCTCTTTGCGTCCGCTGGGAAGGCCGTGGGGAGATTGGCGGGGCGGGAAAAGCATTCCGCGCCGGGAGCTAAAGCGAGTTTCTGACCAGGTCCTGCGATCTGAGTCATCTGGCCGGCGGGAAACCGCCGTGATGCAATTTGTTCGAGGAGGTTGTTATGGAGCAGTTTGCACCAGTAAAACGAAGCAAGGACGGACAACCGGTCCGTTACTTGATCGTTGACGATTCCGTGTTCGCCCGCAAGAATCTGGCCCGCATGATCGAAAGTTTTGGCGGGCAGGTGGCGGCCGAGGCCGGGGACGGGTTGACCGCCATCAGCGAGTTCGACCGCACCCATCCCGACATTGTGCTCATGGACATCACCATGCCGCAGATGGAGGGTATCGAAGCCGCTGAGAAAATCGTCCAGGCGCATCCCGAGGCCCGGGTCGTCATGGTGTCTTCCGTGGGCTATCAGGAAAACATCGTGGCCGCATTGCAACGCGGGGCACGCCATTTCGTGCAGAAGCCGGTGAAGCCGGAAGTGCTGTACGAAGTCATCAAGTACGTTCTCGGAGAAGACGGCGCCGTGGCAACCGGGGCCGCCGCAGGGGTCTAATCGCATGAAGATGGAACTCATTCAGCCTTTCATCAACGCGGCCGACGCCGTGCTGTCGCAAGGCCTGCAGGGCTCGACCAAAGTCGGCAACCTTTCGATGGAAGAGGACGCCTACCGCCGGAAAGGTGTGGCCGGCATGGTGGCGCTCTCGGGCGACATCGAGGGCCGTATCATTCTGGACCTCGAGCCGCAAACCGCGGTGCGCGTGGCCAGTCACTACGCGGGTGCGGAATTGCCCGAATCCGACGGGCTGATCAAAGAGACCATCTTCGAACTGGCCAACCAAGTCGTCGGCAATGCAGTCTGCGCGCTCAACGATCAGGGCTTCCACTTCCGCGTGCATCCTCCCGTTTTGCTCGCTTCTGAGGAAGGCGACAAGACCAGCGAAGACGTAGAGGCGCTGATGATCTGCTTTGAAACTTCCCTGGGCAATGTGTTTATGAACGTCGCCCTGCGCCACAACGCGCAGCGCATGTCCGATCATGCGGCTGCGGGTCTTTAGTCCTTCGCTCAGCTCATTAGGCCAAGGGGGGTCGTCGGTCGTTGGCTTGGTTCGTGGTTCCAGCCTGCGCGGCTCACTCGCTATTCCGCAGGAATCTTCCCTTTTTCGCTCACAATACCTCGTATCGATCGCCACTCACTCCCAGAGCGCGCTGCTGGCGCAGCACCCTAAATGATCATCGAAGTGCGCACTTACAAACTCAAGCCGGGCCGGGCGCTCCGAGTTGATTGAGATAATCCACTCCAAATCGATTCCGGCTAGGCTGAATTTCGAGGTACCCTCCTAATCGTGGAATAATAAGGTTACATTTTACAAGCAAAACCAACATCCTAAGCGACTTAGATGAACAAATCTAGGCAGAGAGGGCAGCCAAGCGGGGGTTTAGTGACTGCGATCGAGCAAGGGTTGCAGCAACTCAGCGAACTCATTGTGTCGTATTGAGTTGTGCGATTTCGGTCGCGACCGATTGCGTATTATCCTTTCCCAACCAGGGTCCCTGCGCGCTTTATCACGATCCCCGTTGCGAGACCTTGGAGCGGAGCGTCTCACGATGAAGAAACCCAGAGGATTCTAGTGAACGCAGTTGTCAAACAGACGGCACCGATCCCCTCGCGAAAGCCTCGGCGCTGGCTTCGCTGGATGGGATGGTTGACATCCTCCCCGCCGCAAACGGCGAGGATTCCTACGGAGTCGGATGTTGGTCCGATCTCTTCGGTGGGTTCCTCCCACAACCGCCCTTGCTGCGGCGGAGGACAACGAAGAGGNNTTTACGGCCCCGATTCGGTAACGGGAGGCCTGGTATCTTTGCTGCTGGTTCTCACCGGTGCAGGGGCGGCCTATCAGTTGGTAGCAACCAATCGCGACCAACGCCTCAATCCTCCACCTGGTCTCCTGACTGGAGAAGCTGTGCAAATCCAGTGCATCGCGCCATGAAGATGCTTACGCGAGCAACCTGCTCGTGCTGAGCAACTGGCAAGACGTGAACATGGTGGACACCTTTTCTCAGCTAACTTCTGAACTACCCCCCATCGGCGACCAGGAAACCACCGGCCGAGTTCATTGGCGAGCGGCATCACCGGCCTTCGCAAGGCCACGTACCTGGGGGCCCCGAGCCTGACTTACGCACGTCTGCCGAAGCCCAACCATCACCAAGAGTTGGGGTGTATTCATTTGATCCTCGCCCGAGCAGTGCTTGCACCGATTCCACCAAAGAGAGGTTCCTAGTCGTATGAGGAGTCCGCCCCGACGTTCAACGGTCCGAACCGAACGGGATGCTAACTTCCTCAATGGTGCGCGAATGG
>PMHI01000082.1 GCA_003156615.1 Acidobacteriaceae bacterium | reverse complement strand
CGTCCAGCAACGGCTTTTCCAGGAGCGGGCCGAGGATGCTGGCGCATTGGTCCAGCACCGCGCGGAACACCGGTTGGGTCTGGTAAAGCTCGCGTCCCATTTCGGCATACTGCGAGCCTTGACCCGTGAACAGAAACGCCACGCCGGCAGGAGTTTCCCCATGCAGCTCCCCAGTAAATAGCCCAGGGCTCTCTCTTTCTTGAACGAAGGTGCTCAGTTCCTCTCGCAGTTCCTCCACCGTGACGGCCACCGCCGCCATACGGTGCCTGAAATGCCGCCGTCCCGTGTTCGATGTGAAGCAGACCGAATGAACCTCAGGCCCGGAAGCCAGAAAATCGACGTATCGCTCCGACAGCTCACGCAGCGCCTTCTCGTCCATCGCCGACAAAGTCAGGATGTGATAGGGCCGTCGCATCACACCGGGACGCACGCTGGCAGCCGACGGCGCTTCCTCCANNGTGTTGACGTAGAACGGACTCGCGGCGAAATCGATCTCCGGATTGGGCGACTGAAAATGTAGGCTTGGAGGAATCTGCTTATGCTCGAGTGCCAGCACCGTCTTGATCAGGCCCGTCACCCCGGCCGCCGACTCCAAGTGCCCCACGTTCGACTTCACCGACCCGATGGCGCAAAACCCGCGTTTTTGCGTCTTCCTGCGAAACACCTGAGTCAGCGCCGCAATCTCCACCGGGTCCCCCAAAGCTGTGCCAGTGCCGTGCGCCTCGATATAACCGATGCTCTCCGGATGCACTCCTGCCATGGCCTGCGCCAGGGCCACCACCTCCACCTGGCCTTCCAGGCTCGGAGCCGTATATCCCATCTTCACCGCGCCATCGTTATTGACGGCGGCTTCCTTGATCACCGCCAGTATCGTGTCGCGATCAGCAATGGCCTCCTCCAACCGCTTGAGCAGAACCACTCCCGCCCCACTGCCGAAGATCGTGCCTCCGGCGGATGCGTCGAACGACCGGCAATGGCCGTCGGGCGAGAAAATGTTGCCCTCTTCGTATATGTAGCCAAGGTATTTGTGCGCAGGGTGCTTGATGGTCACTCCGCCAGCCAGCACCAGGTCGCATTCGCAGTTGTTCAGCTGCTGGCACGCCAGCCATACCGAGACCAGCGACGTCGAGCACGCGGTCTGCACACCGATGCTCGGTCCTCGCAGGTTCAGCTTGTAGGAAACATGGGTGGTGAGGTAGTCCTTGTCGTTGCCGATCAGCCGCTGGATGTACTGGGTCGGACGGCGCGTTTCTTCCAGCGATGAGTGCAGGTTGTGCACCAGGTAGTGGCTGAGACTCGACCCCGCGTACAGCCCGATGCGCAAATCTGACGTTTTCGCGAGGTAGCCTGCCGATTCCAGCGCCTCCCACACGCATTCCATGAAGATGCGGTGCTGCGGGTCCGTAATACGCGCCTCTGCGGCTGTAAACCCGAAGAGCTCGGCGTCAAAAAGTTTTTCATCGTCCAGGCTGTACCGGGAGCCCACGTAATCGGGGTGGCGGAGAACCTCGGGACCAAGCCGGGTGCGGGCCTGATCTTCGGGTCTCGGCGGCCGTATGGCATCAACTCCGGCGGCCAGGTTGCGCCAGAACTCATCCACATTCAAAGCCCCGGGGAAGCGTCCGCTCATGCCGATAACGGCAATCCCCCGACCCTGACTACGGTCTTCACCTACCAGCATTTTCGGTTCCTCTTGGAGGGAGAGGTTAGGATTCCGTGCGCCAGTACCCAGACGAAGCGGAGAATAACCGCCTGGGAGCCAAGTGCCACCAACAGAATGCCCCTGAAACCGCCATCCAGCGCGGGTTGCATGGTACCACAAACGGTAGCACAAGTCCCGATCCAGTCTTTTCCAATGCAAGATGAGCCTGAAGGAGGGGGCTTGTTTCCAACACAAGATGAGCCTGAGGGGATAAGGCATGCTGAAGATGGATGATCAGTGTGCACGAAACAGAGAAATTAAGTTTGCAGCAGATTGAGCAGTTTCTTTCGGCCGCGAAAGAAGTTCGGTTCGAGGCCAGCCAACGGGAAGAGATTCACGGTTGGGTGGAGCGGTTGTTATGCCAACAGGAGTACGTAGGGCAGGGACGGCGAGCGCGTGGCCTGCTCCGGCGGTACGAGCCCACAAAATAGTGAGCGCACAAGAGACACAGCTAGTTCTATGCTAGCCACTTGGCGGCTTGCCGACTCTCCGGGAGCTGGACGGCTCGACTCGGAACGCACACCGTCTCCGGATGGTCCATCTGTTTTCATGTTTTCGAGTTTTCGTAGTACTCTCTGGGCGATGCGCATCCCTACTACCCTCTGCCTTTCAGTCGTGATTGCGTCCTATCTGCTACTAACGCCGGTCAGCACTGCTCAATACAACCCTGCACCAGACCCGACTGTGATCATGCACGTGACCATCATCAATCCGGGGACGTCATCGGTTCAGAGAAATAAGACAGTTGTCATCACCGGCGATCGCATCACCTCTGTTTCTGATACGGAGAAATTCCTGTTGCCCAAGAACGCGCGGGTCATCGATGCCACTGGTCAATATCTTATCCCCGGGCTTTGGGACATGCATGTGCACTCCGCCTTCGGTGATTGGTTCCCCGGCGGACGCGACATTATCCTGCCGCTTTTTATCGCCAACGGTGTCACTGGCGTGCGCGATATGGGAGGAGACATTCCGGTTCTCGTGGAGTGGCGCCAAGAGATCGCGTCCGGCCGAATCGTCGGCCCGCGCATGGTCATCTCTGGCCCCATGCTGGACGCGTATCTACCGAATGGAAAATTGCGCTTCCCCAGTTCTATCGCTATTAACACTCCGGCCAGTGCGGTTGCTGCCGTGGACTCGCTCAAAGCGCAAGGCGTGGACTTCATCAAGGTCCAGTCTGTCATTTCGCGCGACGCCTACCTAGCCGCTGCCGCGGAAGCGCACAAGCAGGGCTTGCCCATCGTCGGCCATGTTCCTGATAAGGTTCGCATTCGGGAAGTTGTCGAAGCGGGGCAGAAGAGTATCGAGCACCTGATGGGCATCTTCGAAGGCTGTTCTACTGACGAGGACAGATTCATCAAGGGCGAAGGCAGCCTGAAACTGCTGCTAACCACACAGGACCGGCAAAGATGCGACTCGCTTATCACACTGCTCGCGCAGAACCAGACCTGGCAGGTACCTACGCTGGCTTGGCAACGTGGCGGAACATTTCTCGACCAGCGCGACCTGAAGCACGACCCACTCGACAAGTACGTTCCTGCTTACTGGCGCGATGTAACCTGGCGGCGCTTCAGCGATGAGATGATGCCCGATCTTCTACGCGATCCGCTGACGCTACGCCAGGAGTATTTCGCCGAGAATCTGCAAATGGTCGGCGCAATGCACCGCGCCGGAGTGCTGTTCATGGCCGGAACGGACACCGCCCCGGGCATTTACATCATGCCGGGCTTCAGCTTACACGACGAACTCGCCAATTTTGTCGAGGCCGGTTTCACACCCATGGAGTCGCTTCAGACGGCGACCAGCAACCCGGCGAGATTTCTTGGGATGGAAGCGAGCCTTGGTTCGGTCGAAACCGGCAAGGTCGCGGATATGGTCTTACTGAGCGCAAACCCGCTCGAAGACATACGGAACACCCGAAAAATCAGCATGGTGGTCGCGAACGGCCAGTTTCTTGATGGTGCGGCGCTCAATCAGATCCTGATGCATGTTGTCGAGGCCGCGAAGCGGCAGCAGTAATCAGCTTCCTCGGCCTGCTGAGTACTGGAACGGCAACTGCACAGGGTGCGGCAAGAATAGAATGGACTGCCTAAAGCGAGCCGATGATGGTGTTCATCGCGAAACTTAAATTCATGTACGCTAAGGTGTTGTTTTGGGAATTATTTGGCGTAAATCTTTGCTCGCTATTTGGCGTAAAGCTTGGGTATGCAGGAGCTGGCGGAGTTGTCGGCGGAGACTCGGGATATTGCGTTATCACGCTTCCGGCTGATTGAACCACACCTTGAGCAGCATCGATCGTCGCGGCAGACGCGGGAGTTCCCTTTCGGACGGCGCAACTTTTTTGGCTGTTACGCCAAATAGCGAGCAAAGATTTACGCCACATAGCGCCCTAACCTACAGGGCTGAGGCTTGGACTGACCGCTCTATTGCTAGACGCCGTGGCCAATTGTCAGACGGACGATAAGAGCGAGGTAGGCCATCGCCAGCACTCCTCCCGCAATGAACCGCAACCACTGATTGAGGCCGGGCCTCAATCGCAGAAAGCCGACGAGGCAAGCAAGTATGAGAATGAAATGCCCGAGGCCGCCGACGGCCACCGTGATGGGAACGAGCCGGCTGGCATGGCCTGTACGGAGAAGAGACCAAAGCTGCTCGGTCCCGGTCTGCATGAGGTGGGTTAGGTACAGATTCATGCAGTTCCATGCTGCCGGCACGATAGTACCGATGCCGAACCCCCAAGGACTGTTGCGCCGAGTGAGCATGAGGATCGCGACATAGATCAACGCCTGCAACGCGTGCAGAAGACGAAGGCGAGGATCGAGAATGGCCGAGCCAGCCAAGGCGAGAAGGAAGAGTGCTGTGCCTATCAACACGGCCGCCTGTTGCCAGCGGAATGCGCTGTTGGGGTTTTGTCTCATGTTGCTTATTACGTGGGAAACTCTTGCGTAGTTCTCTATCTGCCCCGGAATAGTGGAACACCATCCGTTTAGGTCCGCGTGTCAAGGCTGCTGTCGCGCTGTACTCAAATCGCGGATTTAACCCGAGTAGGGCAATTTCCGACACTTAAATCGCAGCTGAACCCCTTCAGATTGGTGTTAAATCGCGGACGGTAAGTGCGGCTCCGCCGCCTGCACTGTTGACCATGGCCTTGCTGGGGTACATTCCCTTGTACGCCTCTCCCGCTGTGCCAATAAGCTGATCAGGGGCTCACGTTTTGAAGCGAGCCCCCGTCACCCTGGGAGACCCGTCTCCCACAGTCTGAGCACTTGTGCGCGATCTGGATTCCATAAGGCGACGATGAGAGATATCGTGCAGGAGTCAGAATTAAGCGCCGGAGCTATCTATAATCTGTTCTCCAGCAAGCATGAGATTATCGCTGCGATCGCAGCTCGGCGGCACGATGAAGAACGGAGACTCTTCGAGGAAGCTCTGAAGCAGGCGACCGTGGCGAAGTCGCTGAAGGCCATCCGTGATCATTTTCTCCGCGAGCTCAACAGTCCAAAGCAGCGCATGCGACGGCGTGTGACCGTCCAAACTGTGGGCGGAGGCCCAGCACGACTCAACGTTACAGAAAGTGGCAAGGGATACCTTTGCAAAACCATACAACCTTCTTCGAGACCTTCTCACCGAGGGGCAGCGCCGGGGAGAAATCGCAAGACAAATTGATGCCGATGCTATGGCGCGCTTTCTTATCGCGGCTTTTCATGGCTTGGTCCTTCAATTTGAATGGGATGAGAGACTAGCCATCAAACCCCTGTTGGACATCTTCGATGTTCTTTTAGTAGCTGCCACACGACCCGAGTCTGGACAACCTTCCGATCAGTAACGGCAAGTCGTCAATACCCAGGTACGCTCTAACGAATTCCGACCTGTCCTCGCACGCTATCGATCAACTTCTTGGAATCATAGCCAATCCCGGCCTTAAACACAGTCTCGACGTTCTCGATCTCGTCAATTCGTTTTGAGGGATCGCCTTTGATCAAAACCAGATCTGCCTGTTTGCCAGGCGCGAGGGTTCCAATTCGATCTTGCTGGCCGAGATATAAGGCACCATTCTGCGTGGCGACCTGAATTGCTTCCACGGGAGTGAACCCGGCTTCCACGAGCAGCTCTATTTCGCGCTGATCGCCGAAACCCGGCAGCACGCCACCGTTTCCGGTGGGATCAGGGCCGGAGAGCAGCAAGCCTCCCGCCTTGACGAATGCCACCTCAAAATCCATCTCTTTGCGCAGCAGAGCCGTCATCGGTGAATCCAAAGCCACTCTTGCACGAGCGGTGAGGTAGCTTTGCGCCGATTCTGCGGACATCGCATCCAACGTGCGCGGCTGCAACGCCGGCCGCCCCGGTGCACCGGCTTCAAACACCGGCAGCGTCGAAGTCACCGCGACGTGATGTGATACGAGATTGCGGATCATTTCCTGCACCTGCGCTCCGTTCACGTCCTGTTTGGCCCAACTGCTGCTGCCACCACTCGCGGGGCAAACGTCGGGCTTCTTGTCTGTGACGAATTCGGTGTCCGTAAACACCGGGCCATGCTCCAAATCATCGATTCCAAGGGCTATCGCCTCCGGCCAGGTCACGGAACAGAGATGACCTGTCAGTTTCAGCTTGTGCGCGTGCGCTTGCTGGATCGCCACCCCCAGCTCTTCGCGCGTGATGTTCATATACGCTTTGTACGACGTCATGCCTTCTGCCGCCCAGTAGTCCACCATGCGTTTCGCATCGTCCGGTCCGGTCAGTTCATGCATCTGCGCGAATCGGGTCGGCGCGCCTTCCAGGTATGGTGCGGTGACGTCAATACTCGGCCCTGGCATCAGGTTCGCGTCAATTCGACTCTTGACCTTCAAGTCGGTGTAAGGCTCCAGGCTCCCCGTGGTGCGCATTGTGGTCACGCCAGCCGCCAGATAGAGTCGCGGCGCCGTGTAAGGAATCTCCGCAATGAATAATCCCGGCTCGCCAAGCTTTCCGCTGACAACTTGCAAGGCATAGGAATCGGTGTAGTAGAGATGGTTGTGCATTCCAACGATACCGGGGATAACGGTATAGCCAGAACGCTCAATTCGTTGCGCCCCCTGAGGGATTTGGCGGGACGCCTCCGAGCCGATGAATTGTATTTTTCCGTTCGCGATCGCAACGGCTTGTTCTTCCTTCGGCGGCGCCCCCGTTCCATCGATCACTCGGACATGATCGAGCACGAAGACTGGTGCATCAACGCTTATGAAGTCCGCAACGCCGCTCGGCTTCTGTGTTTGCGCAACGGTGATCGCGGCGACGAGCAATGACCCAAACAGGAAAAAGAGACGCATTTCTCTATACCTCGCAAGACCGACCTACGAGAATCGGCAGGAAGCCAGAATTGTACCTCAGCGCTATCTAACGGCGTGACGCGCCGTTTTACTTGGTGAGGAACACAATTCAGCACCGACGCTTGAGTGGGTGAATTCTGTACGGCCGTTTTGGATTGCTGCAGTTTAGGGATGGTGGCGGTCGCAGAGNNAGACCGACAGGATTGGACTCCGCTTGTGGAAACATAGGAAGCGGCTCCTTTTAGCCGCCTCCACAGTTTTGTGCTCACCGGATATCGCCGCAGAGTAGCCAGCGGACGCCGAGGTCTCTTCTTCCAAGAAGGGCGATCCGGGATCGTTGAAGCAAACATCCTTTATCGCTCATTGCCTGAGCCTGCTTGCTGCGACAGGTTCTCGGGCACTTGTCCGAGAAGCCGTCTATACAGACAAGTGGACCCTTCTTGTTTGTCGATGAGTGCCTCGGCGGAGATAACCGGCCAAT
>PMHI01000267.1 GCA_003156615.1 Acidobacteriaceae bacterium | reverse complement strand
AGGGAGCCGACCTGGGGGACACCGTGACGCTGGACGCGACGCTGGGCGAGGCGGGGATGGCGGTGGCGGAGTTAGTCGAACGGGAAGCGGAACAACGGCCCGAAAAGAAACCCAAAGTAAACGTGGACGGTATTGAAGAGGTGGTAGCGGACAAGGGTTACCACAGCGGCGCGGTGTTGGAGCGGGTGAAGAGTTACGAAGTGCGTACTTACATTCCAGAAAAGAAACAAGCGGGGCAGCGCCACTGGGAGGGAAAAAGCGAGGAGCAACAGGCGGTGTACCAGAATCGACGGCGGGTGAGCGGCGGCTACGGCAAAAGCTTACTGCGGCGGCGAGGCGAACTGGTGGAACGCAGCTTTGCGCACTGCTACGAGACGGGCGGCATGAGGCGCACCCATCTACGCGGACACGAGAATATTCTGAAGCGGCAACTGGTCCATGTGGGGGCATTCAACTTGAGCCTGATCCTGCGGCAAGCACTGGGCGCGGGCACGCCGCGGCAGTGGAAAGACCTCGCGGAAGCGCCTTTTTTGCTGTTTATTTACTACTTACTCGTCGGGAAAATCGCAATCGGCTCTCAGGAAACCGAATTCCAATATCTTGTGCGAAATCGGTCACAGAATCACGAAGCTCGACCCGCAGCTCGGCGCGGCTGGTCGTGCCGAAAATTATCGACTTACACCCCGGGCTGCTAAGTTCGTTGTAGCGGACTCATTTCTCGCGAGCTTTGAGCCACATACAGTGGGATCAGCCTTACACATTGAGTACTGGATTCCTGCCGAACGGCTTCAGGAGTTCAATGCCTCGATCCAAGGCCGAATCAGCGTCGAATCGGGATTCTTCGGGTCAGGCTTTAAGGGCTTTGTCCCGGACAGCTTTGGGCTTAACGGGAAGGACGCGGTCGAGCAGTTCGTGACCCTGGCAAAGACATGGGACCACGGTCGAATGGACTTTGGCTGTGAGGTCTCAACGAACCGCAAGGCCGTCTACCTTAATTTCTTGTTTTGGGCACAGTTCGATTTCACGTCGCTTGGAATCGAGATGGCGCGTAGGGATGCAGTCATCCAAATGATCAAGGAAGCTTGGGACTTCAATCACATTGAGGTGCCACTTCCCGTGTGTCGCTGAACCGAGACCTGCCAGTATGAACACAGCGATCTTGCTAAGGTGTTTGGACGTGCAGGACGTTGTGCTATGGTTTCCCGTGCCTTACTCTCGGAAAATTGAATGTTTGCGGTGACAGGGTGTTAGACCGACATAGAGTCGAGTTGAGTCGAGTTCCTTGACCGTCTCACGCCAAAGGAAGTTCACGAATTGGCGTCGAATCCCAGTATTCGGATTCTCCAGACTGCTAGGCCAGTGTCGTTGCCCACTTGGGAGCTACTGAATCAGAACTTGTTTGCACTTCGACCTGACATTGAACTCAGGGTTTACGGTTTCTATTCTTCGACGTGTGATCTGTCGTTCGTAAAGGGAATGAGCAACGTTCGTCGATTTTCAGCCGACTGTTTGATGAGGGCCGTCGGGATCGAACACCTAGCGGCATTGGAAAACCTTGAGGAACTTTCTATCGGTATCTTCAGCCTCGACAACTTTGACTTTCTGACCACGCTCCAAGCGGGCATTAAATCGCTGTTCTTGGCAGCCACAAGGTCAAGGAAGCCCCGATTGCACGAGCTAAGGCGATTCCATTCGTTGCGAAAGCTGTATGTCGAAGGACAGCAAAACGGTATCGAAGTGATTGCTGATCTTCAGGAGCTTGAAGATGTGACTCTCAGGTCTATTAGCACGCCCGGCATTGAATATGTCGCACGTCTGCCACGGTTGTGGTCATTGGACATCAAGCTCGGCGGCATCCAAGACCTGTCAGCAATTGCGGGCAAGGAAAGCATCAAGTATCTCGAACTTTGGCAGATCAGAGGACTCTCGGACATCAGAGTTGTCTCGTCACTCTCAGGGCTGCAATACCTTTTCCTGCAAGCCTTGCGCAACATCGCCAGCATTCCTGACCTTTCTCGGCTGACCAAACTGCGGAGGCTGCTGCTGGACAATATGAAAGGGCTAAAGGACGTAAGTGCAATCGGGCCGGCCCCAGCCCTTGAAGAGTTCGTTCACATCGCGGCTCAAGGTTTCTTGCCACGACAATACGAGAACTTGCTCAAGAGTTCCGCACTGAGGCAGGTTCACGTAGGCTTCTGTAGCAAACGCAAAAATGAAAAGTTCGAAGCCCTCGTTGCGCAATCGGGCAAGTCCAAATATCGGTGGACTGAGTTTGTGTTCCAATGACCCATAGTGCATGCCCCTGACTCGGTGTCGAACGTGAGCGATCCCGACCCTCCGGCGCAGTCAAGTTCGCCGGTCCGAAAGGTATAGATACAGGCCAGCAGCCGAATCTTCGGAACGGGGGGCGAAAGGCCGCATAAAATGATGCTGCGGATTGCCCCCTTCTGAGACGGTGGGTTGGCAAGGGCTTGGGATAGCCCGAGTCGCTGGATTTGCCGTTGCCTGCGTCCATCGGTGTGCCGTCCTCGTTGACTTCGCCTTCGCTGCATCCCTAACATTGCAGTCTGAGTTCAGCTCATGATCGGTCAAACCATCTCGCACTACCGCGTCGTCGAGAAGTTGGGCGGCGGGGGCATGGGTGTGGTTTACAAGGCTGAGGACGTAAAGCTGCACCGCTTTGTCGCCTTGAAGTTCCTCCCTGGCGAGATTGCCAAGGATACGCAAGCTCTAGCCCGCTTCCAACGCGAAGCGCAGGCCGCGTCCGCACTGAATCATCCCAATATCTGCACCATCCACGAGATTGATGACCAGCACGGGCAAACCTTTATCGTCATGGAGTTTCTGGACGGCATGACGCTGAAGCATCGCATCGCTGGGCGGCCGATGGAAACTGAGTCGATTCTGTCGCTCGCCATCGAGATCGCCGACGCGCTCGATGCGGCACACTCCAAAGGGATCGTTCATCGCGACATCAAGCCTGCAAACCTATTCGTGACCGAGCGCGGGCACGCCAAAGTGCTTGATTTCGGGCTGGCGAAGGTCAGTCTGGCAGCGAGTTCGTCGAGCAGCATTGGGTCTCTGAACACGCAGACGGGCTCGGTGGATGCGGATCATCTCACCAGTCCGGGCACGATGCTGGGGACGGTTGCTTATATGTCTCCGGAGCAAGTGCGGGCGAAAGAGTTGGATGCGCGAAGCGACTTGTTCTCGTTTGGTTCCGTACTGTACG
>PMHI01000130.1:248-7285 GCA_003156615.1 Acidobacteriaceae bacterium | reverse complement strand
AGGTACTTTTCGCTGGTCCGGTTGGCCACGTCGCTCGGCAGAGCGGGCGCCGGGGGCTGCTTGTTCCAGCGAATTTCTTCCAGGTAATCGCGAACGTACTGCTTGTCGTAGGACTCCTGCCCCCGTCCGGGCGCGTACTTGTCGGCAGGCCAGAAGCGGGAAGAGTCCGGGGTGAGCACCTCATCGGCCAGCGTGATTCCTTTGGGGGTGCGTCCAAACTCAAACTTGGTGTCGGCAACGATGATACCGCGCTGGCGGGCGTAAGCGGCCGCCTTTTTGTAGATCCCCAAGGTGATCTCGCGCAGGAGGCTGGAGGTCTCTGTGCCTAGGATCTCGCACATCCTGGCAAACGAAATGTTTTCATCATGGCCGCTCACGGCCTTGGTGGCCGGAGTGAAAATGGGCTCCGGGAAAGCCTCGGATTCACTGAGTCCCGCCGGCAGTGCGATGCCACAAACCTGGCCTGTCCCTTGATACTCCTTCCAGGCCGACCCTGAAATGTAGCCGCGCACGACGCACTCGACGGGAAACATCTCGGCACGATGCACGATCATCGAACGGCCACGCAACTGATCGGCATACTTCTCGAGACTTTGCGGATAGCGATCCACGTCCGCGGTAATGACGTGGTTGGGCACGATGTCAGAAAGGAAGTCGAACCAGAACAGCGACATTTGGCTCAGGACATGGCCTTTGTGAGGGATGCCGGTGGCGAGCACATAGTCGAAGGCGGAAATGCGGTCGGTAGCGACGAATAGCAAACGCTCATTATCCAACGGGTAAACGTCGCGCACTTTTCCGCTGGCGCAGAGTTGGAGATCGGGGAAATCGGTTTGTAGGACTACGGGATCAAGAGGTTTAGAGCTCATGTCGAAATTTTACAGGGTAAGGAGCGAGGCGTATTTTAGACTCTCAGAAATTTTTGTCAACCGCAGAGATTGCGGCGGAGAGAGAAGTCCGTATCCTGCTGATTGGAAACGTTGGCCGCCGGGGGTCATCGTGGCGACGCGGACGGGCAGCCAGTTTCCGGCGCCCGCCGTTGTGGAAAAGCTGAGGATGAGAGTGGATATCGTGGACGTTCCGCGAAAGGCTGCATGATCTCCGCAAGATCTCCCGACGGAGCTGTTCCTTTGGCTGACGCCTTGCTTCCTCTAGGCCGCTCCAAAGCGGACTGACACCAGCTTCGAGACGCCGGGCTCCTGCATGGTTACCCCATAGAGCACGGGCGCGATGCTCATCGTCTTCTTGCTGTGCGTGATGAGGACGAACTGCGTCTTGATGCTCATCTCTTTCACCAGGTCGGTGAAGCGGCCGATGTTGGCCTCGTCGAGCGGAGCGTCGACTTCGTCGAGGATGCAGAACGGGCTGGGTGTGTACTGGAAGATGCCGACCAGCAGGGCGAGCGCGGTGAGCGCCTTTTCGCCTCCGGAGAGCAGCAACACACTTTGCAGGCGCTTGCCGGGAGGGGAAGCAACTACGTCAATGCCGCTCTCGGCGGAGTTTTCCTCGTCGGTAAGCTTCATGAAGGCGTGGCCGCCGCCGAACAGCTTCTTGAAGGTGGCCTGGAAGTTCTCGTTGATCTTGGTGAAGGCTTCCTGGAATTTCTGGCGCGAGACTTCGTCGATCTCTCGAATGGTCGCGGTTGTGTTCTCGATGGAGGAAATCAGATCCTTGCGCTGGGTATCGAGGAAAGTGTGGCGCTCGGCGGTTTCGCGGTACTCTTCGAGCGCCATCATATTCACCGGCCCCATGGCTTCGAGTTTGGCGCGCATCTCGCGATATGAATGATCGCAGGCTGTGAGTTCGTCGCCGATGACTCGCGCGAATGTGGTGTCGGCCAGCAGCGCAGCGCGCTCGATTCCGAGCTCGTTCAAGCAGGTATCCGCCATATACATGGCGTCGGCTTCGAGCTTGGCGGCGGCAGCCTGTAGCTCGCCCCGGCGATCGCGGGCCTGGTCGAGAAGTTGGCGGGCGTGGCGAAGAAGTTCGTCGATTTCGGCGAGGCGAGCGCGGAGCTGATCTTTTTCGAATTGCAGCAACCCCTCGCGCGCGTGGCTCGCGTTGCGTTCGGTCGCGAAATCGGCGGCTTGTTGCTCGAGTTGAAGATTTTCGGATTCGCGCTGCAGCTTTTCGGCGACGGCAGCGTCCATCTGCGAGGCGAGAGCATGGACGCGCTCGCTGATTTCGCTGAACAGAGAATCGATGCGTCCGAGGACGGCGGTTGCGGAGCGGTGGCGCTCTTCGAGCGCCGCCACCCGGGCCACCCGCTGCGAACTGATCTGGGCCGCATCTTCGCGCCGCTGGCGCAGGACTCCCAGAAATTCCTGGGCTTCTGCGATTTGCTGTTCGAGTTGGGCGCCAGTTTGTTCGAGCGCGGCGATTTCTGCTTGTCTTCGGGCGATCGTCGAGTCTTGCTCGGTTCGCTCCGCGGCAAGGCGCTCGAACTCCGCTTGCGCAATGCCCATGCGCTCCGTAACGCGGGCCATCTCTGAATCGAGTTGCTGCAGCATGTGGCCAGAGGTCATGGACTGGCGCTCAGACTCACGTTTTTCGCCTTCGAGACGATCCAGCAGGGAAGTGAGGTCTTTAATTTCCCGGCCGAGCGTGAGCACGCGCATCTCTTCTTCGCCGCGAGCGCGCTCCAGGTCTTCAAGCTGTCGGCGAACTTCGCGAAGCTCGCGCTTCATCGAAAGTGGGCCCTCGGCGCGCTGTTTTCCACCCGTGACCGTCACGTTGTGGAAGCATTCTCCAGATTGCGAGAGGAAAAACGCATCGGGATTTTCGAGAGCCAGGCCACGTGCGGTATCGGAGCCGGGAACGATGTAGCCGTCGCGAAGCTTCGGGAGAATTACCTCCAGCGACTTTCCGAAGCCGTTGAGAACGCGAATCGTATCTTTGAGCGGCACGATTGAAGCTGTGGGCGGCGCGCAATGTGCCGCTTCATCCAAGATGAAGGAGAACTTGGCTTGCGAGTCCTCGGGATGAACCAGGAAGGTGGCGCGGCCGTCGACGTCGGTGCGCAGCAGGCGCAGGCCTTCGTCGGCAGCATCCCAGGACTTGACCACAATATAGTTCAACTCGTCGCGCAGGAAGTCTTCCACCACGCACTCGAAACGTGGCTCGACTTCAAGAAAATCCGCGAGCACGCCGACCGGCGCGAGGCCGCCCTGCATCACCCCCGACTGGAAAAGGCGGCGAACCGACTCGGTGGAGTGTCCGTGTTCTGCGATCACTGCCTCCAGAGATCCTTTCTTGCCGAGAGCGGTTGCCGACTCCGCGCGGAGCACATCGAGATGAGCTTTGGCTCTGTTTTCTTCGAGGCGCTTGGCCTCGACCAGGCGGCGAAGCTGGCTGAGCTCTTCGGTGATGCCATCGACACGCTGCGTCACAGTTTCGAACTCGAGGGCGAGCTGTCCGCGCTGCCCGCCGAAGGCTTCCAACTGGAAGTTCGCGTTCGCGATTTCGGCTGCGAGACGCCGGGCTTCGCGATCCGCGCCTGCGAGGCGCTCTTCGGCCTGAGCCAGCTGGTTGCGCACCCGCGAGGCCGACGACACGGTATCAAAGATCGCGACGCGAGATTGTTCCTGCTGATGTTCGAGTTCAGCCAGCGCGGACGACGCCGAGGTGGCTTCCTGTTGGGAGAGGGCGAGTTCGTGCTGGGCTGCGGCTAAATCAGCGGCGGCGGATTCGAGCACCTGCCGATTGGAATCGCCCTCGGCCTTCAGCGAGGTCAGGCGGTGACGAGCTTGGGCCAATTCAGCTTCGGCCGAGGCACGGCGAACCACGAGTTCGGCGCAGCGTTCGTCGTTATGCAGGCGGCGGGCGCGGGCGCGATCGATTTCTAAATCGATCTGACTCAACCGGTCGCGGTTTTCGCGCAACTCAGTCTCAATGCCATAGCCGCGCTCGGTGCCTTCGCTGTGCTCGGATTCGAGCTGCTGGACGGCGTCGGTGCGGTGCTGCATGTCCTCGGCGAGAGCGTTGAGTTGGGCGTCGAGCTCGGCGCTTTCCCGCTCGATTGCGGCAAATTTACTGGCTAGGACGACGCGCAGCTGGGCCCGCATCTCTTCCCGCAGCTTGGCGTAGCGCTCGGCCTTAGAGGCTTGGCGCTTCAACGAATTCATCTGGCGCGTGACCTCGTCGAAAATATCGTTCACGCGGGCGAGGTTCAGCTTGGCATCTTCGAGGCGAGCTTCGGCGAGACGCTTCTTGGTTTTGAACTTCGTGATTCCGGCGGCCTCTTCGAGGATGGCTCGGCGATCGGTTGGTCGGCTGCTGAGGATCTGGCCAATGCGTCCCTGCTCGATCAGGGCGTAAGTCTCCGGTCCGAGGCCGGTGCCCATGAAAAGTTCCTGAATATCACGCAGGCGGCACAGCTTGCCGTTCAACAGGTATTCGCTATCGCCGGACCGGAACAGACGGCGCGTCACTGCGATCTCTCCCGCGCGGAATTGCTGCTGGTTGAATTTGCGGCGACGGATCTTGAGCACAACCTGAGGCGGGCCGTTTACAACGGCTGAAGAAGCGGCCGGAACCAGGTTATGTGCCGGTAACGCGAATACCGGTTCGTCGTCAGGGAAGGCGACCGCCAGGGTACTTACTTTCGAGGCCGGAATCTCCACTTCTTCGGCTTTGCCGGGCTGGGCTTCTTCAATGGCGCGCTCGGTTTCCTCGGCGGCGCGGGCGCGGATGGCGGCTTCGTCCCAGTCGTCGGCCGGACGTCTTGATAATTCAGCGGCGCTTCTTGAAGACTCGGCGGGAAGTTCGTCCTGGATGTCGATCTCGGTGGGTGCGTCGGCGTCAGGGCCAGGATACTGCTCGGGGTCGATGAGCGTGAGCGAGACCTCGGCCATGCCGGTGGGCTTGCGGTCGCGAGTGCCGGCGAAGATGACGTCCTCCATGCGCGAGCCACGCAGGGTTTTGGCCGACTGCTCGCCCAGCACCCAGGAGATGGCGTCGGCAATGTTCGACTTGCCGCAGCCGTTGGGGCCGATGATGGCGGCGATACCGTCCCCGTGGAACTTGAGGTCGGTGCGATCGCAGAACGATTTGAAGCCGAGAATCTGAAGCCGCTTCAATTTAAGCAACGTGGACTCCTTGGGAGAGGCAATGGCCAGTTGTCAGTGGNNATATATTGTATGGCCTTCGGTCCGAGCGCGTTAAGTTGCACACGCATTGCAGCAGATGCCTGGTTTACGGCTGGGAGGAAAGAGGAGTGGGAGTACCGCGAGAGCAGCATTAGAGTAGCGCATGGCGACCCCATAAACAAGGTGAGGAAGCGCGATTGCCCGGTCCATTGTGCGATAACGAGGGAAGTTGGCTGGCGGCTTCCTCGAAGGTCGGGATGGAACTTTCGGTCTACAATTACGTAATGTCTTGTAGGGGCCTGGGGAGGGCACAAGCATGTACTGCAACTACTGCGGCAAGGTGATTCAGGACGACGCGGCGGTTTGTGCCTATTGCGGCATTCGCGTGGGTGCGTCGGTAGCCCGCAAGCGGCTGGTGCGGCCTCGGCAGGGACGCAAGATCGCCGGCGTCTGCCTGGGTTTCGCCGAGTACTTTGACGTCGACGTGACCGTGGTCCGGCTGGTGTGGCTGATCACGTCTTTCATGACAGGAATTGGCCTGATCTCCTATCCCATCGCCTGGGTCGTGATGCCGGACGAACCACTGCTGCTNNCGACGCGGAGATTGCTTACCGCGCGCTGGGCGAAGGCCCTCCCGTAGTTCTGCTCCATCCGTTTCCCGCAAATCACGAATTTTGGCTGCCTGTGGCTCAGGCTCTGGCCACGCGCTACCGCGTCGTGCTCCCTGATCTGCGCGGACACGGAGATTCCGGCCTGGGTGATGGTCCGGCCACCATGCAGAAGCACGCCGGCGATATCGCGCGCGTCATGGACGATGCCGATATTGGCCGCGCCCCGCTCGTCGGCGTTTCCATCGGCGGATATGCTCTGTTCGAATTCTGGCGAAGGGATCGCGGCCGCGTGGCTGCGCTCGGTTTCTTCAATACAAAGGCGCCCGCCGATTCCTCCGAAGCCCGCGCCGGACGCCTCGAGGCCGCGAGCGCGGTCCTCGAGCGCGGTACCGAACCGTTTTTCGAGAGCATGATTCCGCGCCTTCTGGGCAAGAGCACACGGGAGACACGGCCGGATCTCGTCGACGGCGCGCTGCGCATGATGCGGAAGATGTCGCCCGAAGATGTGGCACAAGTGCAGCGCGGCATGGCCGAGCGCCCGGATTCAGTGCGTACGTTGAAGACCATCCATGTACCCACCCTGCTGGTCACTGGAGAGGAAGATATCCTGACCGGCTTGAACGAAGCCGAACTGATGCGCCAGCACATTTCCGGCAGCCAGTTGCACGTGATTCCGAAAGCCGGCCATTATTCGCCGTGGGAGCAGCCGGAGGAAGCAGGCAAGCTGCTGCGGCAGTTTCTGGAGCGCCTTCAGCCATGAGCCAGGTTCGAACTCCGCCTTGCGCTAGAATCGGGGACCCTGTGAGGAAATCCGTCGCGCTGCTTTTATTCGGGTTTTTTGCGGTTTGCGACCACTCGCAAACCAGCACCTTTTCACTGGCCCGCATCCGCTGGAGTAAGCCAGTGACACGACGCTCCCACGATTTGCTACAATCCTCCCGCCATGATTGATACCGTTCTGGTTGCAGATAAGACTGTAGTGAGCGCCAAGGGAGACGGCCCCACCGTGGAGTTGAGCGGCGCCTCTGGCCACGTGTTCTTGTTGACGCTTGAGATTTCGAAGATCATCGAGCAGGAGTCGCTCGAGGTCAGCATCCATGGCTCAGCCGACGGCGCGGCGTGGGGAGCTAAGCCGGTGGTTGCGTTTCCCCAGAAGTTTTATTGCGGGCAATCTCCGATATTGCTCGATCTGACGACGCATCCGGATGTGAAGTTCGTGCGCGCGCACTGGGAAGTGGCGCGCTGGGGACGCGGTGTCGAAACCCCGATGTTCGAGTTTGGACTCAGCCTGAAAGAGGTTCCAGCGCAAGTCCTGCGCGAAGCCGCAGCCGAGGCCAAG
>PMHI01000130.1:0-151 GCA_003156615.1 Acidobacteriaceae bacterium | reverse complement strand
CTGGCGGCGATCGCCGAGGGGCCCTCGCGACTGAACAACTACTCGACTGGCGCGGACTGCGCCAGCACACTCAGATGCCTGCGCTCGCTGGGAGTGACGTGGGAGAGCAAGGATGGTGCTGACAACGTTATCGACGTGCAAGGAAGCGGCC
>PMHI01000758.1 GCA_003156615.1 Acidobacteriaceae bacterium | reverse complement strand
GGGATCAAGCCGACTTATGGGCGCGTGTCCGCGCGGGGCGTGATTCCCCTTTCGTGGTCGCTGGACCACGTTGGTCCGCTGGCCGCGACGGTTGGCGATGCGGCGGTTGTTCTGCAGGCTATCGCGGGATACGATCCGCTCGAGGTTTCGAGCGCGGATGTCCCGGTATCCGATTATGTTTCTGGCGGGTGCGATTCGACGAAGGATCTGCGGGTTGGGGTTCCACGGGCGCATTTTTTTGACGATCTGGACTCTGAAGTTCGCGCGGCGGTGGAGCAGGCTCTGGTTGTGATCGGGGCGCTGGTGGCCGATGTTCGGGGCTTCGACCTCGAAGTCTCATCGGACCGTACGGTGCAAGCCGCTGAGTCTTTTGCTTATCACGCCGACCATGTTGCGCGTACGCCTGCGCTTTATCAGCCGGAGACTCTGCGGCGCATTGGTTCTGGCGCGAACATTTCGGCGGCGGAATATATTCAGCGGCGTCGCGAACTGGAGCAGGAACGACGCCGGGCTCACGACATCTTTACCGAAGTGGATTTGCTGGTGACGCCCACCATACCCATCCCGGCGCCGGCCATCGCCGATCTTAAAAAAGATCCTGCNNATCTCAGTGCCCTGCGGCTTTACGAAAAGCGGGCTGCCCATCGGATTGCAGATCGCTGGGCCGC
The DNA here is from genome assembly GCA_003156615.1 of Acidobacteriaceae bacterium. The sequence continues at coordinate 10,404 of PMHI01000758.1, read as the reverse complement.
ATTGGCGGGAGGATCTGGTGCTGAGGCTTGGTCAGGCTTATCACGCTGCCAGGGATCCTTCGACTCCGCATCCGCTTTCGCCTGGCGAAAAGCAGATGCTCCGCGCAAGATGACAAACCGCTTTGGGCTTCAATCCACCGTCCTTACATCATCGGGCAACATTAGCTCAAACGTGCAGGTGCCCGTGGCGGTGGAGCAAGAGAGGATGCCGCGGCGCAGGATTTTTACTGGGGTGTCGTCGGGGAAGGTTAGGCGGTATTCGGCGGTGCGGAGGGCTTCGGTGAAGACTTTTAGCTTTTCGTCGCCGCTGGCGAACTTTACGGCTTCGACCGTGGCGGCCGAAGTTCCTGCACGACCTGGGCCACGACTGAGGAGGACGAAGAAATCGGCGCTGCCGGTTTCTTTCGCCACTTTGCCCAGGTCGATGGTGCGCAACCGTTGCAGTTCTTCTTTGTACTTTGCGACTGTAGCGTCTACTTGGCCGCTGCCGCCGGCTAGAGAGGCCAACCGGTCGCGGGTTTCGGGGATGGGCCGCAGTCCGCTCAGGCAAAGTGCGTAGGTGCGCAGGGCCAGATCTTTCTTTCCCTCCTTCTGGTAAATCTGTCCCAGGTGGTCGCCGACTTCGCCGTGGTGGCCGAGCTGCCAGGCCGAGGAAACATATTTTTCGGCTTTGTCCAAATTGCCCTCGCTGAAATAAACCCAGCCCAGCGTGTCCCAGTAGGCGATCAGGGACGGGACCAGGGGCAACTCCTGCTGTGTTAGGCGATCGAGCGATACATTGCGCAAGGCCGCTGTGGTGGCTGAGATCGCCGACTCGGCGTATTGCTGGGCGCGGTCGAGATGGGAGTTCTTCAGCGAAAGCTGGTAGGCGATGTTGTTCCAGACCAGCGGTGTGGCCGAGAGTTCGACCGCGTGGTCGAAGGTGGCCAGCGCTTTGTCGTCCTGGCCGAGGTTCAGGTAGGCATCGCCAAGGCTCACTTGCAGTTCCGGATTTTCGGGCGTGAGGGATGCGGCTTTCTCCAACTCGGGCGCGGCTTCGGCGTACTTGTGCCACTCGGAATACATCTGACCCAGGGCGGCATGGGAAACCTTGTCGAGGGGATTGATCTCGAGCTGCTTGTTGAAGGCGGTTACGGCATCTGGGTACTTGCGTTCCTGCCAGTAGGCACGGCCCAGGGTGTTGTAGGCGTACTCGTCGTAGGGATTGATCTCGATCTGCTTGTTGAGAGCGGCGATGGCGTCGTCATTCTGGCGCATCTGGAGGTATGCCTCGCCCAGCAAATCCCAAACATACTTATTCTTGGGATCCACTTCCGTGGCGCGCTTAAGAAGTTGCATCGCCATGGTAGGATTGCCGCCGACCAAGGCGGCGCGCCCACTTTCCACCAGGTCGTCGACCTTCATATCAGCTGGCGGCGCGGGCGTGCCGGCTACCGTGTTCTCGACGGAAAGAAACTGTCCCAAGTCAGAATCTACGGCCCGGCGGAAAGCCTGGTAATCGGTGGCGCGCGGCGCGGGCAGTTCGGTCTGGCGCATCGTGAGCGTCCTGGCGGCCGTGAAGGAAGTTCCCTCCAGCTTGTAGGTGGCCTCGTACTCTGCATAGTCGCGCTTCAGGGAGAAAGGCAGCGGAGCATGCGCGGTGTAGTTGACGGGCAGGTCGAGCTTGATCTTGTAGACGTACTCTGCCTTGGGTCCAAGTTTGAGAGCGGCGTCAGCGTCGGCTTCGTCCTCACTATTGCCGAGATCGGGCAGGTTGAACTGACAAAGCGGCAGGGTCAGGTCAGATTTTTTCTTGGACCAGTCCAGGAAGTTCGGCTTGGCGACATCGTAGGACATGGTGAACGGCTCGCGGGTCGCGGCCGGATCGCTGATCTTCAAATTCGTAATGTCGCCGCCCACCCCGGCGTTGACATTTTCCACTACGCGTTGCCATTGCGCTTCCGGATAGTGGCGGAAGATGGAACGCAACATGAGTTCTTCATCGCCACGGAAGGTGTAGTGCACATGGGCTTCGAGTTTCCCGATCTCATTTATTTTTCCGTCGACCTCGGAAATTTCGCTGTCGGGCATGGGTGTATCGGCGGGTGTCTCCTCCAGATGCGGCGTGCCCTTGGCGGGAATGACGAGCGCCAGCTTGTCGCGCAGACTGAAGGCCAGCAGCCGGAAAGGAGCAACTTCGCTGGTGGTATCCATCCAGACTTCTTCGGGAGGCGTCGTCATGGGCAGCATCGTGATGACGTGATCGAACTGCGAGGGGGAAGGCACGTCGGGATCGAGCTTGCGGCTGGAGTTGATCAACACGGAAGACGCATGCAGGCCCTCGGCTTCGAGCAGGGAAGCGAGCAGGGTGTGCTTATCTTTGCAGTCGCCGTACTGGTTGTGAAGAACATCTCCGGAAGCGTGCGGTTGATAGCGGCCCACGCCCAGCGACAGGCTGACGTAGCGGAAATTTTTCGCGACGTAGTCGTAGAGAGCCTGGACCCGATCTAGGGGCGAGTCGAGACCCTTGGTGAGTTCGGCTGCTTTGGCGCGGACTTCCGGCGAGGGTGCACGCCGGTCCTTTTCCAGGCCGGCATACCAGAGGCCGATCTGCTCCCAACTGACGAAGGTGGTTAACTGAACGTCGGGGCGTTCCTCGTCGACCTTCTTCTTCTTTTTCTTTTTGTCCTTGTCTTTGTCCTTTGTGTCGTCTTCGCGCTCGAGGTGAGAACTGGTCCAGTGATAGATGCGGCGCCGGTTCTCTTCGGAAATCTTCGGATCCATATCCGGCTTGTTCTTCAACTTGAGCGGACGATCGGAGGGAACGTCGACATCGAGTTCTTCATCGAGCATGATGTTGTTCTTGTCGAAGTCGTAGTCCGCCCAGAACTGTCCCGCAGCCAACGGCGTGTGAATCACCGTGACCATGTCGTACTCGAGCACTTCGCCGGGGCGCAGGCCGGGCACGGTGACGTGCTTCTGACGGTAGTCGGTGTAGACCGGAGCTTCGTGTTCCACGGGCGCGCTCAGATCCTGTACGGCATCGTCGCCCGCCTTCACCACGCTGCCATCGGCCTTGACCACGCGGACGTAGGCAATCTCCACCCGCTCGTTGGCGGAGTTGTAGCCTATTTGAAGCTGTCCCCACTGCTGGACTCCAGCCTCGCTTTGCACCCGAATGCGAGCGATGGTCTCTTTGCGTCCCGTNNGAGCAGGGGTTACGCTCGATTGTGCTGTGGCAGTGAAGGGTGCGGCCAAGCTGCAGGCCACCAGGAGCGAGAGCAAAAGACTACGCATAGGATAATAGTAAGGCCTGGGCTGCTTTTATCCTAAGGCGGGAGAGGGGGCCAGGGTAGCCTCTCCGTCATCCTCATGATTTGAGTCGCATTTAGTTGGTCGTCCGTCACAAAACCGTAGTAGAATTCCGGCTTAGAAGTCTTGCCTGGCCGCGACGCTCGGGCAAGCGTGACGCATAATGTATTTGCGCCACGATCCTTCCGTTCGGAGGAGTTCTGGCATGGAAGATCGGGCCCCTGGCATCTCTTCTTCAGTTTCCCAACAATCACTTTCCCAGCAGTCGATTAGCCAGCAGTCAGTATCCAGCAGGCAGCGGGAAGGCCGCGGCGCCTGGGTTTTGACCGCCTACGGCGTCTCTGGACTGGCTGTCATAGCGCTCCTCGCTTATTTCTTTTCGGACTTCATCGCTCACTAAGAAGCCCGGTTGCGGCGAGCGGCCTGGCCGCGGAGATGGATGTGCCCGCCTGACCGTATTGGCAGCGGCCCATCCGAGCTAAACCAAGCCGCGCTCCGGACGGAGCTTAGGAGCATCGAGGTCGGAAACAGCGGCGTGATTTAGCTTAAGANNTGGTCGTCTACCATTCGATGGCATCTCGATCGACGGATACTGGGGCGGTAGGATGGGATCCGGTCTCCCTGGCCCAGCCCTTCCCTTGGCTCGGAGTGGTCATGGGGATTTTCGTGGTCGGTTTCCCTTGGGAGTTTTCCGACTCAGTTCCAACAGCCCGCTACCCACCATCCTCCGGGAGGGCCCCCCTGTGAACGTGTTACAATGAGCGGCCTTAGAAGCTGCTGATTCGCAAGGAATCCAGAGTTTCCCCACACTGACACACTGAGAAAGAAACACCTGTGCCCAAGAATCCCACATCCGCTGGCGCACCCACTACCTATGCCGACGCCGGCGTGGATATCGACCGCGCCAACCGTACCAAGCAGCGCATCAAGTATCTGGCGCACAAGACCTTTACCCGCGGCGTGCTCAGCGAAATCGGCGGCTTCGGCGGCCTGTTCGCGATCGACAAGACCAAGTACGTGGACCCGGTACTTGTCTCCAGCGTGGATGGTGTAGGAACGAAGCTCAAGATTGCCTTCGCGATGGGCCTGCATTCCACCGTGGGCGCTGACCTGGTGAACCACTGCGTCAACGACATTGCCGTGCAGGGCGCCGCGCCGCTGTTCTTTATGGACTATCTGGCGGCGGGAAAGCTGGAACCGTCGATCGCCGAGAAGGTGGTGGAAGGCATCGCGGATGCCTGTAAGCATAACGGCTGCGCCCTGATCGGCGGGGAGACGGCCGAGATGCCCGGCTTCTATTCCGATGGCGAGTACGATCTGGCGGGGTTTATCGTGGGTGTGGTGGAACGCGACCGGATCATTACTGGCAAGGATGTCGAGATCGGGGATGTCATTCTCGGCCTGCCTTCCAATGGCCTGCACACCAACGGCTATTCGCTGGCCCGCAAGCTGTTCTTCGAAGTGGGCGGCTATTCGCCAGAAGACTATGTGAACCAGATCAAGAATAAGGTGGGCAACGAACTGATGCGCACGCACAAAAGCTACTGGCCGGCGCTGAAAAAGCTTACTGCCGGCCAATGCGTCTCGGCGCTGGCCCACATTACCGGCGGCGGCATCACCGAAAACCTGCCGCGCGTGCTGCCCCGCGGGACCGGGGCCGCGATTGATCTCGGGTCCTGGCCAGTTCCACCTGTGTTCGAGCACCTGCAGGAGTTGGGGAATGTTCCGCAAGACGAGATGCTGCGCACTTTCAACATGGGCCTGGGCATGCTGATGGTGGTTCCCCTGGCGAAATTCAAGAAGGCCCAGACTGTGCTCGAACGCGTGGGGGAGAAGGCATACACCGTCGGCCGGATCGTCAAGGGCGAGCGTAAGGTGATCTACAACTGAGACGATGGATGATTGTCGATTGAGGATCAACTCAATCGCTTGGCTTTTGCTTTTCAATCAGCCATCCACCATCACGAATCAACCATGCATTCCCTCGGCATTCTTCTCTCCGGGCGCGGCTCGAATTTTGCCGCCATTGCCGCCAGCATTGACGCGGGCCGCATCGCGGACGCGCGTATTGCCGTTGTCATCTCGAACCGGGCGGACGCACCGGGTATTGCTACCGCACGCGAACGCGGCTGCGATGCTCTGGTGATTCCATCAACCGGTAAGGCGCGAGCCGAGCACGACCGCGAAGTCGTTGCCGCGCTCAGGCAGCATCAGGTGGAGCTGGTCTGCCTTGCTGGATACATGCGTCTACTATCACTGTGGTTCGTCGAGCAGTTCCCGCAGCGCATCCTCAACGTTCATCCCTCGCTGCTGCCCGCATTTCCGGGACTCGAAGCGCAAGAGCAGGCTTTCGCTTACGGAGTAAAGGTCTCGGGCTGCACTGTGCATTTCGTTGACGAAGAACTTGATCACGGAGCGATCATCGTGCAGAAAGCTGTTCCTGTGCTCGACACTGACGACGAACGGTCGCTTGCCGCTCGCATCCTCGAACAGGAGCACATCGCCTACACGGAAGCGATCAACATCGTGCTGGGGGGGAATTTCGAAATCGCCGGCCGCCGGCTACTGAAATCAAGTCAGAAGGCGGAAGGCAGACTGCCGGAGTAAGGTCCATCGTGCTAGTCGGATTCGCAACCGCGTCCAGATCACGGCCGATGGACACAAGGCATATCTTGAGGCTGTGGAGAGTGCGTTCGGAGCGGACATTGATTATGCTCAGCTACAAAAAGTCTACGGTGCTCCGGCAGAGAATCACACGCGCTATTCTCCCGCAATGTGCATCGGCTGCGACATGAAAGTCGTGAGCGGCGATCCTGATCGAAAGCATGTGAGCACATCGTTTGTAGAGCGGCAGAATCTTTCCATGAGAATGAGCATTCGCCGTTTTACTCGGCTCACGAAGGCATTTTCGAAGAAGATTGAGAACCACGCGGCTGCTGTAGCGATTTGGTTTATGTACTCGAGCTTCTGCCGTGCACTCCACGCTGCGCGGGACTCCTGCGAGGAATGCTGGAATCTCAAATCACGTCTGGACTATCGAAGAACTGTGCGGCCTGTTGCCAGAGACGGCATCGGCCACAAAGCGGATTGACAAGGGGCCTATCCTGAAAGCGCTGGGAGAGAAGGTTGGGGCATGACGACATTCGGCATCGGCTGGCTTGTGGTAATGCTTCTCATGTTTGCGGTTTGCGGCTGGTTCTGTGTATTTAAGACGAACATGCTGGTGAGGTGGGGGCGGAAGAACGCGAAAAGGAGCTTCGCATGGTCCCCATTCTCAAGCGTACCCATGAAGCCTGGGTACCCCACATACATTCGTTGCGCAGGAATATTCCTTTGGCTTTGGGCAGTCGGCATCATTTACGCTGTGGTTTCCCTTCATCTCCGTTAGCCTGTGGAAATCACACTGACCCACTACCCCTGTGACTGCTCACTTGAATTCCTTCGCCATCCTCACGATGGACAGCGCTTCCCCGTTGCCGAGTGGAGCTTCGAGATTCTCCAGCGCGGCATACCCTTTTGCCTGATAAAAAGCCACGCCGCTCAAGGTTGCACCCATCTCTAGGCGTGTGAAGCCCGCTCCCCTGGCCGCGTTCTCACAGGCTTCGAGGATCCTGCTTCCGATGCCGCGCCTTGCCCACAACGGATGCACGAAGAACGCTCGAATTCGGGCCGCGTCGCAGGCAGGGTCGAGCAGCGAGTCTTCGCGCGCCGCGAATTGATCGCCACCATACAATGTTTTGCGCTTGCTCCATCCCCCGCAGCCGACGATCTCGGGGTTGGTCTCGGAATCCTGGTTCGAATCGAGGACCTCCGCGACCAGATAGGTTCCATCCGCGATGAGCTGGCTATCCACGCCATAGACGGATTTCAGAGCGCCTTCCATCTGTGCGGGCGAATAGTCCTCAGCCTGCAAGCCGCGCACCGAGGCCTCAATCACTTCGCGCAAGCGGGGAGCATCTGCCGCCGTCGCCTTTCGTATATGAATCTTCGTCGCCTTCACGTGCCTCACACGGTTCGAGAGCTATTTTAGCTTCTGCAGTCAGACTTCTGGCTGCCGCATTCCTTATAATGGCCTTTCTCATGCCAACCTTTGCACCGGTCGACGAACAACTGACGTATCTCAAGAAGGGTTCGGCGGAAATCATCCGCGAGGCCGACCTGCGCGCCAAGCTTGAACAGTCGCGCACTACGGGCAAGCCGCTGCGGGTGAAGCTCGGCATGGACCCGACGGCTCCCGACTTGCACCTGGGCCATACCGTGGTTCTGCGCAAGCTTAAGCACTTTCAGGATCTCGGCCACACCGCAATCTTTCTGATCGGCGACTTCACCGGGATGATCGGCGATCCGACGGGGCGCTCGGCAACGCGCCCGCCGCTTACGCGCGAGCAGATCGAGGAGAACGCCGAGACCTACAAGGCGCAGGTTTTCAGGATTCTCGATCCGCAGAAAACTGTGGTCGACTTTAACCGGCGCTGGTTCGCCAGGTTTAGTTCCGACGACTTCGTTCGCCTGATGGCGAAGTACACCGTCTCGCAACTGCTGGAGCGCGAGGACTTTCACAAACGATTCCAGGATGAGAAGCCCATCGCCCTGCATGAATTGCTCTATCCGCTGGTGCAGGGATATGACTCGGTCGCGCTCGAGGCCGATGTGGAACTCGGCGGCACCGACCAGAAATTCAATCTTCTCGTGGGACGCGAGCTGCAGCGCTCCTACGGGCAGGAATCGCAGGTGGTTCTGACCACGCCCATTCTCGAAGGCCTCGACGGCGTGCAGAAAATGTCGAAGTCGCTGGGCAATGCNNAGATCGAGAAGAAACGCGAGGCACATCCGATGCAGGCGAAGAAGGAATTGGCGCGGAGAATTGTGGCGGATTTTCACTCGGCAGAGGCGGCTCGGAAAGCAGGGGAGGATTGGGAAAAGCAGTTTCAGAAGAAGGAGGTGCCGGAAGACTTAGAAGAGGTACCGGTGAAGGCAGCCGACGTTTTGGCTAAGCCAGACGGTACAACGCACGACAGAATCGCCGAGGTCGGGGAGTCTGGAGAATTCCGGATCAAGCTAGACCGATTGCTGGTGGCGATTGGTCTTGCCGATTCAGTGAGTGACGCCGTTCGAAAAATAAAACAGCGTGCGGTAAAGGTGAACGGCGAACTGAAGACGGAGCCTCTCATCCTCCTAGAGACGCGAAAGGGAGCATCGGTTCGCGTGGGGAAGAGGGCCAAGAGAGTCCGCTTTATCATGTAGCGGCCCAGCACTCGACCGGCTATTCGTTTCCGCCAGCAACCCAAACTGCAGGACAATGGAATAGAGAGGCATCGCTATTGTGGCAATAGCCCGAACACGGCCACGCCGTAGGGCGTACCTACGAACACGTGGCCGTTCACAATCATGGGCGTGATGAACTTGTTGCCGATGTAGAACTGATCGCGACCGTTGGGGGCCTGGTTGCTGTTGTAGAGCTCGGCCAGATTCGTCGCATTGTAAGCGTGCAATACCGCCGGGTTGCTGTTCTCTACCGCCCAGACGATGGCGTTGCTCGTGCCATTGGCCGAGACGCTGGGTGTCGCCCCAGGATATCCGAAGCTGGTGGCGGTCTTCGCTGTTGCGCTGGTCGATAGCTTCGCGTTGGCAATCGTGAAGGCCTGGATGGGGCTTCCGACCGATCCGTAGTAGACCGTGTTGTTGAAATACGCGGGCATTGCCCAAACCCCTCCTGGCAACGCCCCAGCCAGTTCCTGATAAATGTTGTTGTTATTCGCGCTGAACTTTCCCATCGAATCGCGATTCACCACGTAAAGGTTGCTGTCTTTGCCCGCGCCAACCGCCAGATGCCAGGTGTTGCCTGAGCCATCGCTTAAATCGGGCAGCACGATGGTTCCGCCGGAGCCGAGGTCGGTGTCGGTGTCGCTCTCCTCGACCCCATTGTCCATCTCGAAGTAATCTGCTACGGCGAGTTGATTGCCGGAGGTCGACAGCTTCATGAATGCATTGCCGTAGTCGCCGTTGCCGGGAAAACCGCTCCCGTTCAAACTGGTATCGAAATCTCCGTTGGCATCGAGAAAATAAATGTTACCCGCACTGTCGGCGGCGAGCCCGGCTCCAGCCATCCAGATGGAGCCTGCGTCGCCGTTGGGCGTTACATTCAGCACGCTCGTCTGGGCCAGCGTGGATTCGCTGTAACCGATGATCCATCCCGTATAGGGCCGGATGTCGCAGTGCGAAGTCCAACCGGTGTAGATCACACCATTCAGCAACAGCAGCGCGGATCGTTCCGCGTACTGCCCAGGATCGAAGACCACATCGGTGCCGTTGCTGTTATCCCCGGTTCCCGGATAGGTCGCCTGAACCTCGACGGGCCCACCGAACAACTCCGAGCCGAGCGCGAGATCGAGCGCGTGCAGGCGCTGGTAATAGTTGCCCGATCCGTCTTTCGACATCGCCACCACATAGACCGCGCCGTTTGGACCCTGTGTCCGATCAATCACTGGCGTAGACGTTACGCCGATTTCAGGAGTGATCTGAGTGCAGTTGCGGTCATCCGAGGCGGTCTCGCCGGTCTTCAGTGTCGAGATCTGCCAGATGGTCGCGCCGGAGTTCGCGTCCAAGGCATAGACCGAGTCGTTCTCCGTGGCGGCGATCACTAGATTGTGCGTGCCGTTATTCGGAACGGCAACGTTCGAGGCGTAAAGCGGTTCGGCGTCAACCCGACCGTCCATCGAGTAGAAGGCCAGCTTGCCAAACGTCCCCGAATTAACATTGCCGAGGGTGAGCGTGGTTTCCGACAGGTTCTGTCCCGTGCGCGCGATGTCGTCGTGGTAGGTCAGTACGTCGGTGGTTGCGGGCCCGGCAGCATTCACGGTGAGAGTAGCTGCATTGCTGGTCACGTTTCCGACCGCATTGCTTACGACCACGCTGAACTGCGATCCGCTGTCGGAGGTAGTGGTCGGGGCGGTGGTATAGCTGGCGGAGGTTGCACCCGAGATCGCGGTCGTGCCCTTTTGCCACTGGTAATTAAATGGAGTCGTTCCTGCCACTGTCACCGAGAAGGTAGCGGTTTGGCCTGCAGTAACGGTCTGATTGGCGGGCTGGGCGGTAATCGAAGGCGCGCCCGCG
>PMHI01000222.1:35278-38043 GCA_003156615.1 Acidobacteriaceae bacterium | reverse complement strand
GGTAATCGAAGGCGCGCCCGCGGCACCATTCACGGTGAGAGTAGCTGCATTGCTGGTCGCGTTTCCGATGGCATTGGTTACGACCACGCTGAACTGCGATCCGCTGTCGGAGGTAGTGGTCGGGGCGGTGGTATAGCTGGCGGAGGTTGCACCCGAGATCGCGGTCGTGCCCTTTTGCCACTGGTAATTAAATGGAGTCGTTCCTGCCACTGTCACCGAGAAGGTAGCGGTTTGGCCTGCAGTAACGGTCTGATTGGCGGGCTGGGCGGTAATCGAAGGCGCGGCCGCACTCACGACCGTATGGGCAGGTGGAGATCCGCCGCAACCAGCCAGCATCAGGGTAACCGTGAGAAAGCACCATAGATTCATTAGCTGGCGCAGTCGCATACCCCTCCAAAAAACCTGTCTGTTATCAATCATGCCATCTGTTGCGAGTTTTGAGGAGAGGGCGGCAGGTTACGATAGTCGGAAGCCCCGTTGCGGTACGGCCCCGGGTGCTGCCCGGGCGGGCAGGGTCTCGAGAGCTTGCGGTCCCGCTAAGCCGATCGACTCTGTTACTCTCAACCGCGCATGCGTGCGGCCGCCATTCTCGGGCTGGGATGTTCTGCGAAAGACCTCAAACCCTTCCGGGCAGACGAGACGGCTCGACCAACGATCGACTGGCGCATCGGAATGCCTGCCGCTGCGGATCAAGCTGACATCATCCTACTCTTTGGCGGTGATGGCACCATCCACCGTCACCTGAGTCAATTGCTGAAGCTCGGATTACCTCTACTGGTCGTCCCGGCCGGCAGCGGTAACGACTTTGCGCGTGCTTTGGGCCTGCGCAGCGTGCGCGAAGCTCTCGCTGCGTGGCGACGCTTCTGCTGCGGACAAGGCAACGTGCGCGCGATTGATCTAGGAATGATCGTGCCGCTCGAAGCCGCGGGCGAATCGTCCACGCCACATGGGTTTGCTCCCGGCTCGGCACTCGGTACTCGGCACTATTTCTGCAGCGTGGCCGGGGTTGGGCTGGATAGCGAAGTGATCCGCCGGGCCAACGAATTGCCACGCTGGCTGCGCGGTCACGGCGGTTACGCGTTAGCCCTAGCTCCTACAATCTTTCGATTCGCCGCGCTTCCCCTCAAGATTTTCACACCCGACGGAGCCGGTGGCTGGGCGAGACGCAGTGACCAGCCCACGATCCTGGCAGCTTTCGCCAACACTTCCACTTACGGTGGTGGCATGAAGATTGCGCCCCACGCGCAAATGGATGACGGCCAACTCGATGTCTGCGTGATCGGCGGCGTCGATCCCTTCAAGCTTGCGTGCATGTTCCCCACGGTTTATTTTGGCCGCCATCTGCGCATCCGGGAGGTAAGCTACTTCCAGGCAGAGCGGCTGCGCGCAGAAACCGAGGCCCCGCTCGATGTCTACGCCGACGGTGAATACGTCTGCCGAACGCCGGTCGAAGTTGGCGTTCTGCGCGGGGCATTGAAGGTGCTCACGCCCCTGGGTATCCGGTGCTAAACTTTCCCCATGCCTGACCAACGTTCCCGCACCGTGCTCTGGATCCTGATTGGGGGAGGGGCATTCTTCCTCTTTGTGTTGGCCGTGTTTTCCCTGGTTTACCTGACGCTGCACGCCGGTGGTGGCAATCAAGCCGCGTTCGGCGGCTTTGGCGACCGCATCGGTGTGGTGGACCTGGACGGCGTGATTCTCTCGCCGCAGCCCGTGGTTGGCCAACTGAAAAAGCTTGCCGACGACTCCTCCATTAAGGCCATCATCCTGCACGTGAACTCGCCCGGCGGCGGCGTGGCTGCGTCCGAAGAGATTTATCGCGAGGTCAAACGCATCCGCGAGGACAAAAAGAAGCGCATTGTGGTTTCTATCGAAACCGTGGGCGCCAGCGGCGCGTACTACATCGCGTCGGCGTCGAATAAGATCTATGCCGACCAAGGCAGTATCGTAGGCTCGATCGGCGTCATCGCCGAGTGGGTGAACTATGGCGACCTGCTGAAGTGGGCCAAGCTGAAAAGTATCGTATTCAAGAGCGGGGAGTTTAAGGACACTGGGAACCCAGCCCGCGAACTCACTCCCGCGGAGCAGGCCTACATGCAGGGGCTGATCGACAATATGTTTGGGCAGTTCGTCCAGGCGGTGGCCGACGGGCGCGGCATGAAGTTCGACGACGTGAAAGCCATTGCCAACGGCAAGGTGTGGACGGGCAAGGAAGCCCTGTCGATGAAGCTGATTGACAATGTGGCCGACTTTGAAGCCGTGGTCAACGACACGGCGCAATCGGTAGGCATCTCGGGCGAACCGACGCTGGTGCACCCGGAAAAAGATCGCCGGACGGTGCTGGATTTGCTGCTGGGCGACGTCTCGCAGTATCTTCCCGACAATGAGAAAATGCTGGAGCAGCACGTCGGGTTCTATTATCTGTGGAAGTAAAAGTCAGGTCTTGGGCGGGGGTACAGGCCTCCTGCCTTGAACGTGAAGTTCGAATACGCCCCGGTCCCTCAAGACCTGACACCGGACACCGAAGATCTATCGCTGCCCTTGCCCCAAAACGGAGACTTGCGTACAACCCCTGAAATTTGAGAAGGTTATGGGAGGTTGCTGATATGGTAAGAGGGTCGCCGCTCGCCGGTAGCGACTGCTCACCACATGGCTGGCCTAGAGCGAAGAGGGATTATGACGAAAGCCGATCTGATCGATGAAGTCTCGCGTTTGGCGGAACTCACGCGCAAAGACAGCGAAGTAATCGTGGAAACGATCTTTGA
>PMHI01000222.1:23325-35270 GCA_003156615.1 Acidobacteriaceae bacterium | reverse complement strand
GTGCCCGCCAAGAAGATTCCTTTCTTCAAGCCCAGCAAGGAGTTAAAGGATCTAGTGAATGAGGGAATCGCCGATCCGGCAGCGGTGCCTCCTCCTGCGGCCGCCCCGCCGATGACATAAAAATGCGGAAGTCAGAATGCAGAAGTGGCGAATCGGCCTCCCGTTCTGCATCCTGAGTTCTGCTTTCCGACTTGGCTCAGCTTCGGATTCCGACGACGCCCATCATCCGACCAGTCTTGCCCTGCTCGGCGCGATAGGAAAACAATAAGTCTGGGCGACAGTTCGTGCATAACGGCGAGGCTTCGATACGGTTCGCCGGCACGCCCACCCCCAGCAGTTGTTGACGATTGGCTTCCACCAGGTCGAGAAAAATCTTCTTCCCCCAACCATTGTGACCGGGCGGGCGCGCCGTGAGGAACAACATGGGATATCTTTCGCACGCGGGATCGGACTGCTCGACTTCGCGGAAAAGCTTTGCCGCGTAAGCGAATTGCGACTCGAACTTTTCGCGAACTTCCACGCCCACTTCATAACAGCAGCTGTGAATCCCGGGGCCAATGGCGGCCTTCAGATCTCGAGGCCGGCTGCCGAACCAGCGGCGCATCTCGCCCACTCCCTTCTCGACAATCCGCTGAACCGTACCCCGCCAGCCAGCGTGAAACACGCCCACGGCGCGGCGCTTGGGGTCGACCAGAATGATGGGCAGGCAATCGGCGGTCTGAATGCCGAGCAACAAACCCGGAATTGCCGAGATCAAGCCGTCGCCGACCAGTTGCGATTCGGCACTGGAGTCGACGAAGCGGATGATGTCGGAATGGACCTGGCGCAGCGTGACCAGCGGCCAAAGGTGAGAACGAGGGTTCCGAGGGCCGCTCCTCCGCCCACTGCCGGCACCGAGTTTTCGGAGAAACGCTGCGCGGTTGCGCTCCACTGCGGCTTTGGAGTCCTCTGGGGTGAATCCCAGGTTGAGCGCGGCGCCCCCGTATGCACGGGAGAATCCCCCCAAACGCGCGGAGAATCCGTGGATGAGCCAGGGAAGTTTGCTCAGGTGTGAGGCGCTGACAATATTTGGTTTTGTCTGTTTGGGACCCCGGTTCGGCACCGAACCATGTTAACCGAGGCAGCCACCGCCCGACGCGCAATCGTCGTGCACTTCACAAGTAATATGTTTTCACGGGCCAGATATTTTCTCTTCATCCCCAAAGAGAGTGCGCGATCGAGTTGTATCCTCACCTTGATTGCAACGGCGAATGCGAGTGTCTGGGAAGGATTTCATGAGACTGCCCGCAGCGCTTGATCTGCGACACAAGCTCGACCGATCCATTTGCCCGCGCCGCGTCGCTCCGCTATAGTTTGGTTAGCCATGTTTGGGGACTTCACCGCCACCGACCGCTGGAGCAAGAAACCGGTTCACTGCGTCTATCAAGCTCTGATCGTCGCCATTGCCACGCGGCACGCCGATGCCGTCGACATCAAGTTTCTGGTTGACGGGAGAACCGTCTGGGTAGCGCTGCCGCACCCGGCGTGGGTGGAGTACAAGAAGCGCACCGGCAGAGCCATCACGGATTCCCTCGCCGTCGAAATTGCCGGCCATTATCTGAAAGCCGCGCTCCAGGCCGGCGAAGGCCTGGGCCGTGACATGTATTCGCTCACGGTCGGGGAAACACTGGCCCACCTCGAAGCAGTGGTTGCTGCGATGCAGGCGCAAGTCCCCGCCTAGAGTCGCCGGGTTCTCAGGCCTCTTGACACCCGCCACTCACAAACCCGTTTACCGGCGATTTTTTTTGATTGTCCGCGTGCTGGTCGCCCGGCTTACGCCTTCTTGATCAGACGGCTTAGCCAGATCAGGAAAATGGCGCCCACAATTGCGACCACAATGGTGCCGATCAAGCCGCCAGCATAGATACCGAGAGCGCCCAGGAGCCATCCGCCGACGACGGCACCGACGATGCCGAGGACGATATCCATGAGCGGCCCGTAGCCGCCGCCCCTCATGATCTTGCCCGCAGCCCAGCCCGCGATCAGCCCAACAATGATCCACCAAATGAAACTCATGAGCATGCGATCCTCCTGTGAACTGCCGGAATTCTGAGCTGCAGCGCACCGTCGATTGCCGTTCCCAAGACCGGGCCGCGGAGATAACGCCGCAAGCGTGGTGCTGGGCAGACTAATGACCCCCACGCCAATCTGTCAAGCGCCCCTCCGTGGTCTCCACCGTCTCCTGTATGCCGTACTGTTTGTGATTAAATCAAGCCATGTTTGCCCGCAAGATTCGCGTCGAGTACGAAGACCGGGGCCAGAGGCTTCCCTGTCCACTGAAATGGCTGGACAGCTTCTCCATGCGCAACTTCACGAATGCCAGCGTGTTCGACGATACCCTGCCGGTTTCCGACGGCCACATGGAGATCGGCACCAACGTTCCCCTGGAGCAGCTCCGCGAAGCCATGGAAGACTGGTTCGGGCGCAAGGGATATCGACCGAAGGACTCGAAGTTGTTACTGGAGGAGAGGTGAGGACTTGGTTTCCGCGGTTATTGCTTGTCGTAGTGCAGCAGTGACATTACCTCGTAGCCTTTGAGCTTCTGCCGCCCGCCGAGGAAATCCAATTCCACAACAAAGCTGAGTCCGGTAATCTCCGCGCCCAGTAGAGACGCCAGCTTGGCAGTGGCCTCGGCGGTGCCTCCGGTGGCCAGCAGATCGTCCACGATCAGCACTCGCTGGCCTTTCTGGATGGCGTCCCTGTGCATCTCGAGCGAGTTGGTGCCGTATTCGAGCGCGTAATCGAACTTCACGGTTTCGGCGGGAAGTTTGCCAACTTTGCGGACGGGAACAAATCCAGCATTCAGGCGGTATGCCAGTGCAGGAGCGAAGATGAAGCCGCGAGCTTCCATGCCCAGAACAAGGTCGATTTTCTGATCGACATAGTGCTCGGAAAGCCTATCGATAAGCGTGGCGAAGCCGACTTTGTCCTTCAGTAGAGTCGTGATGTCGTAGAACAGAATCCCCTTCTTGGGGAAGTCGGGGACTTCGCGGATCAGCCGCTTGAGTTGGTCGGCATCGAGCCTTGGGTCGGGAGACAATCTACCATGCTCCTTCAATGCGAAATGAACTGATACCGGCGACGGGACGGGCCTCCGATTCTTCCACGCCATCGACGCGCGCGGCGCGCGGCCCCTCGCGCAGGCGCGAGCGCAAGCCGGAGAGCTGATCGCGGGTTCCCTGCGCCAGGATCTCAACACTGCCGTTGGCGTTGTTGCGCACCCACCCGGCAATACCGAGGATGTGCGCCTCGTGTTCCACAAACCAGCGGAATCCGACGCCCTGCACGCGTCCGCGGACCACAAAGCGGCGGGCTTCGATCGCCTTTTCAGTAGAGGTCATGCTGTGAAACAAGAATGCAGAAGTTAAGGAAGTCAGAATGCAGAATTAAAAGGAGGATTAGGTTCTAAGTTCTGCATTCTGCGTTCTGACTTCTGACTTGAGCTAAGCCCGCGACAAATACACACCCTCAGCCGTGTCCACCTTGATCTTCTCACCTTCATTGATGAAGGGCGGCACCTGCACCACCAGCCCAGTCTCAGTCTTCGCCGCCTTGGTCACGCTCGATGCGGTCGCGCTCTTCAGACCAGGCTCAGTCTGGACCACGGTGAGCTCAACGGTCTGCGGCAGTTCAATGCCCACGGCCTTGCCATCGAAGAATTCTACTTTGATCTCGAGGTTGGCGATCAGGTAATCGACGGCGTCGCCCAGAATCTCTTTGGAGAGATGGGTCTGCTCGTAGTTGGAGGTATCCATAAAGTAATAACTGTCGCCGTCGGAGTAAAGAAACTGCATATCGACCTCGTCCACGTTGACCTTCTCGATCGGGTCGGGCGAGCGGAAACGGTGCTCGAACATGGCGCCGGTACGAAGGTTGCGCAGCTTGGCCTGGATGAAGGCACGCAGGTTCCCGGGCGTGCGGTGTTCGACGCTGAATACAGAGTGCAGATCATTGTTGTGCTTGATGATCATGCCGGGACGCATTTGGGTGGCAGGGATCGACATCGCTTGAAACAGTCTCCTCAAAAATTAAGTGCGGTTTGCTGAGCTGACGGAAGGCGGGCAGCCACATTGTCCGCCGCACAAGGGCCGAAAACTTATTTTACACTCAGGTCGTCGGAAAGGAAACCTTCCCAAAGCGGCATTCATCGTAATGGGACCACATTCGTCGCCCTTGGGTAGACTCGCGCTCACCCTTGCGGAGGACTAGAATTGCAGCGGGCGGGATATTGCAGCCGGAGCGGAATTGGGCCGGGCGTTTCCTGCCACGTGGAAATGAGGTCAAAACATGCGCTTGGGACGGTATGAATCTTCCGAGGGAAACAACGTAGGGACCGCCATCACTTTCTTTCTTATTGGGCTCGGTGCAGGCGCCTTGGCGGCTCTGGCGCTTGCCCCGAAAACGGGCAAGCAGTTCCGTCGCGATTTGAGACGCGGCTACGACGACGCCAAAGACACGCTGCAGGACTGGACAGAAGAGGCCAAGGACCGAGTCCGCGATGCGAAGGAACGCGTGCGCGACGTGGCCGAGCGCGGCGCCGACTTGGCGGAAGATCTGCGCGACGTAGCGCGCGAGAAAGTGGAACCGCTGCGGAAGATTGTCAATCGCGGGTAAGCGAGCGTCAGTCCTAGCGAAAGATTGCCGCGAAAAACCTTCCGACCCGTCGCAGCAGGCGATGGTGCTCAGGCTCAGGTGGCGTGCTGGCCGCCGGGGCAGGCGGCGGTTCGACCTGCGCCTCGAGCCGGACTGGCATGGTTAGTGAAGCGACCGCTGGCAGCGTCGCCGCCTCGTCTGCGGGTCCGGCTGGGGGACGCTTCTTACCATGGAAGACAAAGGGCGCATCGACCTGAATGTGAACGTCACCCGGCTGCGAAGGCGGTAGGGGCTGGATTTCGGGTCCATTGGAGAGGGTGCGGGCTAAGGTGAGATTCGGCGACGTGTCCGAATCCGGGATCGGCGTTGCCGACTTATCGGTTCGCAGCAAGGGCACGGGTGGCGGGCAGCCACATTCCAGCGGGACATCGGTGTCGACCTTATCAATGCGTCCCGAACGAAACACCGCCTGTTCGGTGGGTTTCACGTGATAGATGCGATCGCTCATCAATTCCGAAACCGTGGCCGAAGAGGTGTTGCCCTGCAGTCCCCGCACGCAAGTGTTGCCCCGCGAGTCTGTGCTGATGGCGAAGTGGAATTCTCCTGGGCCCGCGAACTGGATGCGGAAATCCGGAGTGAGCACGGTATCGACCGAGGCACCGAGAGTGTAGTGTGTCTCGAGCGCTCCCGTGCTAATGCCCAGCATCAAGTCCTTCGCAGTCTTCGAAGGCGTTACCGAAACCGTTGTTCCCGGGCAAACTCGGACTTCGCCTCCTCTGGACAATGCCAACACCACGGTATCGCTCCCGGCGGTCAGGGATGATCCGGCCGCGAACCGCTTGTCCGCTAGCACAACCTCGCCAACTCCGCTAGTAACAGGCACGACCGCCGCCGCGGCGCCGGGCGCGAACGAGAGCGCTTGCGGTGGCATTGGCGATTTCTTACTGGCCGCATTGGAGTATTCGGGGGCCTTGAGTCTCACCATCAGGCGGTTGCCCGAGGCGTCCCAGCTGTATGCGTAGGGAACGAGCAGGTCGAGGACAATCCTCACGACGGGAGGTTGTATCTGGTATTGCTCAGTCCTTATGGTCAGAACATCTTCCTCGAGCACGGGAATCCGCTTACGCTTCAGTCCCATGCGTGCGTTGGAGAGGTCCATAACCAGCCGCGGGGGCGAATCCAGCAACTGAATCGTGGGCACTACGGGGTGTGTGGAAACGACTTCAACTGCCGTGACCCCCTGCTCGTGCACAATGCGGACACCGGTGACGACCGCCGGCTCCGATTGGGAGGAACTGGTCTTTTGAGGTCCAGTATTTTGCGACCAGCCCGTCGTAACCACCAGCGCCGCCAGCAGCACAACGACAACAGATTGGATGCCAGATCGCGGCACAGAAATCCCCTGAGAAAGAAGAACAGTTGAGCCTTTAAAAGCAACCTTATCACTTGTCAGGAGGTGAAAGAAGTGGCGGGATCACGAGTGCTACTGAAAAAGGTCGCGGAATTCCCAGAGCCGGATTCAGCTCTGGGGCAGGAATTCGTACTCTTCGATGACTGCGGCCACGGCCATCTTGCCCTCGCCGGGATTGTCCTCGACCCGCACCACACGCCCTTTGCATTGCACGCGGATACTCTCCGTAAGGGTAATTTCAGGCGGGAGCGTGAGCGTGAAACCAATCGGCGCGCCTTGCTCGATGGGTGATTTCAGATAAAGGCAAATGCCGCGCGCGCTNNGACGGATACCGGAATCCGGAGCGCGAAGCGTCGTGCAGCCCTTTTCTCTTGGGCCTCTGCCATGCGTTACTCCAAGCTAAATGAAGTCGAAGCTGTCTATGTCCAAGAATGACGCTGCGGGGGTGTTCGGTCAATACCACCCTTGGGCCGGGTTGTGGCCCCTTCCGGCAGGGCAGGGATGAAATCGCCTTCGCCGAACCTTTGAGATCGTTCCGAGTCCGGTTCAGCTCCAGGCGTATTTGCGTGTAAACTGCAAGCAGGATAGTCTTGGTGGTCTTCGTTCTCGACAACTACGATTCATTTACCTACAACCTGGTTCAGTACCTTGGAGAACTCGGGGCGAAGGTCGAGGTGCGCCGCAACGACCAGGTCACGGTGGCTGACATCGAGGCCATCGAACCAGAGCACATTGTGATCTCGCCCGGTCCGTGTACTCCGCAACAGGCAGGCATCAGCATCGATCTGATCCGCTACTTCGCGGGCAAGCTGCCTGTGCTCGGCGTTTGCCTGGGGCATCAGGCTATCGGTGCGGCTTTTGGCGGCAAGGTGGTGCGCGCTCCTCACCTGATGCACGGCAAGACCAGCGCGGTCACGCACGACAACAAAACCATCTTTCACGGCCTGCCCACGCCCATGACCGCCACTCGCTATCACTCGCTCATCGTGGAGGAAAAAGACCTGCCGGCAGAGCTGGAAGTCAGCGCCTGGACAACCGAAAAAGACGGCTCACGCACGATCATGGGCTTGCGCCACCGGCGATTTCCGATCGAAGGTGTGCAGTTTCATCCCGAGAGCGTGCTGACGGATGCGGGAAAAAAGCTGGTGAATAATTTCTTAAAGCAGTGAGCGGTAACCAGTGAGCAGTGACCAGCGAGCAGTGCCGTACCGGTTTAAGCCATCGCCGATCCTGGTCGGGTTCGAAGGCGCCGAAGACATCGGTCCANNGTGAGTGAGCCCTGCTTGCTGATTGGCCACTCCCCATTAGCCACTGCCTCGAGCCATCTCCACCGCCCGCAGCAGCGCCTGAGCTTTGTTCATCGATTCCTCGAATTCCCGCGCCGGGTCGGAATCCGCGACGATGCCTGCTCCTGCCTGCAAATATGCATGTTTGCCTTGCATGAGCATGGTGCGAATGCCGATGCAGGAATCCAGGTTCCCGGCAAAATCGGCGTACAGCACCGATCCGCCATAAATGCCGCGGCGCACCGGTTCCAGTTCTTCGATAATCTGCATGGCCCGCACTTTGGGTGCTCCGCTCAGCGTGCCCGCGGGAAAACATGCGGCGAATGCGTCGAGCGGGCCGAGATCCTCACGCAGTGTGCCTTCCAGCGCCGAGACCAGGTGCATGACGTGGGAGTAGCGCTCCACATACATCAAGTCCTTCACCTTGACCGAGCCGTAGTCGCTCACCCGCCCGAGATCGTTGCGGCCGAGATCGACCAGCATGACGTGCTCGGCGCGTTCCTTTTCGTCGTTGCGCATTTGTTGTTCCAGGCGCAGATCTTCGGCCTCGTCGCGTCCGCGAGGATGGGTGCCGGCGATGGGGCGATATTCCAGCTTGCGTCCGGTCACACGCACGAGCATCTCGGGCGAAGAGCCAAGGATTTCCGTCCCTCCCATCCTCAGAAAATAAAGATACGGTGAAGGATTCACCTGGCGCAGGGCGCGGTAAAGATCGAATGCCTCAATTCCCGGGATGAAGTCGAGCCGCTGCGAAAGCACCACCTGAAAAATGTCGCCCGCGGCAATGTATTCTTTCGCTCGTTCCACGCTGCGTAGGAAGTTCGCACGTGTGGTTCCGGCGTGGATCTTGAGTTTCCCCGGCTTGGCCTTCGTGGATTTGCGCCACATCGCCGGGCGTAATCCGGCGGCCAGCTTTTGTTCGAGCGCGGCAATATCGCGCACTGCCCGGTCATAGGCTCGACGAGGACTCTCCCGCGAAACGTCGGCTGCAGCCACGATGTGAATCTGGTGGCGCAAGTGATCAAAAGCCAGCAGCCGGTCGAAGAACATCAGTTCGCAATCTGGCAGAGAGAGGTCATCCTTGGCATGTTCGCCAATGTTTTCCAGTTGCCGCACCACGTCGTATGAAAAATAGCCGACGGCCCCGGCGGTGAACGGCGGCAGCCCGGGCATCGCGGCCGGCCGATGCTCACCCAGCAAAAGCTTCAGGAACTGAAAGACGTTCCCCTCGTGCCGTTCGCGCCGCCGTCCGCGTTCAATCTCGATGGCAGAACCCCGCGCCCGCAGCCGCATGGAGGGGCGCGCGCCCAGGAACGTGTAGCGGCCGATCTGCTCGCCGCGTTCGACCGACTCCAGCAGAAACGCGTGCGGTTCGTTTTCCGCGACCGACAGAAAAGCAGAGACCGGCGTGAGCAGGTCGGCGCTCACCGAGTTCACCACCGGTACCAGCGTTGCCGACCGCGACAGCTCGAGGAATTCTTTGTAGTCGGGGACCATAATGAAAGGGAAGACTCGCCGGATGTAAGCGGCCAGCGGTTCATTATAGGGGAGGCGCGGGCAGGCCATTCCCCTTGAGGGCGCCACCTGGCACAGAATCCATTCCTTTTCGCTTACGAATCCGCGCCAGTCGGAGATAAGGTCAGGTGTTGCCTTTCGCGGGCACTGCTCGATCAAGCCAAGATTAACTCCATGTACACATCGGCTCGCGCATATTGGGAGGGGACGATGCGGTCGTAGGGGATGTGCTTGAATCCCACGGATTCATACAATCGAATCGCGGGCGTCAGCGCGTGGTTGGTCTCGAGATAAAGTCTTTGCGCGCCGGCATTTCGCCCTTCCTCGATCGCTCGATGAAGCAGCCTGCGGCCGATTCCGGCTCCCCGGTGCGAGGGCTCGACGGCCATCTTGGCCACCTCAAACTCTTTGTCATTGAGGCGAATCAGGGCGCAGCAGCCGACGCATCGTTCACTGGCGGTCGCGAAGAAAATCCTGCCGCCCGCGTCCAGAATCGTTGTCTGTGGATCCGCCAGAACCGGCGCCTCCTTTGGCTCGATACGGAAGAATCGGGTGATCCATTCTTCATTGAGCCTTCGGAATGCAGCCGCATCCCCGGGCAGGAACTGGCGGATGCCGATTTCGGTGAGCGGCGGGGACTGTTGGTTCGCGAAAGTCATAGGCGTAACCCTCCTTCATCCTCTGACGATAAAATCTGTGGCGGGAATATGTCCAATATCTGAATCATCTCAACTAAGATGAGATGAATATGAAACGGGAAATTGAATTCAGGCATTTACGTTACTTTCTCGCGGTCGCCGAAACTCTGCATTTCAGCAGGGCGGCGGCGCAGTTGGGGATGGCGCAACCGCCACTTAGCCAGCAGATCAGGAGCCTCGAACGGATGCTGGGCTATCCCCTGTTCGATCGCACAACCCGCGGGGTCCGGCTGACAAAGGTCGGTCAATATTTCAGGGAACGTGCGCTCGATACCGTCACGAAGATACAGGACGACGTGGAAATGGCGCGGCGGTTAGGCCGGGGTCAGGAAGGCGTTCTGACGGTGGGATTCAGCGGTTCGGTCATGCTCACCACATTGCCCAAGGCAATCGAGCGCTATCGCCGCCTGCATCCGAAAGTTCAATTGCGGTTACGAGAACTGGTCACTGCTGAGCAAACCTCCTCACTGCTCGATGGAACCCTGGATTTAGGCTTCCTTCGCGACGGCGAACCGCGGGATGGGCTTTCGCTTGAATCCATCCTGCGAGAGCGATTCATTGCCGTACTCCCCGCTCGTCACAAACTTGCCGCTAAGGCCGCAATTCGTCCCGGAGATCTCCGAAACGAGTCGTTTGTACTCTTCGCACGCCGGATGGGCCCACTCGCTTTCGATCGGACTCTCGCATGTTGTGAAGCGGAAGGGTTCCGGCCAAATGTGGTGCAGGAGGCTCCACAGTGGCCAAGCGTAGTTCGTCTGGTTGCCGCCGGGTCCGGTATATCGTTAGCTCCGGCCTGTGTGGCAAATTTCGCAATGCCGGGAGTCGTCTACAAGAAGGTGCGTTCTCGCCATTGGACGTCGATTGACATTGGGTTGAGGCCTAAGCTCGACAATCCAGCGATCGAAGCGTTTCTGGGCATCGTGCGCAGACAATTCTCGAAGAAACCCAGTTCCTGCGCCCCGCCGGACAGGGGCCTTCGGAAATAGTGGCCGGTGAACCAATTCGGCAATTGACGGACGCATCGCTTAGTCCGAAGATGTTAAGGGTAAAATGCCAAGCAACTGGGCCCG
Organism: Acidobacteriaceae bacterium; assembly: GCA_003156615.1. The sequence goes on along the minus strand of PMHI01000222.1, from coordinate 24,658 downwards.
GGTGCGGTTTCGAGCCTATGCGGATTAAGTTCTGGGGCGTTCGCGGTTCCACGCCGACCCCACAACCCGAGAATATGCGTTATGGAGGCAACACCTCCTGCGTCGAAGTGCGCTTCGGCGACCGCATCTACATCTTCGATTGCGGCACCGGATTCCGCGTGCTCGGCCAGCAACTGCAAAATGAGTTCGGCGACCGGCCCTTTTCCGCCCATGTCTTCGTATCACACTTTCATTGGGACCACATTCAGGGCATGCCGTTCTTCCGCCCTCTGTATACGAATGCGGAGAACCGTTTTCTGTTCCAGTGCTCGACCCGCTCCCGCAGCCTCAAACAAGTCCTGGCCGATCAAATGGCCGCCCCGTACTTCCCCGTAAGGCTCGATCAGATGACGGCGCATCGCGACTTCTACGATATCGAGAGTGGCCGCGTCACGATGGAAGATGGCGTCCAACTGCAAACCGCGTGGCTCAACCATCCTCAGGGATGCATGGGCTTCCGCCTGGAAACCAAAGAGGGAGTGCTGGTTTACGCTACCGACAATGAGCCTGGGGACGCTGAGTTCGATAAAGCCGTCCGCAAGCTGGCCGAAGGCGCGGACGTGCTCATCTACGACGCACAATATCTGCCCGAGGAATACGAAGCGCACCGCCGCGGCTGGGGACACAGCCATTGGCGCGAAGCCGTCAACGTAGTGATGGAGAGCGGTGCCAGAGAGCTCGTATTATTCCACCACGATCCCGAGCACACCGACGCGGTCATCGACAAGGTTGTGCACGAAGCCCGCAATTACTATCCCAAAGTGCGGGCGGCGGCCGAGGGAATGGAGATCAACCTGGCGGGCGCGACCCGCTAATTTGTGTCGGATCCGAATTTGCATCTCATCGAGATTTGTATCTCATCGAAGCTCAGACCGGACCGCTCTCCACCTCCGAGTGGGCCAAGTCTGCGCTCTGATACACAAGCTTTGAGCCAGCGCATAGCTGAAACAGTCGGCGAAATTCAGTCGAGTGGTGACTCAGACCTTCGCCCGTCAAGCGAGGTAGCGCGGGCGAGGTGCTTGGTCTGGGGTGGTGATACAATCTCTAAGAAGTTGGTTGGTATGCGATGTCAGTTTCATTCTGGGGTTCCGCCAACTGTCTCTGCCTTGCTTCCCCACCATCCCCGCTCATATACTCTGAACGTTTGCCCGTCCACTCCGGGAACTCGTTCCGGCGCCGGCCAACACCTTGAATCGCAATCATTCCGGAGACCAGATTTATGACCACGATGACCGCCCCACCGCAAGTCGACAAAGAAAGTAATCCCTGGGAGTCGCAGCGGGCGCGTTTTGAC
>PMHI01000222.1:21103-23304 GCA_003156615.1 Acidobacteriaceae bacterium | reverse complement strand
TGGATGACCTGGAAGTGCGCCGTGGTCAACATTCCATTCGGCGGAGCCAAGGGGGGCGTGATCTGCGATCCGCACAAGATGTCGATGGGCGAAATCGAGCGCATGACCCGCCGCTATACCTCGGAGTTGATCGAATTCATCGGACCGGAAAAAGACGTGCCCGCGCCCGACGTGAACACCAATGAACAAATCATGGCGTGGATGATGGACACCTACTCCATGCACATGCGCCAGACGGTAACCGCGTGCGTGACCGGGAAGCCCATCAACATCGGCGGCTCCCGTGGACGCCGTGAGGCTACCGGCCGCGGCGTGAAGGTGGTATGCGACGAGGCGATCAAGAAACTCGGCCTGTCGCGCGAGAGCAGCCGCGTCATTGTGCAGGGCTTCGGCAACGTGGGCTCCAACGCCGCCCAACTCATGTTTCAGGCCGGATACAAAGTTGTGGGCATCGCCGAAGTAGATGGCGGCCTTTACAACAAGAGCGGGATCGACTTAAACGGTCTGGTCGAATTCCGCCAGAAAAATGGAACGGTGCATGGCTTCCCCGGCGCGGAAGCCTCCGATGCCGCCGAGTTGCTCATCACAGACTGCGAAATCCTGATTCCCGCCGCGACCGAGAACGTCATCACTTCGCGCAACGTCGATCGCGTGAAGTGCCGCATTCTGGCCGAAGGCGCCAACGGTCCCACCACCTCGGCCGCCGACGATGTCTTAACCGACAAGGGCGTCTTCGTAATCCCGGACATTCTGGCCAACGCCGGCGGCGTGACCACTTCCTACTTCGAGTGGGTGCAGGACCGCCAGGGCTACTTCTGGAAGGAGTCCGTGGTCAACGAGCAGCTGGAAGAGATCATGATCTCGTCCTTCGGGGACGTGGTCCGTTACGCCGAGACGCACAAAGTGAACAATCGCATTGCAGCCTACATGCTGGCCATTGATCGCGTAGCCTACACCATCCGCCAGCGCGGCATTTACGCCTGAGGGGGACTTATGAAATCGTTTTGCAGAAGTCTGGCGGTGGCACTAGCGATATTGCTCGTGGGTTCGCAGGCGAAGGTTGCCGCTGCCGGGCAGGAACCGGGCTCAAAACCTGAGGCCATGGCGTCGTCAGCTCAGATGGAGAGGGCGGCAGCCGCCGACAAGCTCGACATCAACACCGCGACCAGGGACCAACTCAAATCCCTGCCTGGCATCGGCGACGCCTATTCGCAGAAGATTATCGACGGCCGCCCGTATCGAACGAAACTGGATCTGGTGCACAACAAGATCATCCCCCAGGCAACNNGTGCCATGACACCCGCGCCAAAATAATCTTGCCCGGATTTGCCCCCCAAGAACCCTTTCCGGGAACTTCCGAGCCCAAACTGTACATTCTCCACGATTGCGTTCCCTCTCAGCGTGGAGGATAATCTAGCTATCTCCAGAAACGTTGTTGAGCCGCGGTGAACCTGCCCAATTCCATTACGCTGATCCGCATCTGCAGCATTCCCCTGCTGATCTGGATTTTGTCTTCCAATCGTTTCAGCAGCGAACACGGCGCCAAAGAACTGCTCGCCTCGGCGATATTTATTGCCGCCTCCATGACCGATGGCATCGACGGATACCTGGCCCGCAAGCGCGGCCAGATCACGACCATGGGCATTCTGCTCGATCCCATGGCCGACAAACTTCTGATCGCCGCCGCGTTCGTTACGCTGGTGCAGTTCAATCCCAGCCTGGTTCCGGCATGGATCGCGGTGATCATCATTGGCCGCGAGTTCCTGGTGAGCGGCCTGCGCTCGATTGCGGCGTCCGAGGGTTTCACCATAGAAGCCAGCGAATTGGGCAAGTTCAAAATGGTGGTGCAGATCGTTTCCGTGGTCGCGGTCATTCTGGACCACCGCTGGAAAGAGTGGCCGGTTTACGGAAACTTCATTTTCCCGGTGCACTGGATCGCCTACCTCGCGATCTGGTTCGTAGTCTGCGTTTCGCTGGTTTCGGCGGTTGATTACTTCGCCGCTTTCTGGTCGAAGATTGACCAGCGTGTGTCCAAACGCCGGCGCCGCGCATTTATTCTCAGCCGTCGTCGCAAGCCGCAGCCGGCTCCGCGGCCGGCAGATGCCGATGTGGCTCCTACAACATAATTCGTCCTCGACGGTGGCTGCCTCGGAAGCAAGTAAATCTGAAGGCGGCAAGCCCGAAGCCGGCGCGGCTTCCGG
>PMHI01000222.1:16829-21037 GCA_003156615.1 Acidobacteriaceae bacterium | reverse complement strand
GCCGTGGCGGAAACCGCGCGCGCCGCCGCTTTCGACGACAACCGCTTCCCACCCGTGACCCACGAAGAAGCTCCTCACCTCGAGATTGAGCTCAGCATTCTCTCGCCCGCGCAACCCATTCGCGCGGAAGAAATCGTGGTCGGCCGCCACGGTCTCCTCCTGAGCTGGCACGGCCGCCGCGGCCTGCTGCTGCCCCAGGTGCCCGTCGAGCGGGTCTGGGACCGCACAACTTTTCTGGAACAAACCTGCCGCAAAGCCGGGTTGCCCCTGAATGCCTGGCAAAAAGGCGCGACCATCGAAGCCTTTACCGCCGAAGTCTTCGGCGAGAAAAGTGGCCAGTAACCGGTAGTGCAGAGGGTCTTAGGTCTTAGGGGTTTGGTCTTAGGCCTAAGACTCAGCTCCTGAAAGGCAAGCAGCTTGTAGTTGACCGCTGCCTACGAAAACAAAACCGAGGACGGTTGCCCGTCCCCGGCTCGACTGTGTCTGTGCTGCTTCTCGAAAGGTTATTGCGGTTGGCGCGTCTGTTCGTCCAATTCCACACCGTCACCGGCGTGTACGTCTTCCATGGCAAACACGATCATTCCAGTGGACGTGGTGGGCGTGGTCCCGATGACGACGATTTCGCCTACCGCCCGGCGCGGCAGATCTCTCATGTGAATCACCGGACCGTTCGACTTGGTGAACAGGCTGGGATCGAAGGACGGCTGCTTCTTCTGCGTGTCTTCACTGATCGCGGCCTTGAACGAAAGCGAATCCACCGGATCGTGCAGCTCCGCCACATAGTTCCGCACGGCGCGGAAATAGTCGCCCACCTTCACGCCCTGGTTCGATCCCACGTTGAAGTAAACCTTGTGACCCGTTCCCAGCACCGAGTCAAAATCCTTTCCCATCACGATGCGCCCGGAAACCTTGCTGCCCGTGGGCAGGAAGCGGTCGAACCGAAGCGGCTCATGGAATGGCACCATCTGTTTCTCGGCAAAAGGAATCAAGGTATCTCCCGGATTGATGGGATCGCAAGAGTACTCGATCAGCGCCACCGCCGTTTTGCTGCGGGTATCGATCACACGCGCGCGGCCGATTTCCTCGTACGGCTGTCCCGTNNCTCATACTCCGCCCCGGCACTGTAGCCCGTCCCTTGCAAGTAGATGACGTCGCCCCTGACGAACTTCGTGTCGTAGGGAGTCTCCAATCCGCCAGCAACAAAGTTGGCGTCGGGCAGGGTCTGGCGGTTGATGAAACCAGCGCAGTAAACATCTGCGTAAGTAGGCATCTGTACCCGCTGAATCGGGAAACTGGCCGTCGTCGGCGTGGTTCCTGCCGGGCTGGTCGAGTCCGCCGGACTTCCATTAGCCGCCAATTGCGCACCGGCCGCGGTTGCGACCAACAACACTAACAGTCCTATTTTCTTCATGTTACCTCCGAGAAGAGACACACGATATCCCCTCTCCAGAAAAATGTCGCGGAAGCGAGGCTTCAGGTTGGAAGGTAACAAGGCGGTAGGTGGGGGTCAAGGTTACGAGGGTGTCAGGCAGTCTGTGAAAATAGGTTTTTCGTGGAATTTGTGAATACTTTGTTGCATCTGCAATTCAGCCCCTGTAAGATTCGCGCCGAACCTATTGCCGGAGAACATTGATTCAAACCACTGATTCAAGATGATTTCTGCTGCCAACAGCTACCCGCCCCGCTTGCTGCCCCTGCGCCTGCCGCGGGTCTGTGTCGCCATCACCGCTCCAGACCCCTCCGAACTGGTCGAGAAGGCTGAGGCCCTGATTCGCGATAACTCCTTTCTGGAGTTCAGGTTGGATTACATATCGAAGCCCGCCTTGGCGCTTGCCAAGGTCAAGCACTTCCTCGACACTCACCCCGGTTGCGTGGTCATCGCCACCTGCCGCCGCGTCGCCAGTGGAGGCAAGTTCCGCGGTTCCATCGACTCTCAACTCGCCATCCTCTCGAAGGCCTCGGCCATAGGCTGTCAACTCATCGATGTCGAACTCTCCACCGCACTAAAGTGCAAGCCCGCGCAACTGCAGAAGCTGCATGCCCGCTCCGCTCTGGTTCTGTCCTTCCACGATTTCCGCGGAACGAAGAAGCTGGACGAAACTCTGGAGAGGATGCGCGGCTTGCCTGCCGACTTCTACAAAGTGGTCGGCACCGCCACTACTCTCTCCGACAACGTAACCATGATCCAGTTCCTAGGCCGCGAAGCCGATAACCATTCTCTAGTCGGCCTGTGTATGGGCGAACAAGGCATCATCAGCCGCGTGCTGGGAGTCCGCGCCGGCAGCGTCTTCACCTTCGCCGCCGTAAGTCCCGGAGAAGAAACCGCTCCCGGCCAAACCACTGCGCAGGACCTGCGCAGCGTCTACCGCATCGATACCGTCGATGCCGCCACCCGCGTCTACGGCGTCGCCGGAGACCCAGTCTCCCACTCGCTCTCGCCCGCCATCATGAATGCGGCCTTCCGCCGCGAGAATGTAAACGCCGTCTATCTCGCCCTGCATGCCAAGACGCTCAAAGACCTGCTGAACTGCGTGCGTCAGATTCCCATCCACGGCCTGAGCATCACCATGCCGTACAAGGAAGCCATCCTGCCCTTCCTCGACAACACCGACTCACACACCACGAAGATCGGAGCCTGCAACACGGTAGTCCGCGCCCAGGATGGCAAACTCTACGGCTTCAACACCGACACTTCCGGAGTCGTGCGCCCGCTAGAACGCCGCCTGACCACCCTGCAAGACGCCAAAATCCTGGTGTTAGGCGCAGGCGGTGCTGCCCGCGCCGCAGTCTTCGGCCTAAAAGAACGCGGAGCCGAAGTCTACATCCTAAACCGCAACGCAGCTGCGGGACAAAAGCTAGCCCGGCGCGCCCATGCCCGCTCCATGAAACGCGCCGACCTGAAGAAGTTCGCCTTCGACGTAATCATTAACGCCACGCCGGTAGGCATGGGCAACACCCGCGAAACTCCGCTGCAGGAAAAAGAAATCAACGCCCGCTACGTTTTCGACATGATCTANNNTTCGAAATCTGGACCGGCAAGCCCGCCCCCCAGGACGACATGCTCCAGGTGGTGCTGCTAGCCCTGCAAGAGCGCGCCACCCGCGCCGCCACCGCGGCGGCAGCAAAGAAGAAGTAGGGATTGGTCCAGCCTTTGCGAGCACCAACAGAGACCGTTTTCTTGGCAACCGCGCAGATATCTCGCCCATGCAGGACTCCGCCGCCGAGATGACGGAGGTCGGTCGCATGCAGCCTACTTCGCTACTTGCGACGCCAGAATTTTCGAGTTCCCCGACGGCGGGCAAAGGTGTCGGCACAGCGACACTCCCGGCAACTTTCACGGGGCCCAACGGGGACAATCCGCGCGACCCATCTCAAATGGGTCGAGGGTGGACCATTTCGGCGGCGGGGCGGCGTACCTTAATAAACTACAACTCACGCCCCCCCGAGTCTATTTTAGTGGGCATCCCACCCCCTCAAGCCCCCAAAAAACCACAAAGCCGGGCTGGTTGGCCCGGCTTTCTCTTCATGGATCCGGTTCGGTCAATCTTTTCCGATCGGCCGACCCAGAATGTCAAAATCCTGCAGCTCTTGCCTAAATTCTCCCTCAGTCTCGCCCCTACTCTGCGCCGCGGGGTCACCGGCCCGCATCGCAGCCCGCGCCGAGGAAGCGAAGGGCGGCAACTCTTACATTACCAAGGCAAGGTTCTCCAGTTCATACTGTAGGACCGGCAGGGCGCACCCCGCCATCTCGACGCGGCCCGCCGCGTCTAGAGCCGCTTTGGGGGAAACCCCATAGCCGCGCCCCATCAAGAAGACCTGCAGCAGCTCGGCAGCCTCGTACGAATCGATCATGCCGCCCTGCAGCAGATCACTCCGCAACGCCGCCAGTTCGGTTGCGGTGAATCTGTCCTTATCCGTCTTAGCTCTGTCGTTTATCGCCTGTTCAAACATGGCCGTCATCACCTCCGACTCCGACCTTGACCGCTTTGTGCCTATTAGACTCACTGGCAGCCATTCAAGTTGCATGCAATTTGACTGCCGTACCTGCCCTCTGTCCCAAATAGGGAAGGCAGGCGACTCTAGATTTATTAACCCTTGCAATTATCGGAAGTTGCGGGTGCACCTAACAGAGCTCGACACTTCCCTCCGGTGTGGTTGACTAACCCAGCGTCCCAAAAAAAGACACAGAGACTGTCACTTCGGCGCAC
>PMHI01000222.1:2440-16810 GCA_003156615.1 Acidobacteriaceae bacterium | reverse complement strand
AGATCTGCCATCGTGGATTGCTGATTCGAGAACTGGGTCCGAGGCGGCTAGCCCTCGATGGTTGCCTCGTCCACCAGCATGATGGGGATGTCGTCCTTCACCGGATATACCCGGCGGCACTGCTTGCACTTCAAGCTCTCCGGGTTCTCCCGGTACTCGAGGGGCTGCTTGCAAGCCGGACAGACCAGAATTTCCAACAAGTCCTTGGCAATCATGAAGGGAATTGTACGCCCGAACCCAAATCGTTCACCACCGAGACCCAGAGTCACAGAGAAGAACGAGAACTGGAGTCCCTCTGTGGTGAATATTACTTTCGCCCAGCGCCCATGCGATAGAATCTCAGCCAAGCGAATATGCCTGCCCGAATCCTCGACGGCACGAAGATCGCCAGCGACATCCGCGGCGAAGTGGCCGTGGAAGTAAAGACCATGGCTGCCGCCGGAGTGCGCCCCGGCCTCGCCGTCATCCTCGCCGGCCACAACCCGGCGTCGGAGATTTACGTGCGCGGCAAAGTTAAAGCCTGCGAAGAAGTTGGAATCTACGGTGAGCAGCATACGCCGCCNNCCGGCAAAAGATGTCGACGGATTCCACCCCGTCAACGTCGGCTTTCTCTCGACGCAGCGCCCCGGCCTTGTGCCATGCACGCCCGCGGGAGTGATCGAGATACTCGAGCGCAGCCACGTCCCCATCGCTGGCCAAGAGGCCGTCGTGGTTGGGCGCAGCGATATCGTGGGCAAACCCGTCGCCATGCTGCTGCTCAATGCCAACGCCACGGTCACCGTCTGCCATTCGAAGACGCGCGATCTGCCCGAAGTTTGCCGCCGCGCCGACATTCTCGTAGCCGCGATCGGGCGCGCCGGAATGATCACAGGCGACTTCGTGAAGCCTGGTGCAACCGTGATTGATGTCGGCACGAACAGGGTCACAGACGCAGCAGTTTTCCAACGTCTGTTCGGCGGAACGTTGTACAAGAACGCAAAGCGCGAAGAAACATTCCGCACGAAGGGATCCACGCTGGTGGGCGATGTGCATCCGGAAGTGGCCGAAGTTGCGGGAGGGCTGACCCCGGTCCCCGGCGGCGTCGGTCCGCTGACGATCGCGATGCTGATGTACAACACGGTGAAAGCCGCGAAGATGCGTCGCGGCAGCCGGATGCCGGCACTATCACGCGCCTGAGCACCGAATGAGAGCCCACCACGGAGGCGCGAAGACACGGAGAAAAATAAAGAAAGAAAAAGCTAGGTTTTCTCCGTCTTTCTGTGTCTCCGTGGTGAACGTTGCTGGCTTGGCGGCCTCATGCTGAAAGTCGGCCTCACCGGCGGCATCGCCTCGGGCAAGTCGGTGGTCGGAGACATGTTGGTCGCCCTCGGCGCGCACCTCGTCCAGGCCGACCGCATTGCCCACCAACTCATGCTGCCCGGCCAGGCCGTTTACAACGAGGTGGTACGCCATTTCGGCGGCGGAATTCTCAATCCCGATCTCAGCGTGAACCGTTCCAAGCTGGCGGAGGCTGCCTTTGGATCATCCCCCGCGCCAGGCAAACCTTCGACCGCGCCTTCCGCAGTCTCGTCTTCCGCGATCCCGTCCCGCGTGCAAGAGTTGAATCGCATTGTGCATCCTGCGGTGATTCGCAGCCAGGAGGAGTGGATGGAAGAAATGGGGCGGCAGGATCCCCACGCCGTCGCCATCGTGGAAGCTGCCCTCATCGTCGAGGCGGGAGCGGCGAAACGCTTCGACCGCCTGATCGTGGTCACCTGCAGGGAGGAGCAGCGCATCGCCCGCTTCGCAGCACGCCACCGGTTAGACCTCGGCGCTGCCCGCAAGGAGGTCGAGCGCCGCATGGCCGCGCAATTGCCCGAAGCAGAAAAAATCAAAGCTGCCGACTACGTCATCGACAACTCCGGCTCTCTCGACCATGCCCGGGAACAGGTGCGGCGGCTGTGGGCGACGCTGCGCGACCAGGTGGCGACCCGGCGCTAAGTTCGTATGAACTCAAGACTTCTTCAGGAATTTCCCCTGCTCGAGTTCCTGGAAAGCCTGCTGGAGCTGCTCCTGGGTGTTCATGACGATCGGTCCGTACCACGCCACTGGCTCCTCCAGAGGCTTCCCCGAGACCAACAGGAATCGGATTCCGTCTTCCCCAGCCTGTACCGTGACTTCGTCGCCGCGATCAAAGAGTATGAGTGAGCGATTGTCGGCGTCAACGGGAGGGGTTGTATCCAACCATTTCACAGATTCCGTCGGCACAGCGAGTGGGCCAGAGGCGTTGCAGAACTTTCCGGCCCCCGCGAAAACATATGCGAACGCATGATGAGTCGTCTCCACGGGCAACGTCTTCCTCTTGCCCGGAGCAACCGAAACGTCGAGATAAATCGGGTCGGCCGCAATGCCATCCACGGGACCTTTCTTTCCCCAGAAACTTCCGCACACCACGCGCACATGCGTGCCGTCGTCATCTTTTATCTCGGGGATATCGAGGGCCTTCACTTCCTGATAGCGTGGCGCAGTCATTTTCAGCGCCGACGGAAGATTCGCCCACAACTGGAAACCATGCATCCGGCCAGATTGGTCGCCTTTGGGCATCTCCTGATGAATGATGCCGCTGCCTGCGGTCATCCACTGCACGTCGCCGGCGGCGATGGCGCCCCGGTTTCCCATACTGTCGCCGTGCTCCACCGTTCCCGCTAGCACGTAGGTGACGGTCTCGATCCCGCGATGCGGATGCCAGGGAAAGCCCGCCAGATAATCCTCGGGAACATCATTGCGAAAATCGTCGAGCAAAAGGAACGGATCCGTCTCCTTCGTGTTTCCAAAGCCAAATGCTCGGCGCAGGTGCACGCCCGCGCCTTCAAGAGTAGGCTTTGACTTAATAAGCCGCTTCACCGGTCGAATGGACATACTCGCTCCTGTCTGGAAAGTCTTTTGATGTCGGCCAGGCCACGCGCGACTCTCAGGCATGGGCGGTTCCGAGTCGCCGGCCGCGCTCGCATCTCTTGTTCAGTCCCGTGACCTCCTTTACCAAGTGTCCCGGGACTTTACATCTTTGGCAAGGTTGGGCACCCGCGGTCTATCGGTTACGCCGCCGCCAGCGCGCTACGCTTGAAGAACCCGAGCAATTCCCCATGGACCTGGTCTTTCAGGGTCGAGCACATGCCGATGGGGGAGATTTCGTGGCCCTGTGCCTCTGAGTGGGACATTGGTTAGAATCGAACGTAGGGGGCCTTGTTCTCGTATTCCGGTTTGCGGCCCTGAGGGTTGAACCTATGAGACTCATACGACCTGCAATGTTCGCGCTGGTAATTGCCGGCGCATTCTTCTACTTCACCACCTGGCGTTCGAATGCGAGACTGGCGGGCTCGAATCCGGGGAACTGGTTCAGCCATCCCGCGCAGGTCGAGATCACCGAGGCTTCCGGGGGCGAAGGGCTCGATAGCGAAGAGCAGAACAATATCAGCGTCTATCGCAAGAATATTCCGTCCGTGGTGAACGTCACGTCGCGCGTTATGACCTTCGACTTCTTTTACGGGCTGGTGCCTCAGGACGGACAAGGCTCGGGCTTTGTCATTGACAAGGATGGCCACATCCTCACCAACTATCACGTCATCGCCGACGCGCGGCAGGTGGAAGTCACCCTGCATAATCGCAAGAAGTACAAGGCCACGGTGGTGGGCACCGACCAGGCGCATGATCTGGCGGTGATCCAGATCAAAGCCCCCGACGTGGTTCCCGCGGTGCTCGGCGACTCGCGCAACTTGCAAGTGGGACAGAAGGTTTACGCCATCGGCAACCCGTTCGGGCTGGCCGGGACAATGACGCGCGGCATCGTGAGTTCCATCCGTCCGGTGCGCGAGCCGAATGGCGCCACCATTGGCGATGCGATTCAGACCGATGCCGCCATCAATCCCGGCAACTCGGGCGGTCCGCTGATGAACTGGCACGGAGAAGTGATTGGCATCAACACCATGATTCTTTCCCAAGTCGGCCAGAACGCGGGNNCTCGGCCGGGTGCGGCGGCCCGCCCTGGGCGTGGTCACGATCCCGATCAGCGCAGACCTGGCCGATGAGATGGGTTTGCCCGCGGACTACGGCCTGCTGATTCTGCAGGTGACTCCCGGCGGCGCCGCGGATCAGGCTGGACTGCGGGGTGGCACCGAGCGCGCTTATCTGGGCAACAAGCTCATCATGCTGGGCGGGGACCTGATCGTGGCCATCGACGGCGAAAAAGTTGAGGACGAGATGGACTTGTCGCAGATGATGAATAACCACCGCGCCGGAGACTCGGTGAAGGTAACGATCTACCGCAACAAGAAAAAGATGGACGTAAACGTGGCGCTGGGCGAAGCCCGGGAACAGGTGTGAGGAATAAGGCATCGCCGCTCGCTTGGCAATGGCCCGCTCTCAGCCCGCAGAACGCGCAACGCCGTTGTGAGGTTCCCTTCACGCGGCGGTGTCGGCGAAAAAGTCTTCGATCTCGTTTACCTCTTTGTCATTGAGACGCAGGTCGCCGGCGCGCATGACGCCCTCGGCCTGCCGTGCGTTGCGGGCCCCGACGATGGCTCCGGTCACGGCAGGATGGTGCAGGGTCCAGGCGATTGCGACTTCGCCGGCAGAACGGTTATGCCGTTTGGCAATTTCGCGCAAGCGTTCAACCAACCCCAGATTGCGAGAGAGATTTGGTTCTGAAAAGTCAGGATGCCCCTTGCGCCAATCGTCCTGAGGCAACCTGGCCGCGCGCTCGCGGGTCATGGCTCCGGTCAGGAGACCGGAAGCCATGGGGGAATAAACGATCACCCCGATTCCTTTATGCAGGCAGTAAGGCAGGACGTCCTCTTCGATTTCACGGTGTATCAGCGAGTACGGTGGCTGCAGCGAGGTTACGGGAGCGATGGCTTGCGCGCGTTTTATTTGTTGGACGCTGAAATTGGAGACTCCGATCCATCGCACCTTGCCTTCGTGTTGCAGGGCGGCGAGCGTGGACCAGCCTTCTTCGAGCGCGGGTGAATCGGGATCGGGAGGCCAGTGAATCTGGTAGAGATCAATCACATCGACGGAAAGGCGATGAAGGCTGTCTTCGACTTCGCCGCGGATGGAACCGGCGCTCAGAACTTTCTGCACCTGGCCTTTGGTATCCCAGCGCAAGCCGCACTTCGTGAAGACGTAGGGCCGCGGACCAGACCAGCTTTTTAGAGCGCGGCCAACTACTTCCTCGGAGTGTCCCAGGCCGTAGACGGCGGCCGTGTCGATCCAGTTGATGCCGAGCTCGAGGGAGCGGTGAATAGCGGCGATGGAGTCTTGGTCGTCCTGCGAGCCCCAGGCGAACTGCCAGCCCGAACCGCCGGCGGCCCAGGCTCCGTAGCCGACGGGGGTGATTTGCAGATCGGAGTTGCCAAGCTTGCGGGTTTGCATTTCAATCTCTCCTCGCAAAGTTTGATTTACACCGGGATCAATCCGATTCAGAATTGAAACGCCATGAACGTCGAAGCGATCCGCGAATTTTGCCTGGCATTTCCGCAAGCGAAAGAGAACCTGCAGTGGGGCGATGATCTCTGCTTCAAAGTCGGAGGGAAGATCTTTGCCATCGTCACCCTGGACAATCCGCGGCTTTGTTTCAAGTGCACGCCAGAGACTTTTGCCGAACTGATGGAGCGCGAGGACATTCATCCGGCGCCGTATGTGGGGCGCTACAAGTGGGTGATGCTGGACCGGTTGGATGCGGTGCGGTGGAACGAGTTGCGGGACTTGATTCGGCAGTCCTATGAGATGGTGGCGGCGAGGGTTCCAAAGAAGCTCAGTAAGAAGAAAGTGCCCTCGAAGCATTCGTACCGGAAGAAGACGAAGAGGATTTGAGATTTTGCTTCGGGATGGAGTTGGCGGGCGAGGGCTCCCGGCCCCACACCGGAACCCTTCCTGATTTGACTCTGCTTGCCGCCGTCGGCTAGCCTCAAGAGTCCGCCCATTCCTGGACACCTTCGATCTTCATGCAACTCCGACACAAATCATTGATTCTGCTGCTGATGGCGGCTGTGATGATATTGAGCGCGCCTTTCGTGGACGCTTCCACGGAGCCGGTGCACGCCCGGCATGGCATGGTGGTCAGCGTCCACGAATTGGCCTCGCGGGCCGGTGTCGAGATCATGCAGGCTGGGGGCAATGCAATCGATGCCGCGGTGGCTACGGGATTCGCGCTGGCGGTGGTGCATCCACCGGCGGGAAATCTGGGCGGCGGCGGCTTCATGCTGGTGCGCATGGCCGATGGCAAAGTGCATTTCCTCGACTACCGCGAGAAGGCCCCGGCGGCGGCGAAGGCCGACCTGTATCTCGATGCCCAGGGCAACGTGATCGAGGGCGCTAGCGAGTACGGGTACAAGGCGATCGGTGTGCCGGGATCGGTGGCGGGCATGGTTTACGCCGAGCAGAAATACGGCAAGCTGACGCTGAGGCAGGTGATGGCGCCGGCCATCCGGCTGGCGCGCGAAGGTTATGCGTTGAGTTGGGACCAAGCTCGCGATTTCGAGGGTGACAAATATCTGGGCAAGTTCGCCGAGTCGCGGCGAATCTTCCAGCGCGACGGCAACTTCTACCAGCCGGGCGAGATGTTCCGCCAGCCTGACCTGGCACGGACACTCGAGCGGATTGCCGCCAAGCCGGATGACTTTTATCACGGAGCGCTGGCTCGGGAACTGGCGGCAGCGCTGCAAAAAGGCGGAGGACTGATCACGGCTGAGGATCTGTCGCGCTATGAAGTGAAAGAACGCGAGCCGGTTCGTGGGACCTATCGAGGATATGAAATCATCAGCGCGCCGCCGCCGTCTTCCGGGGGCACGGTGCTGATTGAATCGCTGAATATCCTGGAAGGATACGATCTCGGCAAACTCGGCGACCGGTCGGCACAGTCGATTCACTTCACGACAGAGGCATTCCGGCGGGCGTTTTTCGATCGGGCGGAATTCATGGGAGATCCTGACTTCTCAAAGATTCCCGTGGCGCAACTCATCGACAAGAAATACGCCGCGGCTTGGCGCGAATCGATCGATGCGGACCACGCCAGCGCGAGCAACCAACTGAAGCGACCTGCGATTTTCAGCGAGCTCGAGCAATATGCTGCTGCTCATCCTCAGCCGCTCGAGAATCATGAGTCGCCGCACACCACGCACTACTCGGTGGTAGACGCAGAGGGAAACGCGGTTGCGGTTACGACGACCATCAATGACTGGTTTGGATCGCGGGTTACAGCGGACGGCCTGGGTTTCTTGTTGAACGACGAGATGGATGATTTCTCAGCCAAGCCGGGGGTGCCGAATTCTGACGGATTGATTCAGGGCGCGGCCAATGCCATTGGGCCGGGGAAACGGCCGTTGTCGTCGATGACACCGACCATCGTGGTACGGGACGGTAAGACATTTCTGGTGCTGGGTTCGCCCGGGAGCTCGAAAATCATCACGACTGTGGCCAATGTATTGATGGGGGTGGTGGAGTACAGGATGAATATTCAGGAGGCGGTAGATGCTCCGCGCTTTCACAACCAGTGGTTGCCGGACGTGTTGAACGTGGAGCGCTGGTTTTCGCCGGATACGGTCGAAGCGCTCGAGAAGATGGGACACCACGTGCAGTTCGGCCTGCGCCAGGGCTCAGATGCGGGCTCCTATTGGAGCGATGCGGAGTGCATCGCCATCGATGCGAAAACTGGCGAGAGACTGGGCGCCAGTGATTACCGGTACGACGGAAAGGCAGTGGGGTACTAGAACATGGTTGATGGTTGATTGAAAATCCGCCGCTGAGTTTCACAGGTTCTCATCAACCATCAGCAATCATCGATCCACCATTCTTCAAGGACGATCATGTTGAAAGCGGTATCGACGTATCTGTACGTAAAGGAGCGGCTGCATCCGGGAATTCTGGACGGCCTGACTCGCAACGGAGTGCAGGCGATTGAGATTTTCGCCGCGCGGCAACACCTCGACTATGCCAACCGCAAGGCCCACGTCAAAGAGATTGCCGAATGGTTTCGCGGGAGCGGGATTCCCTTGTATTCCCTACATTCACCGCTCTATGCCGATTACGAATGGGGACGAGCCGGAGCGGCCCCGATGAACCTGGCGTCGACCGACCGCGCGGGACTGGTGGAGGCGATGGATGAGGTGAAGCGGGCGCTCGAAATCGCGGAGCAGATTCCGTTTCGCTTTCTGGTGCAGCATCTGGGACTGCCGACGGAGAGCTTCAGCGAGAAGAAGTTCGAATCGGCGATGACCTCGATCGAGCACCTGCGCGCGTTTGCCAAGCCGCTGGGCGTGCGTATTCTGCTGGAAAACATTCCCAACGAACTTTCCACGCCGGAGAGATTGGTGGAGATGATTCAGACCGCCCACTTTGACGATGTGGGGATTTGTTTCGATTTCGGGCACGCGCACATGATGAGTTCGGTGCGTGAGGCCTTCGAGATCGTACGGAAACTGGTGTGCTCGACGCATGTTCACGACAATGACAAATTCCACGATTCGCACCTGTGGCCGGGGCAGGGAACGATCGATTGGAAAGAAGCGATGGAACTGTTGCGCTCAGCGCCCCAGACGCCGGCCTTGATGCTGGAACTGGAAGGCGATGGGAAGCTAAATCCACTGGAGAAGCTCGAGGCGACGTTCGAAAAGCTGGAGGGAATTTAGCAATTGGGTAATTTGGTAATCGGATGATTTGAAAGCCCCGCGGCCGGAGGATTTAAACTACTCAATGACCCGACTACTAAACTACCAAATCAGATTATGTCTTCACCCGTAACTACCATTGCAGAAGTTGGGAAACACGAAGGACAGTCGGTTACCCTCCGCGGCTGGCTCTATAACCTGCGCGCGAGCGGCAAGCTGCTGTTTCCGCAGTTTCNNGGCGGCTACGAACTCGATGTGGCGAACGTGCAGGTGGTGCAGCGCGTGCCGGAGTCCGATCCCTATCCCATCACCCCCAAAGAGCATGGGGTGGAGTTCCTGATGGAGCATCGGCACCTGTGGGTGCGGTCGCAGCGGCAGGCCTCGATTCTGCGAGTGCGCGCAGAGATTATTAAGGCAGTGCGCGATTTTTTCGACGACCGTGGCTTCACGCTTACGGATCCGCCGATTCTTACTCCGGCTGCCTGCGAGGGCACGAGCACCCTTTTCCCCGTCGATTATTTCGAAGAGCAGGCCTACCTGACGCAGTCCGGCCAGCTTTACATCGAAGCTACAGCGATGGCGCTGGGCAAGGTTTATTCGTTTGGTCCAACGTTTCGCGCGGAAAAATCGAAGACGCGCCGTCACCTCACTGAATTCTGGATGGTCGAGCCGGAAGTTGCGTATGCTGAGCTCGATGACCTGATGGATCTGGCCGAGGGATTCATCACTTTCGTGGTTAAGCGCTGCCTGGAGCGGCGGCGGCCGGACCTCGAGGCGATTGGGCGCGATATCTTGAAGCTCGAAAAGATTGAACCGCCTTTTCCGAGAATCAGTTATGACGATGCAGTGAAGAATCTGCAGGCTGGCCACGCCAAAGGCGCGCTGGAAGCGAAGTTCGAGTGGGGCGGCGATTTGGGCTCACCCGATGAAACCTATCTATCGGCGCAATTCGACAAGCCGGTGATGGTGCATCGCTACCCGGCGAAGGTCAAGGCCTTCTACATGGAACCGGATCCGCAACGGCCGGAGTTGGCTCTGTGCGTTGATGTGCTGGCGCCGGAAGGCTACGGCGAAATCATTGGGGGCTCGCAGCGTATGGCTTCGCACGAGTTGCTGGTCGAGCGCATTCACGAGCACGGATTGCCGGAAGAAGCCTTCAAGTGGTACCTGGATCTGCGCAAGTTTGGCAGCGTGCCGCACAGCGGTTTCGGCATGGGTATTGAGCGTGCCGTGGCCTGGATTTGCGGGCTGGAGCATGTGCGGGAGACGATCCCGTTCCCGCGGATGCTGCATCGGCTGTACCCATGAAGAAAAATGAGTGATGGGGCAATTTTGTAATTGGGTTCGTTAAGAACCAGAAACCCCGCGTCTTCGCTGCACTATTGCCAGATTACCGGATTACACCATGACCAAGTTCTATGACCACAACGATAAGCACGACCAACATCGTCCCTAGGGCGATTCGAGTGATCGGCGTGCCGCTTGATCTGGGCCAGTCCCGGCGTGGCGTCGACATGGGGCCTTCCGCCGTCCGAGTGGCAGGGCTGGAGGCGCGGCTGGAAGCCCTGGGGCACGAAGTGGAAGACGGGGGCAACGTTGCCGTGGCCATCCCCGAACAGAAAAAAGAAGGCGACGCTCATGCCAAGTATTTGAAGGAAATCACCTCGACCTGCACCAAGCACGCCGAACTGGTTGTCAAGACGCTCGAAGCGGGGAAAATTCCGTTGGCTCTTGGCGGAGATCATTCGATGGCCGCGGGCACGGTATCGGGCGTGGCGGAATTCTATCGCCGCCAGAACCAGCGGATCGGGCTCATCTGGATCGATGCCCACACCGACATCAACACGCCTGATTCTTCGCCGAGCGGCAACGTGCATGGGATGCCGCTGGCCGCGCTGATGGGGCTGGGGCCGGCAGAACTGTCGAACATCTTCGACTTTTCTCCCAAGGTGAAGCCGGAAAACTGCGTGCTGGTTGGAGTGCGCGACATTGACGCGGTTGAAAAGGAAAATGTGCGCCGCACCGGCATCGGGGTTTTTACCATGCGCGACATCGATGAGCGCGGCATGCGTACGGTGATGGAAGAAGCCTTGCGCATGGCCGGACGCGGGACCGCGGGCTATCATATTTCGCTTGATATGGACTGGATCGATCCCGAGGACGCGCCCGGCGTCGGCACCCCGGTGCGCGGCGGTGCTACTTATCGCGAAGCTCATCTGGCGATGGAAATCATTGCCGACCACGGACGCATGTTGAGCTTCGAGATCGTCGAAGTGAATCCCGTGATCGACGAGCACAACCGGACCGCGGACCTGGCGGTGGAGTTGGCGCTCTCGGCGTTTGGNNGGTTCCCGCCGCAAGGTTTCCTGATCGTGCGCGCCCGTCAGGACACCAATGACCCCCCGCACACCCGCATTCCTGCCGGACTGAAGATCAAGCGGAGTGTCTCCGACGTTGATGACCTGGTGAACGTTCTCGACGCCACTCGCTTCCATCGCGCGAAAGATCATAAATGGCGCGGGGCGGCCTTGGCGCACGTCGCTGCTGGAAATATTGGCCGCGAATAGATCCCGCCATCCCATCTTTTCGAGAATCAGATCGCTCAGCTCCCGATAGAAGCCGGTCGTGGTGGCCATCCGAATGCCGTGGTCCCGGCACCATGCAAAAGCCGCCGCCGAACCCGGGATCGGGTTCATGCGTCGCGCATAGAGGCTCTCCAGTTCCGCACGGAAGCAGCGGTAGACGGTCTCGACCTTTTCCGCTGGTTCGGGATTCGGACCGAGGTGCTCGACGAAGTAACGGATGGTCTCGCGCTTCGACGCTCCTTTCCACCGTTTTAGCTCGGCTTCGGTAAACGGGATGCCGCTTTTTTCGAAAGCTGCAGAGAAAGCGCTGACCACTTCCCCGTGGTCCTCGATGATGGTTCCGGCGATGTCGAAGGCGATCAGCTTGATCAGGGTCATAGCCGGAGAAGATTCTAGCAGTGCCGGGGGATGTTCTTGGGGGGATTGACGGAAGACTCCACCGCGTCCAGACTGAAAGATTATGAAAAGGCTGCGGGTCGGCATTCTTTTTGGCGGTCGTAGCGGGGAGCATGAAATTTCGCTACTCTCGGCCGCCTCGGTTCTAAAAGCTATCGACAAAGACCGGTACGAGGTCGTGCCCATCGGCATCACGAAAGACGGTCGCTGGCTGACTGCGGATGACGCCGAGAACCTGCTGCAGGGCAAGCTGGTGCTCGAACCGCGTCACCTGCGCGCGGGCGATCCTGAAACCACCCCGGCTGCGGCGGTGCTGGCCCGCGGAGAATCCGTGGTGGTGCCGCCGGAGCCAGTGCAGCGGCAGAGCGGGTTCGTCCCTTTTCAGACCGACGCCGCACTCACGCGCCGTGCCAGCGACCGCGCCATCAACGTCGATGTGATCTTTCCCGTGCTGCACGGCACCTTCGGCGAAGACGGAACCATTCAGGGTCTACTCGAACTGGCTGACATCCCCTATGTGGGTGCGGGCGTGCTGGGCTCGGCTGCGGGCATGGACAAGGACATTATGAAGTCCTTGTTTCTTGCCGCTCGACTGCCTATCGTGAAACATGTCACGATTCTGCGCAGTGCCTGGGAGAGCGAACCGAGGAAGGTTCAGAAGTTCGTGGAGAGCAAGCTGAGGTATCCCGTCTTTGTGAAGCCGGCGAACCTGGGATCGTCGGTCGGGATCAGCAAGGCGCACGAGCGCAAGGAACTCGGGCCCGCCATTGAGGAAGCGGCGAGGTTCGATCGCAAGATTGTCATCGAGCAGGGCGTGGGCGGAAAGAAGAATAAAGCGCGCGAGATCGAGTGCGCGGTGCTGGGCAATGACGAGCCGGTTGCCTCGATCCCCGGTGAAATTATTCCGGTGAAGGAGTTCTACGATTACAACGCCAAGTATCTCGACGAAGGTTCCGAGCTGATCATCCCGGCAAAACTCACCAAGGCGGAAACGCAGAAAGTTCAGGAACTGGCGGTGCGGTCTTTCAAAGCCGTGGACTGCTCCGGACTGGCGCGCGTGGATTTTCTCATGGAGCCTGGTTCCGGGAACAAGACCCGGAAGATTTACGTGAACGAGATCAACACCATGCCGGGATTCACGGAGATCAGCATGTATCCCAAGCTGTGGGCGGCGTCGGGGATGGAGTATGCGGATTTGATCGACCGACTGATTCAGCTTGGGCTGGAGCTGCACGCAGAGAAGAAGAGGAATCAGTACAACCGGTAAAGACTGCGAGTCTCGGACCTCGTCGGCAGTTTCTCCATCATCGGTTAGATTGCCTGGGATTCGAATTGCGTGTTGACGGACCCCGCCTGGCCGTGTAGGATTGTAGGGACAAGTTTGCTCTTCGGGGCAAGCCTGAATTTCATGCAGAGTGGCTGAGGGACGAGCCCTGTGACGCCACGGCAACCGGATCGGGATCATATATCCCGACCGCCAGGTGCCAACTCCCGCCCGGAAACGGGGAACATGAGATTCGGATGCGAGCAGTATTGCATTCCGATAGCCTCTTTTCCTTATTTCCTGGAAAAAGAGGCCATTATTTTTTAAGGCACTTTTTCCCGGCTCGTCCTCAGCTATTCGCTGCTGCAAGAGATAAGAAAGCGAGTAGCTCTATGGCTCATTACGAATTGCGCTGCCGGGAATGCGGCCGAAGCTGGGGAAACCAGCCCCGCTCGATCTGCGACGAATGTTTCTCTCCTCTGGAAGTTACTTACGACTACGACTGGATCCGGTACCTGCTGGGTGAGGGATCCATTGACCAGCAGAGGTCCAGCCGCCAGCACATCGCGCAACGGCCGCCGAACATGTGGCGCTATGCCGAATTGCTGCCGCTGCCCGCGGGTTTCGAGCCGCGGCTGCCGATCGGGTTCACGCCTCTCCTCCCGGCACCGCGGTTGGCGGCGCGTCTAGCCGGTACGAACGATGCCAAGACCGCCGCGCAGAATCTCTACTTGAAGAACGACGCCGTCTGCCTGCCTACGCTGAGCTTCAAAGATCGCGTGGTGGCCGTAGCGCTCGCCCAAACCCACGCCTTCGGCTTTGACACGGTCGCGTGCTCGTCCACCGGAAACCTGGCCAACGCCGTGGCGGCGCATGCGGCGCGTCTGGGTCTAAAGGCCTGGATTTTCATCCCTTCCGATCTCGAGCCTGCAAAAATTCTCGGCACGCAGGTCTTCGGCGCGAACGTCGTGCGCATCGCGGGTAACTACGATCAGGTGAATCGTCTGTGCTCGCAGATTGCCGAAGAGCGGCGCTGGGGCTTCGTCAACGTGAACCTGCGGCCCTACTACGCCGAAGGATCGAAGACTGTGGGCTTCGAAATCGCCGAGCAGCTGGGCTGGCGTCTGCCCGACAATGTGGTGGTTCCCATGGCAGGCGGTTCGTTGATTGTCAAGATCAAGAAGGCGTTCGATGAGTTGATCAAGCTCGGGCTGGTCGAGGAGAAGCCGGTGAAGTTCTTCGGGGCGCAGGCTACGGGTTGCTCTCCGATTTCGACGGCGGTGAAGACCGGCNNGGCAATCCCGCCGACGGCCATTATGCGATCAAAGCCATCAAGCACAGCGGGGGATGGAGCGAGGACGTGAGCGACCCCGACGTGATCGATTCGATCCGTCTGCTGGCTGAAACCGAAGGGATCTTCTCCGAAACTGCCGGCGGCGTGACGGTGGGCACGGCGGGCAAGCTCTATCGCCAGGACCGCATCCTG